>JAUIKE010000058.1 GCA_030430845.1 Bacteroidia bacterium | reverse complement strand
CCCAGTATCGGGATCATGATCGAGCTATAAGTGAATTAGAAAAAATAACTACTTTTGAACTTTTTATCAAGTTAAGTACAAAAGCCACAGAGAATTGAGTGTTCATTTAAAGAATTTGTTTGCCTTTATCGTCATTAGTATACTGATTCGTTTCCCGTTTTTTTTTCGGGATTACATTGACCGGGATGAGAGCACATTTATTTTAATGGGGCAATCGTGGGTAGATGGTTTTCTGCCGTATACGCAGTTATGGGATTTGAAGCCGCCGCTCGTCTTTTTGTTCTTTGCTGCGATCATACAGTTTTTTGGCAAAAGTTACATTGCCATACGCTTATTCGGCTCTCTGGTAATAGGCCTCACTGCTTTTTTTATTTATAAAATAGGAAAGAAGGGGGCCAATGGGCGCATCGGTTTTTTTAGCGGTTTGCTATACATTTATTTATCCAGTTTGTTCGGCAGCCTTCAGGGAGTCATGTCTGAACATTTAGCCATGCTATTCTTTGTGTTGGCTTTCTGGCAATTGTTAGAGACCCGGCGGAATGTAGAGTTGTTCTTTTCTGCTGTTTTATTTGGAGCCTCCTTAATGTTCCGGTTAAATTTAATATACCCTGTTGGGCTTCTTTTCATATACTATTTATTATCCTACGGCTGGCAGGCAAAAGATATTCTATTGAAGGGAGGTATCTCCCTGGCGGGTGGATTGTTCATTCCGTTCCTGACGTTTGTTCCCTATTGGTTGAATGACATTCCTTCAACCTGGTGGAATGCCGTGATCCTGGCTTCTATGAATTATGATAATCCCACTTATGGAGATATGCTGGAAGCGGTGCTTCAACTCAGTCCTTTCCTGATTGTATACTTTCTAAGCATTTTAAAAAGAGAGCAATTGGGGCTATTCAATGGAGAGCTCAAGAAACTGACCCTAATGTGGGTAGTAACAGGCGGGCTCTTTTTTATGCTCATCAAAAGCGGTAAGGTCAATAGCCACTATTTAATTCAGTTGTACCCTTTTATGGTCTTGCCTATCGTATCCTGGATAAGCCAATTAAGGAAGCTTTCTTTCCAACAGGTTAAGCCTTATTTAATGGGCTTATTTCTGTTGCTGCCTGTAGAAGCCTATATGGAATATGGCGTTATTGGAAAAAGATATTGGGAGGGGCAATCCATATACAACGGTTATGGGATCACGATTCCGGATTATATTGAGCAACATTACGAGGAAGAGGTCACTGTTTTTTTCCTGGATTACCACATCGGGTACTGGGAACTGGCTAAGTTGCCTCCCAGGAAAGTAGTAACTCATCCGTCCAATTTATTGAGAAAATCGAATTATCCCTTTATCGAAGAGACGGAAGAAGGCCCTTTAATGGAGTTAAAATATATTTTAGAAGTGTATCAGCCTGATCTGATCGTCTCCCGATCCAGGCATATCTCTTTTTCAAAAAAGGATTCTGCTGTGAACCAATTTTTTGAGCAATATCTGCAGGATAATTATGAACTTGTTTTTGAGGAGAAAAAAGCTTTTGTGTATGAAAGAATGGAGTTTTAACAGAAAAAGCAAATGCGGTGTTCACCGCATTTGCTTTTTCTAAATTTAGTTGGAACTTGACATCTGCATACCTACCACTCTCGATAAAATATAACTTCCAATTAAGCTGACCGCCGTACCTTCCACTAATACAAAAATACTGAGGGTAAAAGGATTAAGATATTTCCCGAGCGGTAGCACCTCTTTGAATTCCAACATCAAGGCAGGGTTGATTGTCAAAAACAACAGGAAAAATATAGTGAAGCCTAGTACTCCAATAGCGGAGGTGTACATTCCTAATACGAGTCCTTTTGCATAGTTGGGAAATGTATCGCGATGGCTTTCTCTATAGGCTTTTATAGCGAAGTAGATGAATCCCATATGTATTAAAAAATTGAAAATTCTAAGATTAGTATTGCTGGCCAGTCCGAAGAGGTTCATTAATAGAAAGAACAAGGTGAAGCCGGCAAACATCATACTGCCGTATCTTATAGCTAACTTTTGCATGGGTGATTTTTTTTGTTTTGAAAGTGAAATAAAAAGCTGATTTTCAGTTTTTTACAAGTTTTCACCTATGCAACAGCGCTTTTTTGGAAGATGTTCGAATACCGACTAAGGTTTCTTAAGATAAGGATCGCGGGTAAGCCACAACTCCTCCATGCGATACATATGAAAATGGTCGTGCATGATAAGGTGGCGGAGCAATATCTTTGCATTGTATTGTTTGTATTCGGGATGGGTGGCTTCTTTTTTCCAGTCTATATCACTGAAGCCACGGATCAATTGAACGGTTTTACGTCGTTCTTCTTTAAACTGCCTGACGGATTTGTCAAAGTTCAGCTCAAGCAAATGAATGTCCGGCCGGGCTTTTTCCTGAAGGAACGGCTGAAATACCGGATACTCTACATTGTGAAAAGTCAAAAAGCGATCATACATCAGGTGTTCGACCTCGGCCATATGGCAGGCATGCTCATGAATACTCCATTTTCCTCCAAGCCTGTGGACTTTCAGGATATCCCGGGGAATGTCTGAAAGCAAATCTTCATAAATCACACTGTTTTGTTCGAGTTGATTGATAAAAAGTGTTATGATATTCATGTGTGCTGACTTAAAATGGTTCCATTTATTTTCGAATTGGCCTTACCTATAAATATCCTGGTTTTATCAGGCATAGTCAAGAAATAATGTTTGGCCGACCATTTTCCTCCAATCTTTCAATGGCTTCTTTTTCCCTTTCTTTTTCCATCTGCTGAGTAATGACGACGGGCGAGGTAGCTCTTTCGTGACAATCCAAAAGGCTACACCGTTCACAGGTTGTACCGACCTTTCTGACCGGCAAGCCAGGGTCAGAAAGGAAGCGGAAGGTCTGACGCATATGCTCATTAAGCAGCATCCCCACTGTTACACTGGCCGGTCGGCTACCCGAAGATTGATCCTGCTTGGCAATCGATAAACACAGATAATGATTATCGGTATTGTGATAGGCCGAAACCTGTGCATCTGCATGCCTCAGAACGCTTACGTCATTTTTGCGAAGGGAAGCCAGTTGTTTCAAAATATCAACCGATACCCATCGGCGGCAGTAATGCTCATTTAGTTCGTTGGCATATGGATTGTGTGGCTGGGCAAGATGCAGTTCTTTGGTCATCTCATAATCCTGAGGTGCTTCTCCTTTTCGGAAGCGGATAAAGAACAGGTCCCGGATGTTGAGATGATGTGGTAGTACATTCGTCAATCGCTGCAATAGCATTTCCGGTGTGACATTGTATTTGTCGATGAGCATGAGAAGCAAATGTGGTTGCCAGGTCGTTTGTCCGGCTAGCTGCCTGATGTCTTCAGCTAAAAGTGTTTCATCCATCAGTAAAGCAACACTGAAATAAGAGGCTTTAAAGTTATTGAGTAGTTTTTCAAAGGAGCTTATTTCACTGATTCTCGTTAGAAAAGGACGCTCTTTCAGTTTCAAATATTGAAAACCCAGTTCCCGGCCTATCAGAAAATTTTCCTGGGCGCTGGTCAGGCCCTGGTTAATAAAAAGCATTTGTTGCTCCGCAGAAAAATAGGAGCGCTTTGAGCGAAGCGCTTTTTCCGCTGCCATCCGCTTGCGATCAATCGACACATTAAAATGGTTCTTCAGCAGCGCTTCAATCTGTTGAGTCTGAACGGGCAACTGACTACTTATCTTAAAATCCTGCCTAAATGCCTTAACCTGCTTTTCCAAATCACCAAAATAATTATCGTACATACTCTGATAAGACCTCAGGGCCGCCTGATATAAATGCTCGCGTCGCATTTGATAATTGCGTGTGATCTTGATCGCCGTATTGATAAAAGCATTGACCTTATCAGGGGTGTTGGCAAATAATTCGAACAGTTTTTCAGGGCTAATGCCGAACATGTCCAGTGGAAATTCTTTGATGAAATCCGACGTCAAAAAGTCAATAACCGGCTGTAATTTCTTAGAAGCCTTTGGCGAAACCAGGAAATCGTAACTGACCTCCAGTGCCCGAGCCAGCTGATTGATCTTGTCTACTTTCGGATACTTCTTACCCTTCTCAATATCATGTAAATACGAAGTAGATAAGCCCGTCATGCCCGATAACTGCTGGTAAGAAAGCCCTTGCTGATGGCGTAAATACTTAACCTTAAATCCAAAGACTAATTTAATCAGGTTGTTTTCCGAAATCATAGGCTCAAATGTAAAAAATATAAAGGAAAAAAAACAATTAGCGGAATTTCCGCTGATAGAGGAAAATTGTATTTTTGCCTTGAACAAAAACCAACGATCATGAAAACCACTAATAGCCAAGCATTAGAGCGGCTGAGCACCCTCAATATTTCAGGCAACTTCAAAGAAGGGTATGAGGAAATACTCAGCCCGGTCGCACAGGATTTTCTCTGTGCCTTGCACCGCCGCTTTAATCCTATTCGAAAAAAACTTTTGGCTGAAAGAATAGGGCGCCGGCAAAGAATCGATCAGGGTGAAATGCCCGATTTTCTCCCAGAAACCCAACGCATTAGAGAAGAAGATTGGATCGTGGCTCCTACTCCGGAAGACCTCCGGGATCGAAGAGTAGAAATTACCGGCCCTGTGGATCGCAAAATGATTATCAACGCCCTGAATTCCGGAGCGAAAGTCTTTATGGCGGACTTTGAGGACAGCAACACACCCAACTGGGACAATACCATCCAGGGTCAGATCAATTTGTATGATGCTATCCGTCGGCAAATAGATTTTGAGCACCCGATAAGCGGCAAGTGGTATCGCCTGGCAGAGGAAACTGCCACTCTAATGGTGCGCCCGCGCGGATGGCATTTGGAGGAAAAACATATTTGCCTGGAGGGAGAATGTATGAGCGGCAGCCTGGTTGATTTCGGACTGTACTTTTTCCACAATGCCAAAGAACTCCTGAACCGTGGTTCCGGCCCCTACTTTTATCTGCCAAAATTAGAAAGCCACCTGGAAGCCCGGCTATGGAATGAGGTATTCGTTTTTGCACAGGCATATCTCGGAATCCCGAATGGTTCCATCAAGGCTACCGTATTGATCGAAACCATCCTGGCCAGCTTCGAACTGCATGAGATCCTCTATGAATTAAAAGAGCATTCGGCCGGGTTAAACTGTGGACGTTGGGATTACATCTTTTCTTACATCAAAAAATTCCGGAACCTGCCTGGCTTTGTCATGCCGGATCGGGCTCAGATTACCATGACTACGCCCTTCATGCGGGCCTACTCGCAACTGGTCATTCAAACCTGCCACCGCAGAGGCATTCATGCGATGGGTGGAATGGCGGCTCAGATCCCTATCAAAAATGCCCCGGAGGCCAATGAGAAGGCCATCCAAAAAGTACAGATCGACAAAATTCGCGAAGTCCAGGATGGTCACGACGGTACCTGGGTAGCCCATCCGGGACTGGTGCCCGTCGCCCTGCGCGTTTTTGACAAATTCATGCCCAGCCCCAATCAAATCCATCGACTGAGGGAAGATGTGTCGGTAACGGCTGGTGATCTATTGGAGAAACCTACCGGAACCATAACCGAAGAAGGGATGCGTAAAAACATCAATGTTGGGATTCTTTATGTCGAAAGCTGGCTCAGAGGGAATGGGGCAGCTGCTATTTATCACTTAATGGAAGATGCCGCCACCGCAGAAATTTCCAGAACTCAGCTTTGGCAATGGTTAAAAAATAAAGCTCAGCTTGATGACGGCCGGATCGTCAACATTGACCTCTACCATGGTTTTCTCGAAGAGGAAATAGAAAAGATCAAAGCTTATGTAGGTAAAGATGCTTATAAGAACGGCCGCTTTAAAGAAGCCATCCGCTTGTTTGGGCAACTTGTCAAGGCAGATACTTTTATTGAATTCCTGACCTTGCCGGCTTACGAACTCATCCAATAGATCATCAATTTAAAATAAACAAAATGAAAAACGACAGTAAAATTCAGGAGCTAAAGACCGACTGGTCAACAAACCCCCGCTGGGAGGGCATTACCAGGCCCTACACCGCCGAAGAAGTAATCAAACTGAGGGGATCGGTTAACATCGAGTACTCCTTAGCAAGACAAGGAGCTACCAGGTTCTGGGAACAGCTCCGTGCCAAGCCATTTGTTGCTGGTTTGGGTGCCCTAACTGGCAACCAGGCCATTCAGGAAGTGAGCGCGGGCCTGGAAGCAATCTATCTAAGTGGCTGGCAGGTGGCGGCCGACGCCAATCTGGCCGGAGAAATGTATCCGGATCAATCCTTGTATCCCGCCAATTCTGTTCCCATGGTTGTTAAACGGATCAACAATGCCCTGCTGCGCAGAGACCAGATCCAATCGGTCACAGGAGAAGGTAATATCGACTGGATGGTTCCTATCATAGCAGATGCGGAAGCCGGTTTTGGAGGTAATCTGAATGCTTTTGAATTGACGAAAAGCCTGATTGAAGCAGGAGCGGCCGGGGTTCATTTTGAGGATCAATTATCCTCTGCCAAAAAATGCGGTCATTTGGGCGGAAAGGTTTTGGTGCCTACTCAGGAAGCGATCAATAAGTTAGTTGCCGCACGCCTGGCTGCGGATACACTAAATGTATCGACCCTTCTTATTGCCCGCACCGATGCGGACGCCGCCAATCTGCTCACTTCCGACATCGACCCGCGGGATCATGCCTTCCTGACCGGTGGCCGAACCTCAGAAGGCTTTTTTGAAGTTAGTTGCGGGCTAGAACAGGGTATCAACAGAGGCTTGTCCTATGCGCCCTATGCTGATTTATTGTGGCTCGAAACCTCTCATCCGGATTTAGGACAGGCCCGCGAGTTTGCTCAAAGTATCCACGAGCAGTTTCCTGGTAAAATGCTGGCCTACAATTGCTCGCCTTCCTTTAATTGGGCAAGCCACCTGGAAGAAAAAGAGTTGTTGAACTTCCGGGAGGAGTTAGCGGAGCTGGGATATAAGTTTCAATTCATCACTTTGGCAGGTTTTCACGCATTAAATACTTCCATGTTTGAGCTTTCCAGAGCTTACAAGCAGCGCGGCATGGCCGGTTATTCCGAATTGCAGGAAAAAGAATTCGCCTTGCAATCCGAAGGTTTTGCAGCCGTGAAGCACCAGGCTTTTGTGGGTACCCAGTATTTCGATTATGTCCAAAACACAGTTCAGCAGGGCAAAGCCTCCACGGTAGCCATGGCCGGAAGTACGGAGGAAGAACAGTTTGAACACTAGATTTTTTGATTGTGGTCATTATAAGCAGGCGTAGACGAGGATTCTACGCCTGCTTTTTTTTATTTTAGCCTCATCGATCCAAAATGGACATTGAATAATTATATTTAAGAGGTTGTCTTGGGGTTGTGTAAAAACTCGTTCCTCGTTTTTACCCACCCCATTAAATTTTATTTGGGAGGTCGTTTTAAGAAAAAAACAAAGTTTTTTTCTTAAAACGACCTCCCAAAAGAATATTATTGGTTGTGTGAAAAGGCCGAAGGACTTTTTACACAACCCCAAGACAGCCTCTGTTCAAATTTATAATCAAATTTTCATGAAAAGAGCTCTTACCCTGATCTTTGTTGTACTTACTATCGGTCTTTTTGGCCAGGCTGTTAAAAATCAATCTCCTCTTACCATTGAACAGATCATGCAGGGAGAAAAATTTGTGGGTTATAGTCCTTCGGGTATTTCCTGGTCGATGGACAGCAAAACCATCTATTTTTCCTGGAATCCGGAGATGGATACTTTGAGTAGCACGTATAAAATTGGTTTGGAAGGGGGCCAGGCGGAGAAAGTAAGCCTGGAAGAACAAGCAGCTCTCCCGTCTCGGTTTGGAATTTACAGCAAGGATTATAGCCAATATTTGTTCCAAAAAAACGGTGATCTTTTTTTACTGGATACCAATTCTGGAGAAGAAACGCAAATAACCAATACGCTGGATAGGGAATCTAATCCAATTTTTTCCGGAGATGAGACCAAGATCATCTATACCAAAGATGATAATCTATATGCCTGGGACCGAACCAGCGGTACTACCGAACAACTGACCCAGTTTAAAAAAGGAAGTGCCCGGTCCTCTGGTTCCCGCGCAGCAGAGCAAAAAGCCTGGCTGGAAGATCAGCAAATGGAACTGTTTGAAGTTTTAAGAGAGCGTAAAGCTGAAAGAGAACTCAGACGGGCACGCAATGAGGCCGTGGTAGTGGAACGCCCTTTGGAAATTTATTACGGAGGCAGCTCTATCTCCGATTTACGCATCAGTCCGGATATGCGTTTTGTTACGTATCGTTTGACGAACCGGGCGAGCGCAGATAACACAAAGGTGCCTAATTTCGTGACCGAATCCGGGTATATTGAAGATTTGAGAAGCCGTCCCAAGGTGGGGTCTCCGGAGAATTCTTACGAGATGGGGGTCTATGATCGGCAGCTCGATACGTTTTATATAATTGATACCAAGCAAATTGAGGGGATTTATCAAAAGCCTGATTTTTTGAAAGAATACCACGAAGGGGAGGAAGCTTATGAAGAAAATTATGAAAAGCCCCGGGAAGTGATGATTTTCGGCCCTATTTATTCTGAAGATGGCAAAGCAGTGGTGGTGGTTCGTTCGCAGGATAATAAAGACCGTTGGATCATGCAGTTGAATCCTGAAGACGGCAGCCTGAAACTCTTAGATCGCCAGAGAGATGAGGCCTGGATCGGCGGCCCGGGAATCGGCAGCTGGAATTTTTCTGCCGGCAACATCGGCTGGCTGGCAGATAATAATACCATTTGGTTTCAATCGGAAGAAACGGGCTATTCCCATATTTATACGCTGAATGTAAATAACGGTCGTAAAAAAGCTTTAACCAAGGGGAATTTTGAAATTCGGGAGGCCGAATTGTCAAGAGATAAAAGCCGGTTTTTTATTTCTTCCAATGCGGAAAGCCCACACGAACTTCATTTTTATACACTTCCGGCGAATGGAGGGGACATGGAAAAAATAACCTCTATGGAAGGCGGCAACCAGGTGACGATGTCGCCCGACGAGCAGTATCTGGCCATCCGGTATGCATACAGCAACAAGCCCTGGGAGCTGTATATCATGAAAAATGAAAAGGGGGCAGCGGCCACAAAAGTAACTGAATCAACTACGGATGCATTTAAAAAATACTCCTGGAAGGATCCCGAGATCGTTTATTTTACAGCCGCGGACGGAGCGAAAGTCCCGGCTCGCCTTTACCGCCCGGAACGTGCCAAAAGGAATGGACCGGCCGTGATCTTTGTACACGGAGCCGGCTACCTGCAAAATGTACACAAATGGTGGAGTAGCTATTATCGCGAATACATGTTTCACAACATTCTGGTGGATAACGGCTATACTGTTTTGGATATTGATTACCGGGCCAGTGATGGGTATGGCCGCGACTGGCGGACCGGCATCTACCGCCATATGGGGGGTAAGGATCTGAGCGACCAGGTAGATGGCGCTAAATTCCTGGTGGATGAATACCGCATCGATCCAAACCGGATTGGGATTTACGGCGGATCTTATGGTGGCTTTATTACATTGATGGGCTTGTTTACCTCTCCGGGTACCTTCAAATCCGGTGCGGCCTTGAGGAGTGTGACCGATTGGGCGCATTACAATCACGGGTACACGGCCAATATTTTGAATACGCCGGTGCAGGACCCGATCGCTTATCAGCGCAGTTCGCCTATCAATTTTGCGGATGGCCTGCGAGATCAATTGCTAATTTTACATGGTATGGTAGATACGAACGTTCAGTTTCAGGACGTTGTAAGGCTGGCACAACGCTTAATTGAGATAGGAAAAGATAATTGGGAGTTCGCTGTATTTCCTGTGGAAGGGCACGGTTTTGTAGAACCCAGTAGCTGGACAGATGAATACAGGCGGATATTTGAATTGTTCCAAACCACTTTAAAATAAAATTTTAGGTTTTCACCCCCACCCCCTAAAATGTCACATTATGAATATGCTTCAAGTGGTCATCGGTTTGGTTTTCGTTATGCTCTTATTGAGCTTGTTCGCAACCACCATTATGGAGTTGCTGGCGGCCGGGATGTCCTTAAGGGGAAAAAACCTGGAGAAGGCCCTGAAAAATATGCTCGCTTCCAAGGATACGGAGGAGAAGCTATTCAAGGAGTTCAAGGACAATGCCTTGTACAAACAACTTTCGCAGAAATTCTGGGGAAAGCGCTACAGCCCATCCTATATGAGCTCTGATGCTTTTCAGTCTATATTATTTAATGTAATACTGGAAGGGCAGGGCATGGAGAAGTTATCGAAAAAGCTGGAAGACGTCAAAGACGAGAATCTAAAGGAAGTGCTTACCCAGTTTTTACAGGATGCGAATTATGACCTTTTCAAATTTAAGCGGCGCATCCAAAAATGGTATGAAGATGTCATGGACCGGGCTGGTGGATGGTACAAAAGGTCTACCCAGAAGATCCTTGTTTTCATCGGTATGCTCATAGCCGTAGTATTCAACGCGGATGCCATTGCTATTTATGAAAGGCTGGAATCAGATCCGGAATCATTAAGAGAAGTAGTGACCATGGCGGAATCTTTCGTCGAAAAAGATAGCACCATTTACACCTATTTTTATGAAGGGGACAGTATAGTACTGAATCAGGAGCCGGTACAGGTAGCAGATTCAGCCTCCGCCAAGCGCTTCCAGGACGCCCTGGATCAGGCCAAGCTGTTGGTCAACGAAGAGCTAGAATCCGTAAGAGCGCCGCTAGGACTGGGTTGGAGTTATTTCGATTATGAAAATGCGGATTGGGCGGATTGGGTCATGAAACTGCTTGGCTGGGTAGTGACAGCCCTGGCTATTTCCCTTGGGGCTCCATTTTGGTTCGATTTATTGAGAAAACTGGTAAATATAAGGAGTTCAGGAAGGCAATCCCCTAATGAATCCTAATGAACATTATGATTGGGCTTGGATAAAGAAGCCCGAAAAACAAATTAATACATGAGAATCCTGCAAATTAACGACCTGCATGTGGCTAAAGAAGGAGAAGACTCTTATGGTGTGGACGTAAGAGGTAACTTTCTGAACATGGTAGAGCGTCTTCAGCCCATGAATGCAGACCTTTTAGTGATCAACGGCGATCTTTGCTACCGAGATGGAGAGCCTGAAATTTATGAGTGGATTAAAGAAAAACTGGCCACTATCCAGGCGCCTCTGGCATTCACCTCCGGTAATCATGACGATCCTGAATTGATGGCCGAGGTGTTTGAACTGAATGGTGAATTTAAAGAAGGGGAATTATATTACAGACGATCTGTCAAAGGACATACCTGCCTGTTTTTGGATACTACCCACCGTAAAGTTTCCCGACAGCAACTGGATTGGCTGGAAGATGAACTGGAAAATGCTTCCGAAAAAGTCTTTTTATTTATGCATCATCCGCCTGTTTTGGCAGGCGTTCCATACATGGATAAAAACCATGCTCTGATCAACCGTAAGGAAGTGCAGGAACTGATCCATGCTTTTGAAGGAGAGATCTATGTTTTCAGCGGCCATTATCATGTGGATAAGATCATCCAGAAAAAAAATATGACGGTTTTTATTACTCCCGCCTGCTTTTTTCAGATCGATCAACACGAAGAAAATTTCAAGGTAGATCATTACCGGATCGGATTTAGGGAGATCAGATGGGAGGATTGTGCTTTGCAGAGTTCGGTGCATTACCTTTAAATCAGTTCAATATATGAGTAAGAAGGCCGAACGCCTTCTTACTCATACAACTTACTTTTTTACCTCAAAATCCTTCAACACCTCGATCTTCAATTCCCGGATGGCCATCGCCTGATCAAAACTACCTGGAAACTGGGTCGCTTCAAAGTAAAGGCTCAGTTTGCCGCCGCAGTCTTTGCAAAAGCCTTCAAAAATTATATCGCCGATATTATTCAGCCAGATCTTACTGATCGCTAGAGTAGCGGTACCCAATTGCTTACAGGCAGGACAGCTAACTGTCTCCAACTTTTTTTTTAATTGTTTTAAATTTCTCTTCCCTACAATCAACACCACATCCTCCCAGTCAATGGCAATAGTGGGATTAAGAAAAGAACTCATAGATTGAAGTTTTTACTTATTTTCATCTTTCTACATTACCTGACTGTCTCAGGTGGTTACCATATATCTTCTACCATATAACCGAGATTCTCATGAAACAGTTTATTTATTTCTTTTTTCCGGGCCTACTGTTTTTACTACACTCCTGTTCTCCTGCTTCCAGGTCTTTAGAACTAAAACCCGGCATGCTCATAACCGAGTCGGTCTTGATCGAACCGATGGAATATGCTTTTAATGCTTCCGAAAGCTTGGACGAGCCGGTATTAACTATTCGGGGTAATGACATTACAGTTGACTTCCAGGGAGCTATTCTTAAAGGCTCTAACGACCGGCAGTGGCCCGATGAATTCTATGGATTGGCTATACGGGTGGCAGACGGCTCTAATATTACGATAAAAAACCTGTCGGTTCATGGATATAAGGTCGCTATTATGGCCGAAAATATAGACAGCTTTAAGTTAATCGATGCGGATCTGAGTTATAATTACCGGCAACAACTCCAAAGCACTCGCGAAAAAGAAGACCTTGCCGATTGGATGAGTTATCATAACAATGAACAGGATGAATGGCTGCGCTATGGAGCAGCTATTTATATGAAGTATTGTGATCATGCTGTGCTGAATAACCTAAGGGTAACAGGTGGACAAAACGGTATCATGATGACTCACTGTAATGAGGGACTGTTCTACAATAATACCATCCACTTCAATTCCGGCATTGGTATAGGCCTGTATCATTCCAGCCGCAATCGCCTTATGCACAATCGGCTTGATTGGAATGTACGAGGGTACAGTCATGGAATTTACAGTCGAGGTCAGGATTCAGCCGGCATACTTTGTTATGAACAAAGCGATGACAATATTTTTGCCTATAATTCAGCAACGCATTCCGGCGATGGCTTCTTCCTTTGGGGAGGACAAACATATATTCAAACAGGTGAGGGTGGCTGTAATAATAATATTGTCTATAAAAATGACTTTTCCTATGCAGTAGCCAATGCTGTAGAAGCAACTTTTAGTAAAAACCAGGTGATTGCCAACCAGCTAAATGGAAGCACCTACGGTATTTGGGCAGGGTATAGCTACGGTTCAACTTTTGCTAACAACGAAATTCAGAACAACACCTATGGTATAGCTATTGAGCAGGGGCATGAAAATGATATATTTAACAACCATTTTGTCGATAATGAAGTGGGTATCCGTCTCTGGGAGCGCCTAGAGCAACCCGCCGATTTTGTATTCGCCCAAAATAAAGATGTCAGCAGCCGAACCTACCAGATTGAGGGCAATACTTTTGAACGGAACGAGGTACCCTTGCAGATTAATCGATCCGAAAACCTTCGCATCGAAAACAATCATTTCTCTTCTTTTCGGAATTTACTCGCATCCGAAGATACTGATTTCGACGACGGACAGTTGATTAATAACACTGTTTATCAAACCATCGGATTATCCGGACTGGCGGGCTTCCTGGAATTAAACTCTCTTATTTCTGACCCAGAGCAGTCTATTCCTTTTAAACTTATGGAATTCCCAAACCCCACTGAGCCCCTTCCGGACGGAATGGATGTAAGTTTGCCGGATTCTCAATTAAAAGGCAGAGCTTATATCCTTATCAATGAATGGGGCCCATATGACTTCCGTTATCCTAGCTGCCGGCTCCGTGGAGTGGACGAAGATCGATATACCTTTTTATTACTGGGGCCTGTTGGCAATTGGAGAGTAGTAGGTGGACAGGGCTTCGAAGACATCAACCCCAAAACAGGGACTTTTCCGGCTACCATAACAGCCAAACGACTAGAAGGTGCTCAGGACCAGGCACTTGAATTCGAATTCATTGGTAATGAGGTGATCAACCAATTTGGAAAGAGGTATGGTAAGGGGACGGTTGTACCTTTTTCTTTTAGGGAATAGGTTATGTTAGGTTCCAAGGTTCCAAGGTTCCAAGGTTCCAAGGTTCCAAGGTTCCAAGGTTCCATCCGCCTGGGGTGGACGGGAACAGGGATTAGCGATCCACAAAGGAGACCCAAAAAGTAGTTCCCTTGTTGACTTTAGTCTCATAGTGTAGTGTTCCTCCATTAGATTCGATGAACTGCTGAGCGATGACCAAGCCAAGGCCGGTGCCTTCGATATCCTGGACATTCCGGGCCCTGAAAAAAGAAGTAAAGAGGTTGGCCTCGTCTTCTTGGGGTATGCCTCTTCCAAAATCCCTGATTTTGATCTGTACTTCTTTATCCAGGTAATGAATGGAAATTTGGGGAGCTTTTTGGTCTTTTGAATATTTCAGTGCATTGGAGATCAAATTACCCAGGGCATGTTCGGTAAGACTGGCATCGAGCAATAAGACGCGAGGTCGTCCTTTTACAGAAAACTCGATGATCCGATCATCCTGTTCGGACCGGAGGTTTTGATCGATGGCCTTTTGAAGGATAATCGGAAGTTCAACGTATTCTTTTCTGGGCAAAAGTCGCTGGGCATCTATTTTCCCCAGGGTCAATACGTCATTCATTAGGCTGGTCAGGCGATTGACCTCATAATCTACGGTATCAAAAACCTCTTTATGATCAGGTTGTTTGGTAGTCATCCTCAAAAATTGTGCACTAGCTTTGATACTGGCTAGAGGAGTACGGAATTGATGAGAAGCAGTGGTGACAAACTGGGATCGCAATTCACTCATTTCTCTTTCTTTTTTGAGTGCTTCTTTTAGTTGTAAGTCTGCTTCCACCCATTTTGAAATATCCCTGGTGTAGGTATGGATGGCTTTTATTTGCTGTTCCTCATCGAGGATGGCCTTCGATCTGCTTTGGAGCCAGGTATACTCTTTATTTTTTTTGCGAAACCGATAGGTGATGCTGGTCTGCTGAATGCTCTTTTCAAGCAAGGGAGTATGTGCTTCTTGTTGGACTTTCGGAATATCTTCAGGATGAAAGAAGGTATATGGGTTTTTTCCAAGCAGTTCTTCTTTTTCATATCCCAGTATTGATTTACAGGCCTCGGATACGAAAGTATAAATCCCATCAGGAGAATGAGTACTGATAAGATCGAGGCTGGTTTCGGATAAGATTCGGTATTTTTCCTCACTTTCCCGGAGCTGTATAATAGCTTTTTTCCTTTCTTTGACCAAAGCTTTTTCGAGTTGTTTGTTGAGCTCTTTTATACGCTTCTGATTGTCGTAATTTTCGGTGATATCCTGAACTACATTATATACGATTACCTGACCTTCTTCTATCATAGACTTAGCCCAGACCTTTAGCGTTTTGTTGATACCGGGAAAGTATGCAGGGGCAATATATTCTCCTTCCAAGCCGGGATTATTTTTAAATCGTTCCACTTCCTGCCAGAAAAGTTCTTGGCCTTTCCCCGAAAGAAAGGCATTGGCGTATTTCAGATCTGGCTGGAGGCTGCCAGGTTCCAGTCCAAGAATATCATAGATGCCCTTTGACCAGTGTACTTCATTTGAATATGAATTCCAGCGAGCCACTCCAATACCGGAAATGTTACTTGCTTCCTCCAGCACCATTCTGGATTCCTGAAGCTGCTGGAATTCTTTTTCCCTGCGGGTGATATCCTGGTTAGCTGTATATATAATGTAGGGCTGATCATCCTTATATTCTACCAGCAAGCTAATAGCGATAACTTTTTGCTTACCGTCGGGCGTGATGATACGGTGTTTACCATTAATTCGGTCAGGCCCGTTGCCGCTCTTGATCATATCGAACAGATTTAAGGCCAAAGGGACATCATCGGGATGTAAACGCTCCATGTACGCCTGAGGAGAAGGCTGTATTTCAGCCTCTGATAAACCAAGAAGTTCAAACATGTTGTCGGACCACACGGTTTTACCACTTGACAAATTAAACATAGTACTGCCCAGGCCGACCATTTTTTCACTCAGCCGAGTAATTTTTTCCTGTTGCTTTATATTTTCTTGTGTTTCGACATGGTCGCTTATGTCCCTTAATATGATAATGATCCGCCTTCCGGGGATAAGCCTAACTGTGAAATAGATCTTTTTTTCATTGCCCTTTGCCGTGATTAAGCTTCTTTGGTCCGTGATAGTAGCTCCTTCAATTAATTTTTGGATTCTGAGAGGCCTTTCTGCCAATTCCTTTGGGTTTAAGTATTCCGTAATTTTCACGCCTCTTTTTACGGGGTCACCATTTTCTTCTAAAACTTCAAAGGCTTTGGCATTTAAGGCTGTCATTTGAAGGGAGTCCAAATCATAAATGGCAATAGCCTCAGATGCATCTTCATAAATTAATTTATACAATGCCAGAGGCAGGGCTTTACCATAGCCGTGCCATCTGTGGAGTATGAAAGGAAGTCTGAAAAGCATGTCAGATGGCAGATAGTCATCAAAGCCTTTTTCCAGAGAAAGTTGCATGATCTCCTGCTCATGAGGACCTATTCGGATAAATGGGCTGTAAGAGGTGATACCTTCTTTGATGGAAGCCAATTCAACATCAATGAGATCTTCAACCTGCTGATCTGCGATGAAAAAAATAAAATCAAACTGTTCGTTCGGTTCTTTGAGAGAACTACCTCGGGTCAGAGGGCGGCTGATCAACTGGAAGCCTGGTGGGCAGTATCTAGTCAACTCCTTCAATTGTTTACTGGCGGTGGCTCGTTGATTATCGTATAAGGCCAGTATTTTCATTTCTGTTATGAATTAAGGTAAAGAATATGAATATTCAATTTAATATAAATTTGCGGTGCTTGATAGGGGAGTAACTTATTTAACGGAAAAGTAGAATGACAACTAATTAATTCGAGTTGCGATTTAGCTCACAATGGAATAAATTTTTCTTGTACACTTCGCAACTTGGAACAATTAATAATTCCCTTCGCCCTTCGTCCTTCATCCTTCGTCCTTCGCCCTTCGTCCTATTTAATAAGGTGTGAAGGTGGAAAAGTAAAATACTTTCTGAAAGCATCGGAAAAGTAGGAAACATTCCTGAATCCACTTTTTTCGGCTACTTCATTTACATTGAGTGCACCTGAATCCAGGAGTTCTTTGGCTAAGTCGAGCCTGATCTCTCGTACGTACTGGGTAAATGATTTATCCGTCAGGCGTTTTATCTTTTTTTGAAGACCTGAAGGGCTCATATTCAGGGCATCAGACACTTTTGTCAGATTGAGATCAGTATCTGTAATGTTAGAAAGTAGATATTCCTGTAAGCGCCTCAGGAAAACAATGGAACGTTGGCCCAGGTTTTTATCCGATGCAGAAGGAGGGTATTGGATGCTTCTTTGCCTTAGTTGGAGGGTGTTTCTGATTCTGAGCAACAATTCCTGAATATCGAAAGGTTTGGTAATGTAGTCGTCAGCCCCGTGTTCCAATCCTTCGATGCGGTCTTGTACGGTTGCTTTGGCAGAAAGGATAATGAAGGGGATATCTTTGTAGTCATAATTAGTTCGGGTGAACTTCAAAAATTCGATACCGTTCATTTTTGGCATTAGCACATCAGATACAATGAGGTCGGGGAAGAAGCGTTTGAGCTCCCTAATAGCGGTTTCGCCATCCTTAACAGCTATGACTTCATAATCCGATTCCTCAAAGACTTTTACTAAAATTTGTCGCAGAGAAGGATCATCTTCCAGGAGAAGAATTTTTGTTTTTTGTTTGTCCTCTTGCATTTTCATGAATTCTATGGACTTATTGGTGGTTTGATGTGGAGGGGAAAATCATTTTCACTGTTATTGTTACAGCCCTCCCAAAACAATGAGAAAAGTACTACTTTTTTTGAAAATCCCTACTTCTTTTTAAACCCCAGAAGCCTTTACTTGTTCTCTCACCCAGATAGCTGGGAAAATATTTCATGTTTTCTTGGAAAAAAAGTTTAAAACTTCTACCTTTGCAATCGCTTTTTGAGGGCGATAGTAAATCATCGTCTTTAAATCTATTGACAATTATAGTATTTAGTTGAAAAAAACAATATATGCCAACTATTAATCAACTTGTACGCAAGGGAAGAAAAAAGGTTATTACCAAGAGTAAATCTCGTGCGTTAGATGCTTGTCCGCAGAAGCGTGGAGTGTGTACAAGGGTGTATACCACTACACCAAAGAAACCTAACTCTGCTTTGCGTAAAGTAGCTAAGGTTCGTTTGACCAACGGTATCGAGGTAATCGCATATATCCCGGGAGAAGGTCACAATCTACAGGAGCACTCTATTGTATTGATCCGCGGAGGTCGTGTGAAGGATTTACCTGGGGTGAGATATACCATCGTTCGTGGTGCATTGGATACTGCCGGTGTGACCGACAGGCTTCAGAGTAGATCCAAGTATGGAACAAAGCGTCCTAAGAAGTAATTCGCAAACGGTTTAATTATTATAAAGAATGAGAAAAAGAAAACCAAAGCTCCGAATCATCAATCCTGACCCTCGTTACAACGATCCTGTAGTAACGCAGTTTGTCAATAATCTGATGTTGCAGGGAAAGAAAACCGTATCGTTCACCATCTTTTACGATGCTATGGATCTGATCAAGGAAAGAACGAAGCAGGACGAGCACGGTATATTTAAAAAAGCTTTGAACAATGCAATGCCTCAGGTGGAAGTGCGCAGCCGTCGTATTGGTGGTGCTACTTTCCAGATCCCTACAGAGATTCGGGCAAAGCGTAAAGTGTCCATCGGTATGAAGTGGTTGATTAAGTTCGCCCGTCAGCGCAGTGGTAAAGGGATGGCCGAAAAATTGGCCGCAGAGCTGATCGCAGCTAGTAAGGGAGAAGGAGGAGCCGTAAAGCGTAAAGAAGATACGCACAGAATGGCCGAGTCCAACCGTGCCTTCGCACACTTTAGAGTTTAATAAACATCTGTATCGAACAAATATCATAATAAATTAAAAATCCTTTTCGAGGAACAGTCATGGCAAAAGATTTAAAATTTACGCGAAATATTGGTATTGCTGCCCACATTGATGCTGGGAAAACCACCACTACCGAGCGTATCCTTTTCTATACTGGGATAAGCCACAAAATTGGCGAGGTGCATGATGGTGCAGCCACCATGGACTGGATGGAGCAGGAGCAGGAAAGAGGTATTACTATTACCTCTGCGGCCACCAAAACCAGTTGGCAGTGGAAAGACCAGGAATATGCTATCAACATCATTGATACTCCGGGACACGTTGACTTCACCGTTGAGGTAGAACGTTCTCTGCGTGTATTGGATGGTGTAGTTGCCCTCTACTGTGCAGTAAGTGGTGTGGAGCCTCAGTCTGAAACGGTTTTTCGTCAGATGGATCGCTACCGCGTACCCCGCATTGGATTTGTCAATAAAATGGACCGTTCCGGCGCTGATTTCTTCTCAGTAGTGGATGATATCAAAGAGAAGCTAGGTGCTAACCCTATCGCTCTTCAGGTGCCGATCGGAGCAGAAGAAACTTTCCGCGGAGTAGTTGACCTGATCACTAATCAGGCCATTATCTGGAATGAGGACGATATGGGAATGACTTTCGAGGTGATCCCGATGCCGGCGGATCTTGAAGATGTAGTTGCCGAGCGTCGTGAGATGTTATTAGAAGCGGTGGCGGACTATGATGATACACTGCTGGAAAAATTCTTTGAAGATCCTGATTCTATCTCTGCTGAAGAGATTCGCAATGCCATTAAAATGGCTGTTCGCGACATCAGTATTATGCCGATCTTCTGTGGTTCTGCTTTCAAAAATAAAGGTGTTCAGGCCGTTTTAGATGCCGTTTGTGCTTTCTTGCCTTCTCCTGTAGATGTAGATGCCATCGAAGGTATCAACCCTGACACGGAGGAGCCCGAGAAACGTCGCCCAACCGTTGAAGATCCTTTTGCTGCCTTAGCATTCAAGATCGCAACCGATCCTTATGTAGGCCGCCTGGCGTTCTTCCGTTCCTATTCCGGAACCTTAGATGCCGGATCTTATGTACTGAATACCCGCTCTGGTAAAAAAGAGAGAATCTCTCGCTTGTACCAGATGCACTCCAATAAACAAAATCCGATCGATAGGGTAGAGGCTGGAGATATTGCAGCAGCAGTCGGATTTAAAGACCTGAAAACAGGTGATACGATCTGTGATCTTGACCATCCGATCGTACTGGAAAGTATGACTTTCCCCGATCCGGTTATCGGTTTGGCCGTAGAGCCGAAGTCTCAGAAAGACCTGGATAAGTTGGGTATGGCCCTGTCTAAATTAGCCGAGGAAGATCCTACTTTCCGTGTAAGATATGACGAAGACACTAATCAGACAGTGATCAGCGGTATGGGTGAGCTTCACCTGGAGATTATCGTAGATCGTCTGAGACGTGAGTTCAAGGTAGAAGTTAACCAGGGGCAGCCTCAGGTGAACTACAAAGAAGCCTTGACCAGGACTGTCACTCACCGTGAAAGACTGAAGAAGCAATCAGGTGGTTCCGGTTTGTTCGCCGATATGGAATTCGAAGTAGGCCCTGCCACTGAAGAATTTTTGAAAAGCGAAGATTTCGCTTCCGGCAAAACCAAACTTGAGTTTGATTGGGGTATCGTCGGGGGATCAATCGATAAAAACTACCAGAAACCTATTCAGGATGGTTTCAAAGCTATGATGGAAAATGGAGTTCTGGCCGGATACAGCATCGATAGCATGCGTGTAAGAGTATTCGACGGATCGATGCACGCAGTGGATTCTAAGCCTATTGCCTTTGAATTGTGTGCAAAAGAAGGTTTCAAAGCTGCAGCTCCAAAAGCAGGCGCTGTGATCATGGAGCCTATCATGAAGTTGGAAGTTGTTACTCCTGAAGAATTCGTAGGTAACGTGATTGGCGACCTTAACCGTCGTCGTGGCTTGCCGGAAGGTCAGGAAGGTCGCTCCGGAGGTGCCATAGCTATCAAAGCTAAAGTGCCTTTATCTGAAATGTTTGGTTATGTAACTTCTTTGCGTACGATCACTTCCGGTAGAGCGTCTTCTACTATGGAGTTCTCACACTACGCGGAAGCTCCTGCGAACATCTCAAAAGAGATCATTGAGAAAGCGAAAGGTGAAGTAAACGTTTAATTTAATCATACAATGTATTATCGGGTCACCAGCCCGTAGCTGAAAAGTTAGCCTTGGGCTGGTGATTTTAACGAAAAGATTGACATTAATAACAATTGGCGCATGAATCAAAAGATTAGGATTAAGCTCCGTTCTTACGACCACAATTTAGTGGACAAGTCAACGGAGAAAATCGTGAAAACCGTGAGAAACAGTGGAGCTGTTGTAACTGGTCCGATTCCGCTGCCCACCGAGAAAAAGATTTTTACCGTGTTGCGTTCTCCGCACGTGAATAAAAAATCTCGTGAGCAGTTCCAGTTGCGTACCCACAAACGCCTCATAGAAATTTACACGCCCACCCAGAAGACAGTAGATGCCCTGTCCAAACTGGAATTGCCAAGTGGGGTTGATATTCAAGTAAAACTGACGTAGTTAAAACGTCTTTTATCAGGAGATAACAAGAAGTGGTAAGCTTTGCTACCTGGTGTCGGGAATTTAGAATTTCCCGAACGATTTACATCGCTCAGGTATGTGAAAGGTCGAAACCATATTTGTTCTTCTAAAAACTTATGGTCGGATGAACGGATTAATAGGTAAAAAAATTGGAATGACCAGTGTTTTCGATGACGCTGGAAAATATGTTGCCTGTACTGTAATTGAGGCAGGACCATGTGTTGTTACTCAGGTTCGTACTGAGGAAGCAGATGGTTATACTGCATTGCAATTAGGATACGGTGAGGCAAAAACAAAGAACACATCGCAAGCTCTCCAAGGGCATTTTCAAAAGGCTAAAACAGGACCGAAAAGAAAAGTTGTCGAATTCCGCGACTTTGATATAGAGAAGTCCATCGGTGACGTGATCAAAGTTGAAGAAGTATTTGAAGAAGGAGATTACGTCAACGCTGTTGGTACCTCTAAAGGTAAAGGTTTCCAGGGGGTTGTAAAAAGACACGGTTTTGCCGGTGTGAATGATGCTACACACGGTCAGCACAACCGCCAGCGTGCACCGGGATCTATCGGTGCGGCTTCTTACCCTGCACGTGTATTCAAAGGTATGCGTATGGCAGGTCGTACCGGAGGAAAACGGGTGAAAATCAACAACCTTGAAGTGGTTAAGATTTTTCCGGAAAAGAATCTGATTTTGGTAAAAGGTGCTGTACCTGGACACAAAGGCGCCTTCGTTATTCTTGAGAAATAAATTTTATAGGATGACGGCACCTTATATGGGCCACTTTGCATCCTTTGCTATTTAAATGAATGGACGATGAAAGTCGAAGTACTAAATATTCAAGGCGAAAAAACCGGCAGATCCATTGAGTTGCCGGATGATGTATTCGGGATTGAGCCTAATGAGCACTCGGTTTACCTTTCGGTCAAGCAGTATTTGGCTAATCAGCGCCAGGGTACTCACAAAGCCAAAGAACGTGGTGAAGTAGCCGGATCTACACGTAAGATCAAGCGCCAGAAGGGAACGGGTACCGCTCGTTTTGGGGATATCAAGAACCCTTTGTTCAGAGGTGGTGGCCGTGTTTTTGGCCCACGCCCCCGGAATTACAGCCAAAAGCTTAACAAGAAAGTAAAAAGGCTGGCTAAGAAATCTGCGCTGTCCGGAAAATTAGCAGAAGGCAAATTATTCGTAATAGAAGATTTTTCTTTTGATTCTCCAAAAACCAAGGAGTATATCAACATCCTGAAAAACCTGAACGCAGCGACTGAGCGCTCGATCCTGGTAACTTCAGACTACGAAAAAGAAGTTTTTCTGTCTTCCAGAAACCTGAAAAAATCAGCAGTAGTGAAAGCGGATGAGCTTAATACTTACCAGATCTTGTTGGCAAACTCTGTTATTCTGTCAGAAGGATCTGTAGAGACGATTGTAAAGAGTTTAAACTAAAGCAAAGATCAGTAGAAATATTCAGTCATGGCAAATACAATACTTATAAAGCCTCTGATCACAGAAAAAACAGAAATGTTATCTGACAGCCTTAATCAATACACTTTTGTGGTGGATAAGAAAGCCAATAAAGTGCAAATTAAAAAGGCAGTGGAAGAAATGTACAACGTGGCTGTAGAGTCTGTGAATACTATAATTATGCCTGGTAAGGTGAAGTCTAGATCCACCAAGTCCGGTATTTTAAAAGGTCGCATGCCTTCTGTGAAAAAGGCGGTTATCACGCTTACAGAAGGAGAAGAAATTGATTTCTTCGGCGATATTTAATTTTGATAGTTAGGAACTGAGTTCTATTTTTGCAGTCCTGTTTTTGCAGGCTGCGTAAAGTGCTAGAAATTAGTAAGAAATGTCAGTTAAGAAGTATAATCCGGTATCACCCGGAACGAGATTCAGAGTTGGTAATACTTTTTCGGAAGTAACGACCAGCAAACCTGAGAAAAGCCTCCTGGCTCCTCTGAAGAAGAGCGGTGGTCGTAATAATGATGGTAGAATGACTGTCCGCCAAAGAGGTGGGGGGCACAAACGTCGCTATCGTATCATCGATTTCAAAAGAAATAAAGATGGTGTGAAGGCAACTGTAAAGTCCATTGAATATGATCCGAACCGTACAGCCTTCATTGCGTTGCTGGAGTATACAGATGGCGAAAAGGCATATATCATTGCTCCTGACGGATTGCAGGTAGGAGCTGAAGTGGAATCCGGCCCGGACGCAGCCCCTAACCTGGGGAATACCCTGCTTCTGAGCCATATCCCACTCGGTGCAACCATCCACGCCATTGAATTGCATCCCGGCCAGGGCGCTGCAATGGCAAGAAGTGCAGGTACTTACGGTATCCTGATGGGACGGGAAGGAAAGTATGCCATCATTAAATTACCTTCTAGTGAGGTAAGACGCGTACTGCTGACTTGCAGAGCTACCATCGGTTCTACATCCAATCCTGATAACAGCTTGCAAGTACTGGGTAAGGCCGGTGCTAAGCGCTGGAGAGGTAAACGGCCAAGAGTTCGTGGTGTAGCCATGAACCCTGTCGATCACCCAATGGGTGGTGGTGAAGGTAGATCTTCCGGAGGTCACCCACGTTCTCGTACCGGAGTATTTGCTAAAGGGCAAAAAACGCGGAACAAGAAAAAGGCTTCTAGCAAGTTAATTATTTCAAGAAGAAAGAGTAAGAAAAAATCTAAATAACATATGCCTAGATCACTTAAGAAAGGCCCTTACGTTTTTCATAAACTCTTGAAAAAAGTAGAAAAGGCCAAGGAGTCAAAAAAGAAGACCGTAATTAAGACATGGTCTCGTGCATCTATGATTATTCCTGACATGGTGGGTGAAACCATCGCTGTGCACAATGGCAAAACCTTTGTCCCTGTATATGTTACAGAGAACATGGTAGGCCACAAATTGGGAGAATTTGCCCCGACGCGTAGCTTCAAGGGGCACTCAGGAAATAGAAAAGGATAATTTGAGAATTTTTTGCGGGCGCTCAGTTTCTGGGCACGCAATATAAAGTTAAAATAATGGAAGCTGTAGCAAAACTTCGTAATGTGCCAATGTCTGCTCGGAAAATGCGCTTGGTAGTTGACCTGATTAGAGGTCAGCGGGTAGATGAGGCGCTGGATACCCTCCGCTATACCAAAAAGGAGGCTGCCGTATGGCTCGAAAAGCTGGTACTGTCGGCTGTCGCTAACTGGGAATACAAACTTGGAGGTGCTGAAAGTGCAGATGACTATGAGCTTTATATCGAAACGATTTTTGCTGACCAGGGAACTATGCTGAAGCGTTTTCGCCCGGCTCCCCACGGTCGTGCACATCGTATTCGCAAGCATACTTGCCACGTCACCCTCGTTGTCGAAAATCGCATTCCTCTTCCGGATCAGGATCAGGGAGACGCAGAAGACTACGTTGAAGTGGATGAGGTGGAAACCGAAAACTCAGTAGAAGAATAGTTTAATATCAATTAATATGGGTCAAAAGACAAATCCAATAGGTAATCGCTTAGGTATCATTAGAGGTTGGGAGTCCAACTGGTTTGGTGGAAACAACTTCGGTGATAAAGTAGTGGAAGATGAAAAAATCCGTACCTATTTGCACGCACGTGTGCAGAAAGGCGGTATCGCTCGTATCATCATCGAGCGTACCCTCAAACGCATCACCGTCACCATACATACTTCCCGCCCGGGTATCATCATCGGTAAAGGAGGTTCGGAAGTAGATAATATCCGCGAGGAGCTCAAAAAGCTGACCGGTAAAGATGTACAGATCAATATCGTCGAGATCAGAAAGCCTGAACTCGATGCCAACATCGTAGCCGAGTCAGTTGCCAAACAGCTCGAAGCGAGAATTAACTATCGCCGTGCTATCAAAATGGCTATTCAGTCAACTATGAGAGCAGGTGCCGAAGGTATTAAGGTGAGAATCGCCGGTCGTTTGAACGGAGCTGATATGGCGCGTACAGAAGAGTACAAAGAAGGAAGAACTCCATTGCATACCTTCCGTGCCGATATTGACTACTCCTTGAAAGAAGCCCTGACCATCTACGGCAAGATCGGTATCAAGGTATGGATCTGTAAAGGAGAAGTGTACGGCAAGAGAGATTTGTCGCCTAATGTAGGTACAGGTAAGAAAGACAGAGGAAAAGGAGGCGGAGGACGTCGCAGAAATCAACGCAAACGTTAGAATATTTCCAAAAATAGCCTTACCTTTGCCAAGCTTTTTAAAAAAGGGCAAAAAACAGCAAACGATTATTCTGTATAGTAAAAAAATATAACAATGCTACAGCCAAAAAGAACGAAGTATAGAAAGCAGATGAAGGGCAAAATCAAAGGCCTGGCACACAGAGGTAGCACAATATCCTTTGGTTCCTTCGGATTGAAAACGACTCAGCCTGGTCGTCTAACCAACAGGCAGATCGAATCGGCTCGTGTTGCGATGAACAGATACATGAGAAGGGAAGGAAAAGTTTGGATACGGATTTTCCCCGATAAGCCAATCACTGCTAAGCCGCAAGAGGTACGGATGGGTAAGGGTAAAGGTGCTTTGGATCATTATGTGGCCGTTGTAAAACCAGGTCGTATCTTGTTCGAGATTGATGGGGTTTCTCAGGAAGTGGCGCAGGAAGCTTTGCGTCTGGCCGCTCAGAAATTGCCTGTATTGACGAAGTTCGTTGTACGTCCTGATTACGCTGGCAAGTAAACATATACATTAAAATATATTGAAATTATTGAACAATGGCTTCAAAACAATTTATAGAACTTCAGGATCTAAGCGATGATGATATCCGTGCTGAATTGCGTGAGGTAGAAAGTCAGTTCCAAAAACTGAAGTTCGATCACGCCATCAGAGGTTTGGAAAATCCTCTCGTACTCAGACAAGTACGTCGAAATATTGCTCGACTGAAAACGGAAATCAGAAGAAGAGAAATCGCTGCCTTATCTGAGGAAGAACTGGCAAACCGCACAAAGATTCGTGCAAGACGCCGTCGTAAATAATTTCAGATTAGGTAAAATCTATCTGGTTTTAAATCAATAGAAAATGTCAGAAAGAAATCTTAGAAAAACTCGTGTGGGGGTTGTCAGTAGCAACAAAATGGAGAAGACCATTTCGGTTACCGTACAAAGAAGATTGCGGCACCCTATCTATGGAAAATACGTTCAGAAGTCTAAAAAATTCATAGCGCACGACGAAAAGAACGAATGTAATATTGGTGATTTGGTACGGATCATGGAAACGCGCCCTTTGAGCAAAAGAAAGCGTTGGCGTTTGGTGGAAATCCTGGAAAAAGCTAAATAAATCACCGCAGCGCGCTCGATTAGAAGTGCGTATATTTTTTTATAGTAAATGTTTTTTGGAATTATTACAATTTTTTAGCCATGATTCAGCAGGAAACAAGACTCAATGTTGCAGATAACAGCGGTGCCAGAGAAGTATTGTGTATTCGCGTGTTGGGAGGGTCTAAACGCAGATATGCCTCCATCGGAGACACCATCGTCGTCACCGTTAAGGACTCCTCCCCAGGAGGAACGATCAAAAAAGGAGCCGTATCTAAGGCAGTGGTAGTAAGAACTAAGAAAGAAATTCGCCGCAAGGATGGGTCTTACATCCGTTTTGATGACAATGCGGTTGTGTTATTGAATAATGCCGACGAACCTAGAGGAACTCGTATCTTCGGCCCGGTTGCCAGAGAGCTTCGCGAACGCGATTATATGCGTATCGTTTCTTTGGCCCCAGAGGTATTATAAGCCTCTTTGCAGTAGTGTGGTAATTTAAAGTCAGTATTGAATCCCTTTAGGGAAATCCTGAAAAATAAGATAAGCAATGTCAAAAAAAGTTAAAAAGCACCGTTTTGCTCCGAAGCTCAAAATCAAAAAGGGCGACAAGGTGGTTATTATCGCCGGGGCTTATAAGGATCGCGATAAAGTACGTGAGGTGCTGGAAGTGTTTCCTGACAAAAACAAAGCTATCGTAGAGGATGCAAATATCGTTAAAAAGCATAATAAGCCAACCCAGGATAGCCCTGGTGGCATTAATGAAGTGCCGGCTCCTATCCACATCTCTAACCTGATGTTGGTAGATCCTAAATCAGGAGAACCTACTCGCGTAGGACGCAAGCGCACGGACGATGGCAAAATAGTGAGATATTCCAAAAAATCTGGAGAAATCATTGAGTGATGAGCTATACACCAAGACTAAAGAATAAATATAAAGAAGAAGTTGTGCCTGCCTTGATGGAGCAGTTCGGTTACAAATCCATTATGGAAGTGCCTAAGCTGGAAAAGATTTGCATCAATCAGGGTATCGGAAAAGCTACTCAGGACAAAAAGCTGGTAGATAATGCATTGCAGGAAATGACCATGATCGCAGGTCAAAAGGCAGTGCCTACTAAAGCCAAAAAGTCCGTTTCGAACTTTAAGCTTAGAGAAGGCATGACGATCGGCGCCCGGGTTACCCTCAGGGACGTGAAAATGTACGAATTTCTGGATCGCCTGGTTTCCGTAGCCCTTCCAAGGGTAAGGGACTTTCGCGGGATCAATGACAAAAGCTTCGACGGCCGTGGAAACTATTCCATGGGTATCACCGAGCAGATCATTTTCCCCGAAATTGACCTGGATAAAATCAGCAGCATTCAGGGAATGGACGTTACTTTCGTGACCAGTGCCAACACTGATGCCGAAGCATTAGCATTATTAAAATTGCTGGGGCTTCCATTTAAAAATCAAAGATAGTAATCGAAAAAGTTAATAGATATGGCGCGTAAATCCGTTATAGCCAGAGAGGCAAAAAGAGCAAAAATGGCAGCTAAGTATGAAAAGCTGCGCAAGCAATTGAAAGAAGAAGGCCGTTGGGACGAATTGGACAAATTGCCACGCAACTCTAATCCTATCAGACTGCACAACCGCTGCAAGCTGACCGGACGTCCTAAAGGCTATATGCGTCAGTTCGGAATTTGCCGTGTAAAGTTTCGTGAAATGGCACTGGAAGGCAAAATCCCCGGAGTGACCAAAGCAAGTTGGTAATTATTTTTTAACAGTTGACCAGGTTTCGCTCAGCGAAAAACCGTTCGACGCAATACTCTTATAATGGCAGTAATTGATCCTATTGCTGATTTTTTAACCCGCATTCGCAATGCCCAGCAGGCGGGACACAGAATCGTTGAAATTCCTTCTTCTAAAACGAAGAAAAGATTAACGGAAATTCTGTATCAACAAGGCTATATCCTGAAATATAAGTTTGAAGACAATGTAGGGAAGGGAAATCAGGGCCTGATTATGATCGCTTTGAAGTACGATCCGCAAACGAAAAAGCCGATCATTCGAAAAATGGCCAGAATCAGCAAACCTGGTCTGAGAAAATATTCCGGCGTGGATGACCTCCCTCGTATCATCAATGGCCTGGGTACACTCATCGTATCCACCTCTCATGGTGTGATGACCGGAAAGCAAGCAAGAGAAGAAAATGTCGGTGGCGAATTACTTTGCTACGTTTATTAATATTATTGATCAAGGGTAAAATTCATATAAGATGTCACGAATTGGAAATATGCCTATTGACCTGCCTGGCAACGTTCAGTTGGAGGTGAGCAAGGGAAACCTGGTGAAGGTCAAGGGCCCCAAAGGAGAATTAGTACAACAAATAGACCCTGATTTGGAAATTGCCATTGAAGAAGGGGTCGTCAATGTTAAAAGACCTACTGATCAGAAGAGGCACAAAGCAATGCATGGTCTTTACCGCTCTTTGATTAATAATATGGTAGAGGGAGTAACAAATGGATACACCAAAGATCTGGAACTGATCGGGGTTGGTTACAGAGCCAGCAATACCGGCCAGTTGCTTGAATTATCTCTTGGATATTCACACCCCATCATGTTTGTTGTACCTTCAGAAGTAAATGTAGAAACCATTAACGAAAAAGGTAAACCACCTACCGTACGCTTGTCGAGCATCGACAAGCAGTTGATCGGTCAGGTTGCCGCTAAGATCCGTTCCTTCAGAAAACCCGAACCTTACAAAGGAAAAGGTGTTCGTTTCGCTGGTGAGCAGATCCGTCGTAAAGCTGGTAAGGCTGCCGGATAATAAGGGACTTTATTTAAATATTCATTCATTGATCAAAGGGGACTTGGGATCGTTCCATATAGGCTTTCACTAAGTCCGAAAATATTCAGCAATGAAATTTTCTAAAGAAGGAAGAAGAAGAAGAATCCATCACAGGATTCGTAAAAAAGTAAAAGGTACGGCAGAAAGACCTCGTCTGAGCGTATACCGGAGCAATAAAGCAATTTATGTTCAGCTCATCGACGATATTTCTGGAAACACCTTGGTTGCTGCCAGCTCTCAGGACCCTAACGTTCCAAAGGATGTGCCTAAGACAGAGCAATCTAAAGCCGTTGGAAAAATCCTGGCTGAAAAAGCTAAGGCCGAGAATATTAGTACTGCTGTATTTGACAGAGGTGGGTACCTGTATCACGGCCGCGTGAAGTCATTGGCGGAAGGCGCCCGAGAAGGAGGACTTGTTTTATAAAAATAATTATCTGTATAGCATGGCAAAGAGAAATTCTAATAAAGACAGAGTAAAACCTGCCGAAACTGAATTAAAGGAAAAGTTGGTTAACCTGAACCGTGTGGCCAAAGTAACTAAAGGTGGTCGTACCTTTAGCTTCGCTGCCATCGTGGTGGTAGGTGACGGTAACGGTACTGTCGGTCACGGCTTGGGTAAAGCTCGGGATGTATCCGAGTCTATCGCCAAAGCTGTTGACGATGCGAAGAAAAACCTGATTAAGGTGCCTATTTATAAAGGTACTATTCCTCACGAGGTGAAAGGCAAATACGGAGCAGGAAAGGTATTGATCAAGCCTGCTGCAGATGGTACAGGGGTAATCGCCGGTGGTGCGATGCGCGCAGTACTTGAAATTGCCGGTGTTCATAACGTATTGGCAAAATCTCAGGGGTCTTCCAACCCTCACAATGTAGTAAAGGCAACCATTGATGCACTGTCCAGACTGCGTAGTCCTATGGATATCGCAAAACAGCGCAATATCTCAATGGAGAAGTTATTTAATGGCTAAAGGTGAGCTTGCGAAACATACCTGTGACCAATAAACGATATTATCATGGCGAAAATTAAGATTACTCAAGTTAAAAGTATCATCGATCGTCCTAAGAAACAAAAGGACACGATCAAGGCGCTGGGGTTGCGAAAAATCAACCACTCCGTTGTGCATGAGGTGAACCCACAGATTCTGGGTATGGTGTCTAAGATCAGCCACCTGGTCAGAGTAGAAGAAGCATAACGATAGTGTAGCGGCTGTTGCCAGTGTCGCAACTTTTTATTTTTCAGTGTTGTTAAAATAAGAATCTAATGAAACTGCATAATTTGAAGCCGGCAAAAGGGGCTACTAAAAATGGGAAGCGAATAGCCAGAGGACAAGGATCCGGAAAAGGTGGTACCTCCACTCGTGGTCATAAAGGGCAAAAGTCTCGCTCCGGTTATAGCAGAAAGCGTAACTTCGAAGGTGGACAAATGCCTTTGCAAATGCGTTTACCCAAAAGAGGGTTCAAAAACCCTAACAGAGTAGCTTTTATTCCAATGAATCTTGGAAGGCTGCAAGAAATTGCGGATAAGTATCAGGTAGAAAAGATCGATCCACAGTGGTTGGCAGAACAGGGTATTGTGCATAAAAATGCAAAAATTAAGATCTTGGGCTCTGGTGATTTGGCAAAAAAATTGGATATTACAGCCCATGCCTGTTCCACAAGCGCAAAAGAAGCTATTGAGAAGACTGGAGGAAGTGTAAACCTTGTTTAAAACATTGCGATGAAAAGATTAATAACCACTCTCAAGAATATTTGGAAGATCAAGGAACTCAGAAACCGCATTTTGTTCACCCTGGGATTGCTCCTGATCTTTCGCATCGGCTCGTTTATCGTTTTGCCGGGCGTTATTCCACAACGATTAGAAGCAGCTTCTCAAGGGGCTCCTACTGACTTGGTGGGTTTGATTAACATCTTTACGGGAGGGGCATTCCAAAATGCTTCTGTGTTCGCTCTGGGGATTATGCCGTATATCACGGCTTCGATCATTATCCAGTTGTTAGGCTTTGCAGTTCCTTACTTTCAAAGGCTTCAGCAAAAAGAAGGTGAATCCGGCCGCCGTAAATTGAACCAGATCACTCGTTTGCTAACAGTAGCCATTACCTTAGTACAAGGAGGTGGTTATTTGGCTTTTATTAATAGCCAGGGAGCGGTATCCAGTGCAGTCCCTCAGGGAATCTTCTGGTTGTCAAATATTATCATCCTGTCAGCCGGTACCATTTTCGCTATGTGGCTGGGCGAAAGAATTACAGACAAAGGGATCGGAAATGGTGTTTCCTTATTGATCACTGTTGGTATTATTGCCTCTTTGCCAGGAGCCCTGGCCTTTGAAATCACTTCTCAGTTTAACAGTGGAGGATTGCTTGTACTGGTACTGGAAATTGCAGGCTTCTTTATGATCGTTATGGCTACCATTATGATCGTACAGGCAGTGCGCAAGATCCCGGTACAGTTTGCGAAAAGAATGGTAGGGCGTGGAGCTAATGCAATGCCTGCTCAAGGTCGACGTGATTACATTCCTCTGAAGGTTAATGCGGCTGGTGTGATGCCGATTATCTTTGCTCAGGCCCTTATGTTTTTACCTGCAACAGTTATGCAGATCGCTGCAGGAGGAGATCCCAATGCTGCACCAAGTGCCTTGATGCAAATGTTGTCGAATCCATTCTCAGCTGTGTCTAGTTTGATTACCTTTTTGCTGGTTGTATTGTTTACTTACATCTATACCGCATTGTTGGTTAACCCCAAACAGTATGCGGAATACCTGAAGAGACAAAACGCCTTCATCCCCGGTATCAAGCCCGGTAAGCCAACAGCTGACTTCATCGATTCCATTACTTCCAGAATTACCTTGCCTGGGTCTATTTTCCTGGGAATTATATCTATCCTCCCAGCATTCGCAGTAGCTTTCGGGATTAACACCGGCTTTGCGATCTTTTTCGGAGGTACTTCCTTGCTGATCCTCGTAGCTGTTGTTCTGGATACTCTGCAGCAAATAGAGAGCCACTTGCTCATGCGCAGATATGACGGACTTGTTAAGTCCGGACGTATCCAAGGACGCAGTAGCAGTAGAATGCAGGGCATAGGAGCCGGAATGTAGTGAATAAACTATCGTTCAATTGATATTGTTGAAATAAACGTCTTCCTTCTTCACTGGAGAGGGAAGACGTTTGTTTGGTTAAAATATATTTTAAATAGGCGCGAATGAAAATGGTTTTTTACAAAACAGACGAGGAAATTGAATTGATCAGAGAAAGTTGCCTGCTCGTTTGCAAAACTCTTGCTGAAGTAGGGCGTGTAATTCGCCCGGGTATAAGCAGTGTGGAGATTGACAAAATTGCAGAAACTTTTATCAGGGATCATGGTGCCGAGCCTGCTTTCAAAGGATATAGAGGATTTCCTGCCACTTTGTGCGTATCCGTTAATGAACAAGTGGTGCATGGTATTCCACATGAAGAGATGATCTTCCAGAATGGAGATGTGGTCTCGGTCGATTGTGGGGTGTTAATGAACGAATTCTTTGGGGACTCTGCCTATACTTTCCCACTGGGGGAGGTTAGCCCGGAGGTGATGGACTTGTGTGAGGTAACCAATACCAGCTTGTATAAAGCTATAGACAAAGCAGTGGCGGGCAACCGCCTGGGAGATATCGGATACACCGTTCAGCAATATGTTGAAAAAGAACACGGCTACGGAGTGATTAGAGAGCTTGTAGGCCACGGGATCGGCCGCGAATTACACGAGGCTCCCGATGTACCGAATTATGGCCGTCAGGGCAAGGGGATTAAGTTGAAAGAAGGCCTGGTGATCGCAATTGAACCAATGGTGAATATGGGCAAAAAACATGTCCGCACAGCTAAAGATGGCTGGACGATTTTTGCCAAGGATAAACTTCCTTCGGCTCACTATGAGCACACGATAGCTGTGAAAAAAGGAGCTGCAGATATCCTGTCGGATCACCAACTGATTGAAGAAACTATTAAAAACAACGACAACGTGCAGTTGGTCGGCCTGAAAAGCTCGACTACTGTCTGATATATAAATTGTTAAGTTTGCGCTGTAAAAAATTGGGATAGTGCAATATTTTTTATTATCTTTGCACACCGAAAAATTTGGTATGGGTAAGAAAAATTTGATTAAACAGGACGGAATTATTGAGGAGGCATTGTCAAATGCGATGTTTCGGGTAAGATTAGAGAATGATCACATCATCACTGCCACCATTTCGGGTAAAATGCGAATGAATTATATTCGTATTCTTCCTGGGGATAAGGTTGCCGTGGAGATGTCTCCTTATGACCTGTCCAGAGGTAGAATCATTTATCGATATAAATAAATGTGAAATTAAAAAACGATAAACATGAAGGTCAGAGCATCCGTTAAGAAGCGTTCAGCTGATTGCAAAATCGTAAGAAGAAAAGGAAAAATCTATATTATTAATAAAAAGAATCCTAGGTTCAAGCAACGTCAGGGGTAATCCTGAGACCTAGGTTCCTATAAACAGAATAAAGATGGCTCGTATTGCAGGTAATGATTTGCCCAGAAACAAGCGTGGCGTAATTAGCCTTACTTACATCTACGGAGTTGGAAGATCCAGAGCTGGTGAGATTCTCGATCAGGCCGGTATCAGTCACGATGTAAAGGTAGCAGACTGGACGGACGAAAACATCCGCGTGATCTCTCAGATCGTTACGAACGAATATACTGTAGAGGGAGAATTGCGCTCACAAGTTCAGATGAACATCAAGCGCCTGATGGATATCGGATGTTACAGAGGTTTGCGTCATCGTAAAGGTTTGCCTCTACGCGGACAACGGACTCAAACCAACGCCCGTACGCGGAAAGGGAAGAGAAAAACCGTTGCAAATAAGAAGAAGGTTACTAAATAATAGTTACTCGGCAAAAAATCTAATAGGTTTAGCATGGCAAAGTCTAAAAAAGTTAAGAAGCGTAAGGTTAGAGTGGAACCGGAAGGAATGGCCTTCATCAAAGCTTCTTTCAACAACATCATTGTTTCCATTACCAATAAGCAAGGCCAGGTAATTTCCTGGGCTTCTGCAGGGAAAGCAGGATTCCGCGGATCTAAGAAAAATACTCCTTATGCCGCGCAGATTGCTGCTGCCGAAGCTGCTAAGACAGCTTACGAAGCTGGCTTGAGAACAGCTGAAGTGTATGTTAAAGGTCCCGGTTCCGGTCGTGAAGCCGCTATTCGTGCCATCGACTCTTCCGGAATCAAGGTTTCCAAAATTAAGGATGTTACGCCCGTTCCTCACAACGGCTGTCGTCCACCCAAGCGCAGAAGGGTCTAATACGAGCGCTTCATTTATCTTACAAGAAAATTATTTTTTTTAAAATGGCGAGATATAGAGGTCCAAAAACAAAGAAATCAAGATCGTTCGGCGAAAGTATATACGGCTTTGATAAATCTTTCGATCGTAGAAAATTTCCTCCCGGGCAACATGGTAACACCAGAAGAAGAAGACAAAAGTCTGACTATGCCCTTCAGTTGATGGAAAAACAGAAGGCTAAGTACACTTACGGCCTGCTGGAACGTCAGTTTCGCAACCTCTTTGAGAAGGCTTCTTCTAAAAGTGGTGTAACCGGTGAAATTCTTTTACAATACCTGGAAGCCAGATTGGACAACACTGTTTTCCGTCTGGGTTTAGCACCTACCAGAAGAGCTGCCCGCCAGCTGGTAACCCACAAGCACATCGTATTGAATGGCGTTGTGACAAATATTCCTTCTTGTCAGCTTCGTCCTGGCGATATCATTACCGTCAGAGGAAAATCCAGAAAAATGGATGCCATTTCTGATAGTGTAGGTGGTAAATCCGAAGTCAGAAAGTTTCCTTGGCTTGAGTTCAACCCGGACAAAATGGAAGGCGTTTTCCTCGGCTATCCGGAAAGAGAGCAAATTCCTGAGAAGATCAACGAACAGCTGATCGTCGAACTCTACTCTAAGTAACGATATATATACCTTCCCGGGGCTTCTTCATGAGGCCTTGGGAAAGCGTTTTTCCTAAATATGCTTCCTGTGCAGGCATAAACTGCACTTTAACCATAAAGTTGAAAATTAGCTTATGAGCATCCTCAACTTCCAGAAACCTGACAAGATCGTTATGCAGAAGGCTAATGATTTTGAAGGTTTTTTTGAATTTAAACCATTAGAACCGGGATTTGGGCAAACAGTAGGTAACTCCCTGCGTCGTGTTTTGCTTTCTTCCTTGGAAGGATTCGCTATTTCTGCAGTTCGTATTGCAGGGGTAGATCACGAATTCGCTAGCATTCGAGGCGTTGTTGAAGACGTCGTCGAAATCATACTGAACCTCAAGCAGGTCAGACTCAAACAAGTACTTAGCGAAGAAGAGATTACCAGCGAAAAGGTCTACCTGACCATCAACGGTAAAGAAGAGTTTAGAGCCGGTGACATCGAGGAACATACCAATGTTTTCAAAGTCATGAATCCAGACCTGCTGATCTGCACAATGGAACCTTTCGTGAACCTCGAAATGGAACTTACTGTAACCAAAGGACGTGGCTACGTGCCGGCAGATGAAAACCTGCCTAAAGATGCACCTATCGGTGTTATTCCGGTGGATGCAATCTACACGCCAATCAAAAACGTAGCTTACCACGTTGAAAATACTCGTGTCGGACAGCGTACGGATTACGAAAAACTTACTATTGAAGTGAAAACAGATGGTACCATCCATCCTGAAGAAGCTATCAAAGAAGCTTCTCGTATCCTGATCCAGCATCTGATGCTTATCACGGATGAAAACATCACCTTTGATGATGCTTCCAGCCGTGAAGACAATATTGTAGATGAGCACATCTTGCACATGCGTAAGCTGTTGAAGACTTCTCTGGAAGATCTGGATCTATCCGTAAGAGCTTACAACTGCCTGAAAGCAGCCAAAATTAATACTTTGGCTGAAATGGTGAAGTACGATACCCACGAGCTGCTGAAATTCAGAAACTTCGGTAAGAAGTCTCTGGTAGAGATCGAAGAACTATTACAGGATAAAGGCCTTACCTTTGGTATGGACCTATCCAAATATAAATTAGACGAAGAATAATATTCACAAAAAAGAATGGCCGACACGGCCATTCTTTTTTATCCTCAATTGCATTAACCGCCGATTCTAATCAGGCAGTGATGCGAAGTTAAACAGATTAAATCATGAGACACGGTAAGAAATTCAACCATCTTAAGCGTAAGTCCGCTCACAGAAAGGCCCTGCTGCGCAACCTTTCCATTGCATTGATTACGCACAAACGTATTTCAACTACTTTAGCCAAAGCCAAAGCTTTGCGTAAACACATCGAACCTTTAATAACTAAATCCAAAAGTAATACAACTCATTCCAGACGTGTTGTATTCAGCTACCTTCAAAACAAAGAAGCTGTCAAAGAATTGTTTGGACCAATCGCTGAAAAGGTGGGTGATCGCCCCGGCGGTTACGTCAGAGTCATCAAGTTAGGATTTCGCCGTAGCGATGGAGCCGAAATGGCCATGATCGAATTTGTTGACTTTAATGAGGTTTACAATCCTAACGAAGAAACTGGACAAGGAGGTGGAGGCCGTCGCCGTCGCCGTCGCCGTGGAGGTGGAGGTCAATCAACTACAACCACTACAACTACTGAAACTGCAACAGAAGAGGAGGACGTAACAGAAGAAGTTGATGAAGAAATTGTAGATGAGGTAGAAGAAACCACAGAAGAAGTAGTTGAGGAAGAAGAAACATCCGAAAATGAAGAGGAAGATGATAAAGAAGAGAAGTAACAAGTGTTTTTTGTGACATATAAAAAAGCCAGGGTTCCGGTAGGGACTCTGGCTTTTTTTTTAATAAAATAAAAGTAGCTGCTAGGGGTTGTGTAAAAAGTCCTTCGGCCTTTTCACAGAACCCCTAGTAGCTGCTATCCTCGGTAATTATTAGGCTAAGAGCGCTACACTTACTATATTTGCAAAAATTTTGAGCTTTAGAAAAAGATGAACGAAAATAACCAACAAGCCGTTCTGCTGCTCGAAGACGGATCCGTCTATTACGGCAAACCAGCAGGTAAAATAGGAACTACAGTAGGAGAAATTTGCTTTAATACCGGTATGACCGGTTATCAGGAGATATTTACTGACCCTTCGTATTACGGACAGCTCCTGGTTACCACCAATGCACATATCGGTAATTATGGTGCGAAGGAAGCCGATACCGAGTCCGCTGATATGAAGATCTCCGGTCTGATCTGTAAAAACTTCACCAACGAATATTCCAGGCCACTTGCCGATGATGCCATTCAGGATTATTTTGAAAAGGAAAACATGGTCGGAATTTGCAGTGTAGATACCAGGGCGATCGTTCGCCATATCCGCTCAAAAGGCGCGATGAATGCCATCATTTCTTCCGAAACGCTTGACCTGGACGAATTAAAGGCCCAATTGGCAAAGGTGCCCTCGATGGATGGCTTGGAGTTGGCCTCCAAAGTGAGTACCAAAGAGCCTTACTTCATAGGGGATGAGAATGCGCGTTTTAAAGTGGCGGTCATGGATTATGGAGTTAAAAAGAATATTCTCAACTGCCTGACAGAAAGAGGATGTTACCTCAAGGTTTTTCCTGCCAAAACATCAATCGAAAAATTGAAGGCCTGGAACCCGGATGGCTATTTTCTCTCTAATGGCCCCGGTGACCCAGCGGCTATGGATTATGCTGTTAAAACGGCCAAAGAGATTCTAAAGGAGGATAAACCATTGTTTGGGATATGTTTGGGGCATCAGTTACTGGCACTGGCCGTAGATATACCAACTTATAAAATGCATCATGGCCACAGAGGTATTAACCATCCGGTGAAAAATGTGATCACCGGGCATTGTGAGATTACCAGCCAAAATCATGGTTTCGGAGCAGATGCGGATGCGATCCGTAAAAATGCCGATACTGTTGAAATCACCCATGTAAATCTAAATGACGAAACAATAGAGGGTATTCGTGTAAAAGGGAAAAAGGCTTTTTCGGTGCAATATCACCCGGAAGCTTCCCCCGGACCACACGATGCAAGATATCTGTTTGATGAGTTTGTAAAATTAATGGAGAGTTAATCTCCAAAACCTCATCTTGCTGTTGAGCTTGAGTAATTTAGCAGCCAATTAGTCCGCCAAATCAACCGTTATAAAGTTTAATTACAAAATATGAGACAGCCTCATATTTTGTAGTTAAACTCGCGCTTTTACTTATCATTATAATGCCATTTAACTAACGTAAAAATATTAGACCACATGAGTACAATTATTGATGTGCACGCAAGACAGATATTAGACTCAAGAGGAAATCCCACGGTTGAAGTTGAAGTGATCACAGAAAGTGGCTATTTCGGCCGTGCTGCAGTCCCATCCGGAGCCTCCACAGGTAAACATGAAGCTGTCGAACTTCGCGATGGCGACAAATCCCGCTTCCTGGGTAAAGGGGTTACCAAAGCCGTATCAAATGTAATTGAGGTGATTCGTGAAGAGTTGGTGGGCATGGACGTTTTCGAACAGGTATACATCGATAACGTCATGAATGAATTGGACAATACGCCTAACAAATCTAAGTTGGGAGCCAATGCTATCCTGGGCGTTTCCCTGGCTGTAGCTAAAGCAGCCGCTGAGGCTAGCGGACAGTCTCTTTATCGTTACGTAGGAGGTGTTAATGCTCATGTGATGCCAGTTCCGATGATGAATATCCTGAATGGTGGTTCTCATGCCGATAACAGCATCGATTTCCAGGAGTTTATGATCATGCCTGTTGGTGCTGATACTTTCTCCGAATCTTTGCGCATGGGGGTAGAGGTGTTCCACCACCTCAAGTCCGTACTCAAGAAAAAAGGCTATTCCACCAATGTAGGAGATGAAGGAGGATTTGCTCCAAACATCAAATCGAATCAGGAGGCCATCGAAACGGTTCTGACAGCTATTGAAGCTGCCGGCTACCGCCCGGGCGAAGATATGATGATCGCAATGGACGCAGCAGCCTCTGAATTTTATCTGGCAGATGAAAAAGTTTATCATTTCCACCAATCGACTGGTGACAAACTGACTTCTGAGCAGATGGTCGCTTACTGGAAAGAATGGTGCGACAAATACCCGATCCTGTCTATAGAGGACGGATTGGATGAGGACGACTGGGCCGGCTGGCAGGCATTGGCTAATGAATTAGGAAGCCAGGTGCAGTTGGTAGGGGATGATTTGTTTGTAACCAATGTAGATCGCTTGCAGAAGGGGATTGAGTTGGGTGCAGCGAACTCGATACTGATTAAGGTGAACCAGATCGGAAGTTTGACTGAAACCATCAATGCAGTAAACCTTGCAACGCGTCATTCTTATACCAGCGTGATGAGCCACCGTTCCGGCGAAACGGAAGACACAACTATTGCCGACCTGGCTGTAGCTTTGAACACGGGACAGATCAAAACAGGCTCCGCTTCTCGTTCTGATCGGATTGCCAAATACAACCAATTACTCCGCATTGAAGAGGAATTGGGTGAAACGGCGATTTTCCCAGGGAAGGCCTTGCTGAGAAAATAAAGAACTGTTTAAATATCTAAGCGCCATGGCGCTTAGATATTTTCAGTATAAAATTTTGATTCCTGCTATATTGTTTGGATTTTTGGAAAACGAACATAGCTGGGAAGGGGGGCCCTCTTTTTAGCATTAAAATCATTCGACAGTATGGCAATGCGTAATAATTTCTCAAAAACGATCAAAGAGATCATTCCGGCACCTTTTCGGAACAAGTATTTTATCGCTTTACTTCTGTTTTTTGCCTGGATGATATTCCCTGATCGTCATGATATCATTACGCAGTGGCGTTTGCAGTCTACGGTTAATAAGCTGGAAAATGAACGCGAGTTTTATAAGGAGAAAATACAGGAGGCAGAACAACAGCGTCTGGAAATTGACCGGAACCCTGAAAAAATAGCCAGGGAGAAATATTTTATGAAAAAGAATAATGAAGACGTTTTTATTATAGAAAAAAAGAACTAGTGGGGTAAAGCGCATTAGGACTTTTCGAAGAACTACAAACCAACTTAAATAAGATAAATTAATACCTTATGTCTGTTCTTGTAAACAAAGATTCCAAAATAATTGTACAGGGGTTCACCGGAAAGGAAGGAACTTTTCATGCCAGCCAGATGATCGAATATGGTACGAATGTGGTTGGAGGAGTAACGCCCAAAAAAGGTGGGACAACTCATCTGGACCGTCCGGTATTTAATACGGTTGATGAAGCTGTAAGAGAAGTAGGAGCCGATACTTCCGTTATTTTTGTACCGCCTGCCTTTGCGGGTGATGCCATCATGGAAGCCGCAGAAGCCGGTATTAAAGTGATCATCTGTATCACGGAAGGTATTCCGGTTCAGGATATGGTGAAAGTAAAAGCTTACCTGGAAAAAAGAGATGTTCGTCTGGTGGGTCCTAACTGCCCGGGTGTTATCACACCTGATGAAGCTAAATGCGGTATCATGCCAGGTTTTATCCATAAGAAAGGAAAAATTGGGATTGTTTCCCGCTCTGGCACCCTGACTTACGAGGCAGTAGATCAGGTTACGAAGGCTGGTATGGGACAATCTACCTGTATCGGTATCGGAGGTGACCCGATCGTGGGAACCACTACTAAAGAAGCTGTTGAGTTGCTGATGAACGATTCTGAAACGGAAGGTATCATCATGATCGGTGAGATCGGAGGAAGCATGGAGGCCGATGCTGCGTACTATATCAAAGAACATGGCACCAAGCCTGTTGTAGGCTTTATCGCCGGTCAGACGGCACCTAAAGGCCGTACAATGGGACATGCGGGTGCCATTATTGGTGGTAAAGAAGATACTGCAGAAGCCAAGATGAAAATCATGGAAGAATGCGGTATTCACGTGGTGAAATCACCGGCTCATATTGGTGAAACTATGCGGAAAGCATTGCATAAATAAAAAAGGGGCGACTCATAACTCCTTCGTCGTTATGAGTCGCCAAATATTTTTCTTTTAGGGAGGTGCCCATGCGGGCACCTCCCTAAAAAATAATTTTGACTGGCGAATCTACCTCAGGCTGATGAGACAGTCTCTTTTTAATTTATGAAAAAAACAATCCTCCTCACGGGCGGTGGCAGCGCCGGTCATGTTACGCCTAATATTTCCATTTACGAATCGCTCAAAGAAAAAGGCTTTGAGGTACATTATATTGGCCAAAAGAACGGCCTTGAACGAGGTCTGATCGAGCCTTTGGGCATTCCCTATCACGGCATTCTTGCCGGCAAATTGCGGCGCTACTTCGATTTAAAGAACTTCACGGATGTATTTCGCATCATCACCGGTTTTTTCCAATCTGTCTTTATTCTGTTAAAAATAAAACCTGGAGCCGTTTTTAGTAAAGGCGGCTTTGTAGCCTGCCCGGTGGTATGGGCGGCCTGGGTTTTGCGCATCCCTGTAGTCATTCACGAATCGGATATCAGCCCCGGCTTAGCCAACCGTTTGTCCTTGCCTTTTGCGCGAAAAATCTGTCTGACATTTGAAGCGTCCAATTCCTATGTAAATAATAAAAAAACTGTTTTGACAGGCCTGCCTGTTCGAAGGGTGATCCATTTGGGCAAAAAAGAAGCCGGCTATCGATTAACTGGGTTTTCATCTGACAAGCCTGTCCTACTCATCATGGGGGGCAGCCAGGGGGCTAAAGCGATCAACGACACAGTCAGAGACGCTCTAGATAGGTTGCTACAGACTTTCCAGGTCTGTCATCTTTGCGGAGCCGGGAATAAGGCTGCTATTGAAAGAAGTGGGTACTTCCAACTGGAGTATGCGAAAGAGGAGTTACCTGATTTGCTGGCCATTTCGGACTTAGTGATTTCGCGGGCGGGAGCCACTAGTATTTTCGAATTTCTGAGTTTGCGATTGCCAAGTGTGTTGATTCCGCTACCTAAGAGTGCCAGCCGGGGCGACCAGTTGTTGAATGCGGAAATTTTCAGGAAGACGGGCTATGCGGAGGTGTTGTTTCAGGAAGAGATGACGGTGGATAGTCTGTTTCAGAAGATTACACAGGTTTTTGAAAGAAAAGAAACGTATGTTAGGAATATGGAGCGCTCACAACTTGGAAATGCGACGGAGGGGGTGATGGAGGTGATTACGAGTATATTGTGAAAATAAAGTCATAAGACTTACGACTCGAAATGTGATGCTTGGCCCTCCTTCGTCGGGCCGATGCTGTGATGCTTTTCACGCCTTTGGCGTGGGGATTCTGACGTTTTATTTTGCACAATGATTAGCATTGGGCATCCCTGAAAAGGGATGCATGAACGGCCTGACGGAATAAAATTTCGTCAGGCCGTTGTTATTTTAGCATCAGTTGAGAGGAGAACCAGACTATCAAAGCCAATTTCCATTGTTTTC
>JAUIKE010000292.1 GCA_030430845.1 Bacteroidia bacterium | reverse complement strand
GAAGAGGGCAAATTCACCTCAGAAGAGGTCAAAAGCTGGCCCAAGGACATTCCTTCCAGTGTGCCTGAATTCAAATTAGGGAAAATCCTCAATGCGATGACCCAAACCACCCCGGAGGCGAATACCTGGACCTTGGTCTTTGAGGAAGTACCCGATGAGGCGCTCGAAAAATTCAAAAAAGAATTGCAAGACAAAGGCTTTAAGATCGAAAGCACCGTCAAAATGGGAACGAAAGGTAATATGTCTGCTAAAAAGGATAATCTGATGGTGGTGATGATGGCGGGTGACGGTATGGCCTCTTTATCGGTAGTGGATGAGTTGAAGTAAGTTGATTTTATGTACTGTACAAAGATCATACGTATAAATGAATGGAAAAACTAGTCTGATTTTGAGAATTAGATCTGGCCATTCGAGAATTGAGTATATTTAATACCGTTTATCAAAGACGGAGCATATGTTCAAATTTTTTCGCCGGATCAGACTTGGCCTATTGGAGAAAGGGAAGGTCAGAAAATACTTGCTAGACGCTCTGGGAGAGATCCTTCTGGTAGTGGTGAGTATTTTGATAGCGAACCAAGTAAACAATTGGAACAATATTCTTTGCTTCGACCTTCCCGGAAGCGAATTATAGAATTGCTTGAAAAGATCAAACAATACCTCAAAGGTTAGGCACCTTAGCTGCTGCAATCATTTTTCCTACCTTTCAAATAATTGATTAATGAATGATGACACGAACCCCCTATCTCTCCCTCCTGATGAAATGCGCCGGCTCGGCTATCAGGTCATCGACCAGATCGTAGATCATTTCACCAATCTAAAAGACAAAAAGGTATTGAATACCTTTCCTCATCCCGAAATGAGCCAAATCATAAAACCTGATATCCCTATTGAAGGCCAGGGCCCTGAAAAGGTTTTTCAGCATCTCAAAACAGATATTTTTGCTCATACCCTCCACTCTGATCACCCGCGTACCTTTGCTTTTATCCCCGCAGCGAGCAACTATATCAGCGTCCTGGCAGATGCATTGGCGGCGGGGCATAATGTTTTTTCCGGCCACTGGATGTCGGCGGCCAGTGCTGCCCAGGTCGAAACGGTTACAATCGACTGGCTGAAGGAGTGCTGCGGTTTTCCCGTACGGGCAGGCGGTATTTTCGTCAGCGGAGGCTCCACAGCTAATTTGATGGCGGTGGCAACAGCCAAAAAAAGTAAGATCGATAACCGCAAGAATGGAGTCGTTTATTTTTCTCAGCAAACTCACTCTTCTGTCTCGAAGGCTTTGCGCATTCTGGGGTTCCACTCACATCAAATGAGAGCAATTCCTGTAGATGACCAATTCAGAATGCAAACCGATGATCTGGTTTTTCATATACAAAAGGATAAAAAAGAGGGACGGGAGCCCTTCTGCATTATAGGCAATGCGGGTACTACCAATACAGGAGCCATCGACCCACTTCCTGTAATTGCTGAAATCGCTCGTCGTTTCAACATGTGGTTCCATATAGATGGTGCTTACGGAGCAGCAGCCGTTTTAACCGAAAAGGGCAAAAAGTTGCTAACAGGCCTGGAACTGGCTGATTCTTTGACCCTCGACCCCCATAAGTGGTGGTTCCAGCCCTATGAGATTGGCTGCCTGTTGGTCAGGGAAAAAAGCCATTTGAAAGAAACCTTCCACGTCTCAGCCGAATACCTTGTCAATCCGGATGATCGCATAGAAAAAGAGATCAACTACTACGACTATGGCATCCAACTGACCCGCTCTTTCCGGGCACTCAAACTCTATACCTCCCTTAAGGTTTTTGGCCTGGATAATTTCAAAAAAGCGGTAGAGCGTGGCATAGAAGCGGCCGAATACATCGAGCAATTACTCCGGCAAAAAGAAGGATGGAAGATTGTCACTCCAGCTCAATTGGGCATCCTGAATGTCGTGTATCAGCCGACCGGTGTAGGCGATCAAAAAGCAGATGCCCTGGCTAAAACCATCTCAACGAAAATATCCGAAGAGGGATATGCCTTCATCCTTACCACCGTACTAAATGGAAGAACTGTCTTGCGAATGTGCCCCATCCATCCAGGACTCACGAAGGAGGAAATACAAATAATTATTGATCAAATGGATACCATCGCCCAGTCTTTAGTTTAGACAAAAGCAGTGCAACTCAGGTGGCCACAGTTCCCGTCTCCACCTTCTCCGCTTAATGTGGATTCGGCGGGCAGCTGTGTCAAAAAAGCGGACTATAGAGGGGAGTAGATTGTTCCTTTTCCATCCTTTTAGCATTCTTAATAATAAACCCAATGTCTATGCTAAAGAAAAAAATGGCGCTTTCCTGTTTGCTTTTCGTTCTTTCTAATTCCCTGGTCTTTGCTCAGCAAACAAGCGAATCAGCGCCTGCCCAAGAAATAGATGTCCAAGAGTTAGAAAAAAAAGGCTTCGAATTATTCCAAACAACCCCTGCTGAAGCAATAGTCGTTTTTAAAAAAGTAGGCCCAGCTTACGAACAGCAAGGCAGGTTCCCTAAAGCGGGTATTACCTATTTGAATATCGCGAATATTTATGATGAGTACCTAAATGAGCTAGATTCCGCCATCCATTTCTCAAACAAATCCCTTACTATCTGGGAAAGTTTGCAGGATACGCTCCAACAAGCCAATCTGCTTAAATATCTGGGGCTCTTACACGGCAAAACAGGCGATTTTGAGCAGGCCAAAACCCAGATACAAAAGGCTAAAACCTTTTATGTATCCCAAAACTTTGAGCCCGGTATAGCTGTAAGTGACTTTAACATGGCACAGGTTTATTTAAAAAAAGGTGATTTTGAGCAAAGCGAAAAGTTTTTTCTCCATTCCATTCAGTATTGGAAAAAAGTGGATGACAAAGGCCGGATTTTTGCCAATAATTTGATAGGAATCGATTTGTACTATCAATCGGGAAAAAAGGAGAAAGCCGAGCTACTTATCCGGGAAAATCAGAAAATTTTACAACTTACGGCAGTAAACGATTATATATTGAATAAATTTGAGGAACTACGGACCCGGGTGGAGGAATGAAAACTGGAAGAAGCCGATGTATTAAATAATTATTACTTATGAAAAAAACATTATTATTTTCAATCTTATGCCTGTGCACGATAGCGTGTACTGCTCAAACCAAACAACCTATGAAAAGAAACAAAACGGCAGACACCTCCAGCGGAGACAATAAGGTTATCTTTTCGGCTCCACTGGTGCTAAAAACCTTTGTAAAGAAAAACGGAGAACGGACAGATTTGAAGGAATGGTATATTCAACGCTCAATTCAGGATTACTTTGTCAAATTCTGCGAAAGTGAAGTGAGTCGCGAGGAATTGGAAACATACCTTTCTGACCCGAGCAACCCTTTAAAGGTAGCCAAACTTGAAGTGGAGTTCCGAAAAGGGAATTGGGATATTTGCGACGATAATGAGCTCATGCAAAGCAGGGTAGGGGAGTATGCGATCATTCACCGGATTATCCCGTAGTACAAGCTTAATGGGGTTCATTTTTTAACCGCCGAATTTAAGCAAGCTAAAGCTCGCTTTCCTGGCAAGCTGAAGCTTGCTGTCCGATTAGGCGCTTATTTTTTTAACGCCCATCAGCTTGTGCGTACAACGAATTACAGTTAAGGCTAAGATTTCTCACTGATCATACGAAATAAAAGGCCGGTTCTTTCCATTATTGGTCACCTTATTCAGATTGTCGATCCAATCTTCGGGGATTTCCTTGATGATGTCACTTAACTTATTCCCCCAGATGGCGGAAATATCCTTCATATCCGATTCCTCATATCGCCTTTCAATGATCTCTCCCGTTTCCTTCTTATAAATGACAATATCGATGGGAAAACCGACATCATTGGCACTGACCCGGGTAGAATCAAAGGACAGGAAGCCGGTTTTTAGTGCAAAACGCAAGGTTGATTCATAGGTAAGGGTTCTATTCAAGATCGGATGACCGTAGCCGGAATTACCAATAATTGTAAAAGGCGTGGTGCGGCCGATTTCAATCCAGTTGCCTTCCGGATAAAGCAAATATAATTTATGCTCTTTATCGTGATCGAGTTTTCCTCCGACAATGGTGAACAAGTTAAAGCTCAGGCCCGAGGCGGACAGAGCTGCCTTATCTTCCGCAGCTACCCGCCGGAGTTGAATGCCGAAAGCATTGACCACCTTGTACATTTTATTATAGGAGTCGCCCTCTTCTTCCAGCACTTCTTCGAAATAAGTGACAGCCTTATCCCGGATGGAACGCAAGCCGGAAGTCATTAAAAATAGCGAGCCATGTTCACTGGAATGCAGGGATATCTTTTTAGAAGTCGTTGTTTCATTACCGGAGGTGATCCTGGTATCAGCCAGAGCGATCAAGCCATCTTTCACACGAATACCCAAACAAAAGGTCATAAAGACTGAATTTTAACTGAAATAAAGGTTTTGAACATCATAATGAAGATCAGACAAACACTCACTAGCCTCTGTAATCTTTTGTAAAACATCGTCCTCCTTTGTGAAGTCCTCAAATTGAATGCAATCTTGGATTGTTTGTTCAATTTTCCCCATTGCGACTTCATATGCGGTAGGCCTGACCGAGATATTGGCAATATGATTCCTGAACTTTTTGACAGAATACTTCAAAGATCTTGGAAAGGCCTCATTCTCCAAAATGAGTTCAAATATAGTTTCTTTTGATAATATTCCTCTGTATTGGTACCGGTACACATCAAATGCTTCTACAGATTTTAGCAAAGTGGTCCACTGATACTGCAAAAGCGGCTTATTGACGCCATTATTACTGAGAATAATGCTGTCGGATATTTTGCTTCTGAGTATTCTAAGGACCTGCAACGACCGTTCGAGGTACATGCCGATGCTGATAAAGCCCCAAATGTCATTGTGTAATAGGGTAGTGGCGATGGCGGATTTGATGAGCGCCATGTAAATAGTAATGTTTTCCGTAAAAGAGGAAATATGAGAGGCTGTAAAGTTCTTTTGGTTCAAACTTTTGAGGTATAAATAGAGCTTATTGATCGATTCCCAAAGTTCTGAGGAAATATTGTTGCGAATACTTCTGGCGTTTTCCCGTGCATTCTTTGTCAATGAAAAAAGGCTGTTGGAATTATTGGGGTCGAGAATGACCTTGAACCAGACATAGTTTTCATGGACCGGAGCCTGGAAATCCATCTCTGAGCCTGACATAAACAGGATGGAGCGCAAGGTAAAATCCTTGTTCTGCGACATGGGGGCGTCCAGTGTGGAATAATACTGAACTTTGAGAAAGCGGGAGCAATGTTCCACTCTTTCCAGGTTCCTACCCATCCAATACAAACTTTCGGCAACTCTAGCTAGCATTAAGATCTGTTTTTTATGACCCAGGTATCTTTTGCACCTCCCCCCTGAGAAGAATTGACGATCAGGCTTCCTTTTACCAGGGCTGTACGGGTGAGCCCTCCCTTGAGTACATAGGGATTTTGGCTGCCCAGAATAGTAAAGGTACGCAGATCAATGTGCCGGGGTTCAAAGTTCTCTTCCTCTTCAATATAGGTGGTATGCGTGCTCAAAACCATTTTAGGTTGTGCAATGAAATTTCTCGGATTTTGTTTTACTTTTTCCTTCAAATCGGCTATTTCGGCCTTGCTCATTTGATCGCAAATACAAACACCGTAGCCTCCTGACATGTCTACCGGTTTTACAACCAGAGAATGGATGTTTTCCAGCACATGCTGTAACTCCTTAGGCCGCTCGCAGATATAGGTGGGCACATTATTCAAAATAGGCTCTTCACCCAGATAGTATTTGATCATATCAGGAACATAAGAACAGACTGCCTTATCATCTGAAATACCGGTACCCGGTGCATTGACGATACTCACATTTCCCTTGGTATATACTTTCATAAGACCTTTAACCCCCAGCATGGATTCCGGATTAAAAACATCCGGATCCAGAAACGCATCATCGATCCGGCGGTAAATAACATCCACTCTAATTTTCTCACCGATCGTTTTGAGATAAACAAAATCATTCTCTACGAATAAATCTCTGCCTTCTACCAGTTCTATCCCCATCTTATGGGCCAAAAAAGTGTGTTCAAAATAGGCCGAGTTATATACTCCCGGCGTCAGCAACACACAGAAAATATCGCCTAGCTCCCGCCCCGACACGCTCCACAAAGCTTTCAATAAATGATCCGTATAGTCAGAAACGGGCTCGACCATTAAATTTTTAAAGGCATCCGGCAGGACCCGAACCATGGCCAGGCGGTTGGTCAGTACATAACTCACTCCCGAAGGACTTCTTAAGTTATCTTCCAAAATGTAGTATTCCCCATCCGAATGACGAATGATATCTGTGCCGCTGATGTGGCAGTAGATGTTTTTTCTGGGGGAAAAACCTTCCATAAACGCACAATAATGGGCGGAGCTTTTGATCAGATGTTCCGGTACCACTTTGTCTTTGAAGATCTTACCTTCATTGTAAACATCATGAATAAACTGATTGAGGGCAATATTACGTTGAATGACACCACTTTCAATTTTTTCCCATTCTTCCGAGTGGATGATCCGGGGGATGAGGTCAAAAGGAAATATTTGCTCTACACTTTCCTCTTTGTTGTAAAGAGCGTAGGTGATGCCCTGATTAAGAAAGGATAGTTTCGCGTTTTCGTTCAACCCCTTAAATTCCTCCAGCTCCATTCCGGACAACAAATTCAAAAAATCCTGATAATAGGAATGGCCTCTTTCCCGATCTTTTAATACTTCATCAAAAGTGCCGGGATTGGCCATGTAATTCTCGAGGAGCGCTAACATATATTCGGTGCAAAGTGATGAAAAAAGATGATCAACTCTACCAATTTAATATAAAAACTTACATTACCATCCCTTTTTTGTGTATTATTATTCATCACTAGTCCTTGATAATGAGTGATTTCTATAATTATTTCCCTGGATTCAAAATAATATTTTTATCAGGGTGGCATTTTTTTTAATTCTTGGTGGTATAAAGGCCTTGTTGGGAAACATTGTTTTAAATTCATAAGCTGGGCTGTAGGAATATTTTTCACCTAAAGACTTGAAATAATTTTTGCGAATGAGTATTCACGTAGCAATCAGACATAAGATCATGTTTAAAAATAAAAATTGGCTTACGAAGGTAAGCGATGAATAATAGTTTGACAATTATGCCAAAGTATCCAAGCTTCCGAAGAATGCACTGATTTTTCATGATCCTTATCCA
>JAUIKE010000291.1 GCA_030430845.1 Bacteroidia bacterium | reverse complement strand
TCGATCTTTATCAAGTACCCCTGCAACGGCGGCCAAAACCGGGATTAATAAAAAGTATCCCAGTATAAAATTTGGATGATCAGAAAAATATTCAAATAACTCTTGCAGCGTCATGCTAAATTTGACTTTTATTTCAAATCTTGACGTCTACAATTTTCTTTATTCTAATAGACGCAAGATGTTATAAAAAGATGCTTCTAGCAAGAAAAAAATTTGATAACTCTACAAAAGAGCCCTCAAACTCGACAAGTGGGGGAAAAAAAGCTTTTTTTAACCATCCCACTAACGTTTTCTTAATAAAGACGCTGCATTTTTATTGAGGCTACAAGGGCCGCCGGCCCTTGTAGCCTCATTTTTTATATTACAACGTCAAATTATACATTTAGTAACATAGCAACAGGGTCCTCTAACAGTTCTTTAACTTTTACAAGGAAAGTAACGGAACTGCTCCCATCAATAACCCGGTGATCATAGGAAAGTGCCAGGTACATCATCGGGCGAATCTCCATTTTGCCGTCGATGGCCATGGGGCGGCTTTTGATGCCGTGCATTCCCAGGATCGCCGATTGTGGTTCGTTTAGGATGGGCGTACTAAGTAATGAACCGAACACCCCTCCATTGGTAATGGTAAAAGTGCCGCCGCTCATTTCTTCCAAAGAGAGGTTCCCATCTCTGGCTTTTTCGGCCAATTCTTTAATCTTATATTCTATTTCAGCGAAGCTGAGCGATTCAACATTATGAACAGGAGGCACCACCAGGCCGGTAGGGGTAGAGATAGCGATAGAAATATCGGCATAATCGTGATAGATCAGCTCGTTGGTTTCTGTATCTAGTTGAGCATTCACATCCGGCATTTCCATCAAGACCTTAGCGCATGCTTTAGCGAATAAAGACATGAAGCCCAGTTTGATCCCATATTTTTCGACAAACTTATCCTGATACTTTTTCCGGAGTGCCATAACTTCCGTCAGGTCTACCTCATTGAAAGTAGTCAGCATAGCTGTTTCATTTTTCGCACTCACCAGGCGCTTGGCGATGGTGCGGCGCATACGGGACATTTTCTTGCGGCTCGTTTCGCGGCTAAAGTTCTTTTCCTCAAAGCTTGGTGCTGTTTTATCCTCAGCCGGTTTAGATTCTTTTTTAGGAGCCGGTTCACTTTTCTTATTCTCAGCAGCCTTTTGAGCGTCTTCTTTTGTGATGCGGCCGTCGCGTCCCGTACCGGTCACTTTTGAAGGATCGATTTCATTTTCTTTAAGGATTTTCGCAGCTGCCGGAGAGGGATGCCCGGTCGCATAAGTTTCTTTACTTTCCTGAGGAGTAGAGGCTGCTTTTTCTTCTTTCTTTTCATCAGCTGCCGGAGGTTCCGGAGCGGCCTCCTCCTGTGCTCCCTCCTGAACACTGGTATCTATTTTAGCTACCAGCGCACCGATCTCAAGGTCATCACCTTCCTCGGCTACATAGATCAGTTTGCCGGCTGCTTCAGCCGGAAACTCGAGCGTAGCCTTGTCGGACTCAAATTCGCAGATGGGTTCATCCAGTTTGACATAGGCTCCATTTTCTTTAAGCCATTGGGATAGGGTTACTTCTGTTACGGATTCCCCGATGGTGGGAACCTTCATTTCAACAATACTCATATTTCTTTTTCCTGTAAAAGTTAAAGGTTATGGTTTTCAACGAAGCTTGCGAAAAAGATCCTTTTCTTTTTCGTAGGCAAAAGTATACAATATAACACTACCAAGCACCCTAAAGTGCTTTGATAATGGCAGAAAAAATAAAAAAAGGAGGTCGGTGCGGTGCACCGGCCTCCTTTTTTTATTTTTTCTGTTCGTACTTATATATTCGGGCTGTTCCTCCATCCGCCTCATTGGCGATGTATAGGGTTCCGTCCGGATCGAAGCAAATACCCTCTGCTTGCGGATGCATTTTCTTTTTGAGCTTTTCGATATGTAATATTTTTCCTGACTGGCTGACCACAACGAGGGTGTTACCGGCCGTTGAAAGGATATACAGATCACTTGTCAGAGGATGTACGGCCATCCCGGAAGGGCTAAAAATGAACTTCGATTGATTAGGACTGAAGAATTCTACAATTTTTTCCAGTTTTCGAATGGCGGGAGAAGTATCCAGATAGTCTTGAATATCTTCGATACTGATCAGGAGGGCCGGCTCTTCCAGAAAGGTTTTGGTAGATAGATCAAAAGCATAGATCGCCTTTTTAAAGTTATATTGAGGACCGTCTCCGGATTTAGCTTTGCAGGCGAGCAGCAGCCTTTGTTGGGAAGAATCATAAGCGAGCCCTTCAACATCGTAATCGCTGTTTAAAAACCCATTGTATTTTTCGGTTTGTTGTGTTTCTTTTCCTAAATGTTGGATTTCATACAATGTACCGGAGCTTTTAACGGCAAAAACACAGTCACCTATAGCTTCTACGCCCTCGAAGTCTCCATCTTTCCAGAAGTCATGCTGCCCGACTAATTCGCCGGTATTTTTATCGATCAGGTAAATGTCTCCTTCTTCATCTTGTACAGCTGCCAGTAGATTCTGGCCGGGCACAATACTCAAACCGGATATTTCTCTTAGCTCTTTTTTCATCTCGAACACAGCGATCGGAGCATCGAGATCGTAAGTCCACACGGATTGCGCAGTCGAATCGCTTGCTATTTCCATAGTCTGCGCCCTTACCGAAAGGGAGCTGATCCCTGCAAGTAGTCCTAAAACGGTAGCTAAGAATTTCATACAACAATATTTACTTTTTCTTATCGGGAACAGGGCGAAACACAAAATATAAGCCTATCAATACAAAGGGAATACTCAACAACTGCCCCGTACTCAACACATTATTAATGGCCTCTTCAAAGCCCCCTTGTTCATGTTTGTAGTATTCCAGGAAAAAGCGGGCGCCCATAACCAGCACTAAAAACATACCGAACATATAGCCTGGTTTATTACGCTTCTCCGTTTTCCAGTATAACAGATACAATACAACGAAAATCAGTAGGTAGCTAACTGCTTCATATAATTGTACCGGATGTCGGGGGATCTGGTCAACTCTTTCAAAAATAAACGCCAAAGGGAAGCCTTCTGGTGCCGGCTTGCCATATATTTCCGAATTCATCAGGTTCCCAAGCCGAATGAAACACCCTGCCAGAGCGGTGGGAACGACCACCTTATCAAGTATCCAAAGAATAGACTTTTTCGATACCCTCCTTGAGTAGATCCACAGGGCAAGGATAACACCTATAGCGCCTCCGTGGCTGGCGAGGCCTCCTTTCCAGATCTGCGGAATTTCAATAAGATGTTTTGAGTAATAATCCCAGTCGTAGAAAAAAACATGTCCTAGTCGTGCACCTATAACCGCTCCCAATACGACATAAACAAAGGCCTTATCCAGCCATTCCTCCGGCGCTTTCTCGGCTTTGAACATTTTTCGCACCATAAACAAGCCAAGCAAAAAGCCCAGTGCAAACAGTAAGCCGTACCAGCGCAAAGTCAGCGGGCCGATCTCAACAATTTCCGGAGATGCATTCCATCGAATGGCCAATAATATTTCTAACAACATATTTTGAGGGTTATTTTAGCAAATCAAAGTATAAACAAGTTTATTTATAACGACAATATTACCATTGTTTAGGGGAATAGGAAGTTAAAAAAACAACAATTTTTAAATTTATCATAAAAATAAGGATAGCCTGGGCCGATCGGGAGGCAAGATTTTTCTGCCGACTTCCACTCAAGGTAATGGTTTTGTAAGGAGCTATCACTTTTTTTTGATAAACGAATAGAGCAAGCCTTGAGATAGTTTTTTATATATGTTTCATTTGATTTATTAATGCAAACCTGATCTATAATAACTTGAACTTTCTTCATTCCCTGAAATTATTTATTAAAACCCTTATGTGCTTTAAAAAATAAACCATACTTTTGCAGAAGTAAAGAAAATAATAATGAATTTTACATTATTATTCTTACCTTCAATTTATAGAACGCTTCCAAATATTTTTTTTAAAAAAGGTATCAATACTCCGCATCAGCAGATGAATACTTTGATCGGTTTACTCCCCAATAAACCATGTGTATTAATTATTCTTTTCATTGACCGATTTTGTAAAATTTTTCAACCCCGATCAATTTTATCTACCCCTTACATCATGGTAGTTTTTAATTTTCTAAGAGACCCATACTTCAGGATAATTGTATCTATATTAAATGCTACAGCTAGCCCAGTGATAAGAATACGTTCTAGAATAATTGAATAATACAAAGCAAAAACTATGTTAATTGATCCGGAAATTGAAGCAATCGTAAAATCTTACGAGGTTATCAAAGATCTGGACAGCGCCTCTAAAAAAAGGGTGATCACCTGGTTGGTCAATAAGTTTGACCTTTCTGGGGATCTTCCTGCAACAAAAGGCGGTGCATCCAGTGCATTGGGAAGAGGAGTCATGCAGGCCGGCCCAGGTTTGGCAGAAATAGAACTGCCAGAGGACCTGACCGGCTTTGAAACTGCAGAAGGCCTTTATAACCAGATTGCAACCAAAACAGAACCTGAAAAAGTATTAGTGGTAGCCGCCTATCTTCAGGAAAAGCTTGACCTGCAAGAGCTCGGAGGAAGGAGGATTAATACCGAACTAAAAAGAATGAATCAAGGAGTAAAGAACATTACCGCTGCCATTTCTTCTTTGACAAAAAAGACACCTCCTTTAATGTCGCAAAACAAAAAGGAAGGGGCCAGTCCGCAAGCCAAGAAAAAATATCATGTTACAGAGGAAGGAATAAAAAAAGTAAATGAAGCTTTACAAAAAGGCAGGTTGAAATTGTAAAAGGGTGGGCTGCTCTTGACTCCTTCCTTTCAGCCTGGAGGTCGTTGTTAGGAGCAGCCTATTATCAGAACTTTCATAATGTTATCTGGACTAACTCCTCTGATGCCAGACATGTCATGTAGACAAAATCCACTCAAGTATTTAATTACCAACACTTTACATTTGTCGCGCCCCCTTTTTAAATAGACATGTCATGTCTAGACATGGCATGTCCAGAACTATTTTTTTAATAATATTACTACAAAAATAGTTTTATTACTATAAATATAGTTATATTACCTCCATGAAAGAATTAACTAAGGCAGAAGAGCAGATCATGAAGTATCTCTGGAAACTCGAAAAGGCCTTCCTAAAGGACATATATGAGGAATTTCCTGAACCCCGGCCTGCTTATACCACCATCTCTACGGTTATCCGGACTTTAGTCAAAAAGAAATTCATTGGATATAAAACTTATGGCAAGATCCATGAGTATTATCCCCTGGTTTCGAAAGAAGGCTACTTTAAGCGCCACTTTAAAGAAGTGATCAAAAATTTCTTTAATGGTTCGGTAACTAAGTTTGCCTCCTTTTTTACCAATGACGAAGAGCTGAATATTTCCGAACTGGAAAAAATGAAAAACTTAATTGAAGAAAAGATCAGTAAGCTAAAGGAAGAAGATGAATAATTATCTGATTTTTTTATTTCAAGTCAGCATTTGCTTCAGTGTGCTGTACCTGACATTTTATGGTTTCCTCAGAGGACTGACCTTTCACAAGCTCAATCGAATGATTCTGCTTTTGATGATTCCATTATCTTTGACATTACCTGTCTTACAAGTCATTAGCCCAGACACCTTAACGATCACAAATGAAAACAACAATGTGCTCATTAGTCTGAATGAGTTGGTCCAACTACCTGAGCAAGCTGGTGAGGTCATTATTCATTCTTCTTCGACAAATAAACTTAGTCTTAATTATCTAATTGTACTGGTTTATTGGGTGGGTTTCTTTATTGGCATTACCCGACTGTTATCAGGGATCATCAGATTGCTTTTTATTCGGAAAAAGTCAATCACAAAAAAAGATGGTCGATATCAACTCCTAATTGCCGAAGTGCCCACCATTTTTTCTTTTTTCCACTTGATCTTTATTCCCAAAAACAAGGAAGCTATATATAAAAATGCGGTTCTGGAACACGAGAAAGCCCATGCCCGCTTATTTCATACAGCAGATTTGATCCTGACGGAACTGTATATAGCCATTTGCTGGTTTAATCCCCTGGTTTATTTTTTTAGAAAATCGATCAAGTCACTGCATGAATTTCAGGCGGATCGGGAGGCCTTGCGTTATTCTGGAAAAAAATCGCAATATCTGCAACTCCTGCTCAAAAATTTAGAGGTAAAACACCCGCTCAAAATATCTAGCTATTTCAATCACCCAATCATTAAAAAAAGAATCGACATGATTATGAAAACGGATTCAAAAAGAAGAAGTATTATGAGGTATCTATTGTTATTACCTTTAGTAGCCGTATTGCTAATGGCTTTTAGTCATCCGAAAATGGACAGCCCGTCGTTTATTCCAAATGAAACGATGAGTTCACCAAATCTGGAACCACCTTCAATTTTCCCGGTCCCAAGTGCAGATGCCCCTAAAATCACTCAGCCATATGGGGTGGTCAGAGTCCATCCAATAATGAAGAAAAAGTTGAAACACCGAGGAATTGATATCAGAGCTGACGAAGGCACTCCCGTCGTTGCAACGGCCGATGGCACGGTTGCTACAGCCGAAAACAAGGATAAATGGGGGAATCTGATCATCATCACTCATTCTGATGGATATGAAACCTGGTATGCTCATCTTCAAGGATTCAATGTGGAGGCTAGTCAAACAGTGAAAAAAGGGCAGGTTATTGGATATGTGGGTACCACCGGGATGTCTACCGGCCCACACCTGCATTATGAAGTACTGAAGGATAATGTGCACGTAGATCCCGCAGACTATTTCGAAAGTGAGTAATGCTTGCTGACAACTAGTTATGGCTGAGGATCCTGAGGTTGAACCCCAGAATCCTCAGCTAATAATACTATCCTATCGCCTCGAATAATGAAGTGCCCGATTGATGACTTGCATGGCAGTCCCTTCGGTTCCGGCCATGCGCTCACAGGTTCGCCACAAGCGCTTTCCCATCCCTCGATGACAACTGATCGGCAGAGGGGCCACTACTTTTCCTTCGGCCAAATATTTTCCTCCAAGGCCTTTCAAGCCGGAATGTAATACAAAGTCAATTACCGGCTTGATACTCTCCTCCGTTTTTTTACCATACAATCTGTCTAACAAATTCAAGCCCCATCTAATCGGCAATATAAAATGCCGATGCCGATTGGTCCGACTCCGGCCGGGGCAGAATGTATTAGCTGTCACTCCTGTTCTTTCGAGCCTGCGTGACAACTCAAGTGTCCACATGACCCG
>JAUIKE010000290.1 GCA_030430845.1 Bacteroidia bacterium | reverse complement strand
GTCTTCGGGCAGGCGGCCTGGGTGGAGCAGCACGAAACTCGGCCGCCTTCTCCCATTCGGAGGGCTCCAGGACCTGCGCCAGGCGCTGTACATCATCTACCATACTCTTACGTTGAGCGCTACCGAGGACCGGAATGGTCAGCATCATGATGAAGGTAAAAAAACGAGCATTAGCAATTCCAAGCATTCGAAAATATTGGGTCATTGGGATTAATTTAAGAAGTAACAGGAACGATTTTGGAATCATAAAGGGTCCGGGCAGCATCCAAGGTATCGAAAAAAGTGTCGGCTGAGGCATTTTCTATGTCCTCATTCGCGTCTTTGCATTCCTTTTTGTCCTTACGCTCAGCTTTCAGCACATTCGTTAGTAATTGTTCGCGAAACAAGCTACGGGAAAAAAACAACTCATCATTGTGTTTTTTAAAAGCTTCTTCATCAAAATCGGCTCCCGAATTGACGATCTCCATTTTTTTGGCATCAATAATATCGGGCTGTGGGCGGAGGATCTCATCCACAATTTGTTGGTTGAGCGGATGAGGGATCACCGCCGAGCGGGTTCCTGCTTCATTGAGTAAAAGAAAACCTTTCAGAAACAGGATCAGATTATTGATCTTATCCTGAAAAGTGCCGGGCTCTTCGGTATCCAATTCCTGCTTCTTTTCTTCACATTTACGGACAAAGGCCTCACTAACAGGAATGGAATCGGAAAGAATAAATTTTTGATTGAATATTTCCAGGTGATTGTAAAACAGAAGCGTTTCCTGGATAAAAGCCTCAGAATCAAAATCGTTTTTGCTTTTAAAAAGAACAAATTTATGGAGAATATCTTTTTTTAGTGCCGACAGCATTAGGGCTAGCTGTTCTTTTAACTCCATATCAGTAGGTTTTTTGGTGAAAATCAAATTAAAAATTAAGATAAATATTTTTTACGGAAAAAACAGTCCAATTAATGCAAGCTCGCAATTGAAATAATTTTTCTTTATTCGAGGCAGGCGACTCAGCCGCCTGCCTCGAATAAAGAAAAATTAATTAGTTCTAACGAAATTTTCGTCAAAGGGTTACGCTGCTAAACCGCTCTGTTGGTGGCGGCAGGAAATGAATTAAACAGGCGACCTCAGCGCTGCCAACAATTCTTTCAAACAGCTATTGAATTGATGATAATCTACAAAACTAATAGCTCGCTTCGATTTTAATGCTTCGGGTAGGTCACAAGGTTTTATTATTAGTGGAATCAATCGCAGGTTTTGTTTCTCCAATTCCGGAAGGCTAATTTTCAGAAAATCGGACTCAAGTGCTTTAGGCGATAAGGTCGGCAGTAAAAAATCAGTCGGTTTCCCATTTTTTCTTACGCTGGACATGCAATTGTGATCCCCGACTGATTGACAGAGTACGACGTTTACTTTATTTTCCATCAGTTTATCTCCCAAATACTCAATGAATGACTGATCCTCTTCTGCAAAAGTAAGCACCACTCTTGGCTGTTGCCCGACGGCGCCGGCCAGTACCTTTTTTAAGATCCCCAGCCAGTTATTCAGGTCAAAATTACCTTTACTTAAAAAATCAGAGGCTCCTCTTTTTTGTACTTCAAAGCGGGCATTGTGATCTGCATAGGTAGAAACGACAATGATCGGGATAAAGGTAAGCCTGCTGATCCGTTTGAGTTTCTCAAAAGCCTGACTGTCCTCATGCAGGTTCAAATCCAGTATGATCAGGTCAAAAGGGATCAGGGACTGTTCTATCAGCCAACTCCCTCCCCTAATTGAATAGGTACTGAACAACTCCACCTCCGGAAAGGCGGCCCGGAACAGCTGATGAAACTCCAGTTCATCGTCTATTAAAAGGACATTCCATTTCTCTTTCATTGAACAATCGGGAAAATTTGTTAAGTTAAGCCTAAAATAAGTAAATGAACGAATTATGCCGCCTGTTCGGCGGCATAATTCGTTCAAAAAAAACATTTATCGTGTCGCAAGAAAGAAAAAACTGGCAAAGTAAACTCGGATTTATCCTGGCCGCCAGTGGTTCTGCCATTGGCCTGGGTAACATTGTATTTTTCAGTTCCAACGCCTATCAATACGGCGGTGGGGCCTTTTATTTACCCTATTTTTTGGCGCTTTTTGTATTGGGTTTGCCCATTATGATGATGGAATTCGGGCTGGGTACCCTTACCCGGCAATCGTTTCCATTGGCGCTTCGAAAGCTAGTGGGTAAAAAAGGTGAATTCTTCGGCTGGTTCAGTATTGCCGGTTCTTTTATCATCACGATGTATTATGTAGCTATCCTTGGCTGGGCCTGCGGCATGCTGCTCGGCACCTTCGGCAGCTTGTTTGAGCCCGGCATCACGGCTCCCTTCACACCATTCGAGACGCCGACCGAGTCAGTCAGTTCGACGGTTTTCTTTTTTAACATGATCGCCGGCTGGCAGCCCCTGATCCTGATCTTCATCATCTGGGCGCTGAACGTGCTGATCCTGAGAAAGGGGACGCATTCCATCGAGCGGGCCGTGCGTGTATTCGTGCCGCTGATGTGGATCTTCATGATCGGACTGGCCATTCGGGGACTGACCCTCGATGGCGGATTCGACGGAGTCATGTTCCTTTTTACGCCTGATTTCCAGGGCATTGCAGAGCCTAATGTATGGCGAGGAGCCTTTAGTCAGATGTTTTTCTCCCTTTCTTTGGGGATGGGTATTATGACAGCCTATGCGTCCTACCTGCCCAAAAATGCCGATCAGGTGAATAATTCATTGCTAGTTTCTTTTCTGAACTGTAGCTTTGAATTCATTGCCGGTACGGCCATATTTTCATTGCTGTTCGTCTTTGCATTGAACCCTGCCGGAACCTCCTTGTCGCTGTCTTTCTTTGTTATTCCACAAGGAATTGCCGGGCTTTCTACCCTACCCTGGGTCGTGAGGTTGTTTGGGTTTATCTTCTTCCTGCTTATTGTGATGGCCGGCCTAACCTCTTCTGTTTCTTTAATGGAAGCCTTCGTTTCCGCCATTATTGACAAATTAAAACTTAAAAGGAATAAGGCCCTGATCTATGTAGCCATAGTCGGACTGATCGGCTCCGCCCTGTTCTCGCTTCCACAGATCATTGATGCCGGACTGAGCGGTAATGGAACGCTCGGCCTGACACTGCTTGATCTGATGGATCACTGGGTGTTCAACTATAGTTTGCTCATTGTGGGGCTGGCCGAGGTCATATTGATCGGCTGGGTGTTAGGGGCCGACCGCCTGCGGGAAGCTCTGAACGAGCACACTAAATTGCGATTAGGAAAATGGTTTGTGGGGCTGATCAAATACGTCATACCGGTTTTATTGACGGTCGTGATCGTTTCCAGCCTGATCTCAGAATATCGTCCTAATGGGCCGGACGGCGGCTTGCTCTATGGCTCTAATTATGAAATGCCGGGCTGGGAATGGCTGCCGGTGTTTATTCCGATATTTTGGTTGGTAGTCAGTATTACGTTCTCTTATTTACTAACCAACAGATCTAATAAATAAATAAATACAAATCTGCCGCGCTGCGGCAGAATTGTATTTATTTTATAATGGTATGGCCGCCGAAGGCCGGCCATACCATTGTGAAATAATATTTGTTACCATGTGATAAATAAGCATCATGAAAAAAAATACGCTATTGACATACCTCTTGCTGCTGGCTCCATTCTTGCTCAGCGCTCAAATCCAATTATCCAATGAAGAGCCGGTGGCCGGAGAACCGGTGACCATTACCCTCGCCCAGGCAGAAAGTCAGGTGGTGGTCGCTTACCGCCCCAACAGTAGTGTTGTTCGCCGGGACACCCTGAGGGCCGACAGTCCAAGTACTGAATTTAGCTGGACGCCTGAAAAAGCAGGTGTGGTGGCCCTTTCCACGGCTTCCGCCTCCAAAAATGTATCCGTCCGCTTCCAGGGTTTTTCCTACTCAGGACTGATCGTAATGCTGCTGGCCGGAGGCATTCTCTTCGGTGGGGTGATCTTCGCCTTTCGGGTATTGTTCAGGAAAACCAAGCCAGGAGAAGGAATTGATTTTGATCCATCTACCAGACCGGATACCTAGCGGTTAAGAGACTTATTTCTGCCAGTTGGCAGAAATAAGTCTCTCAAAAATGACCTATCTTCCCTTCAAAAACTCCATGCAAGCAAAAAACTACCTTTTTGTATTAGGTGCCTTTTTTTTCCTTAATATTCCCTACAGTCAAGGACAAGATGCGGCGCTTCCACTTTCCTGGCAACAAACGACTTTTTTAGTAGATACTTTTGCCGGATCGCAAGTCTATCGACAGCTCATAAACACAACAAGGGTGAGCCTTGCTGACAACGGAGCCATTCAGTCAGTGGTCCAGCGAGATTTTTCCATCAACCAACCTAAAGGCCTCTCTTCTGAGGATCCCGACTTCTATTATCCGGCGCTCAACAATCGTTTTTCGGAAAAAGACGAAACGAATCCTCAGCTGATCAAAATGGCGTCTGAGGAATTTTTTAATGAAAAAAGGAGTACGGCAGACTATGCTTTTGAGTATGACAAAAACGGGAATGTCCGTTCCATCATCGGGCTGGAGTACTGGCTGCCGAAAATGTATTTCTACTACGATAAAAATAATCAGTGGACCAAAGTAGTGAAGCACATACCGGAAGAGAGAAGCGACCACATAACTTACGAGATTACAGAACGGAAGATCCAGTATGATAAAAACAAGCCTTTACCCGCATTCGCTCCTGTTCTCCTGACTTCAAACGGGGAAGATATTTTCCAAAAAAGCAGGAAAAACATTGTTGATTATTACGTCCTGGCCAAGCTATCGGCGATCTTTCATCCCGAAAACGAAGGCGGCACCTTTGACCTCCGAAACGGTTTTTATCAAAATACCGATGAGGGGACCGGGGCGGAGGTCATCACCAAGCAGATGGCCTTATTCCGTACGGCAGCCGGCCAGGCCATCCTTGCCTTCAATGAATTTGGCTCGGACCCCTGGAGAGATGCGGAAGTTCCGCGATTTTATGGATTTGAGAATGGGCAATGGGTAAAAAAGAGCGATGTTTTTCCCGAAATAGATAAAGGCAAAGTTCTAGGAGGCCCTACCCCATCTGAGGAAGAGCAAGTTCCGGCGCATTTCCTCCTACCGCAAAGAGGCCTGGCTATTCAATTTGTGATCCACCAAAACTGGCTGAATATCTGCAAAAACCCTTCCAATGAGTATAATTATCAAAATAAGGAAGAGAAGTGTTCCTGGCTAAAGCGGTTGGATAGGACGCAGGCGAATATTGTGTTTGATAAGGGGAGTGGGCGGTTTAGGGTGGAATAGCTTACCAGCCACCACCACCACCATCCATTTAATAAGTAACTCCTAGCATTCACTCATTTTTTTGGCTTATAAATATTAAGCCGACTATTTTTCAATATGAAGTTGTTTATTGAAATAATAGTTACAAATGAATATCAATACATCTAAAGACTGGCCGCTGGTCAGTGCTGTTATGCCTACCCAGGGAAGGCCAGCCTTTGTGAACCTGGCCATCCAATACTTTTTGCGGCAGGATTATCCCAACAAAGAATTGGTCATTGCCTATGACAAACAGGAGGATTTACCTCAGACAGCATTTCAGGCCGGCCAAATCCAACTTATCCAGTGTCCCCCAGGCACACTAGGAGAAAAACGCAACCGGGCTGCACTAGCAGCTGAGGGTAAAATTCTGATCCATTTTGACGATGACGACTGGTATGGGCCCTCCCGTATTCGGGAACAGGTGAGGCCTATTATCCAGGACAAAGCAGATATTACGGCTTTGACTGATCCGATCATGTTTGAATTAGCGAGTGGAAAATTCTGGCGCTGCAGTCCCGAATTATATAGAAAAATGTTTTTTGATAATATCAGCGGCGGAACCCTGGCCTTTAAAAGTTCAGTGCTAAAAAAGGGCGTTCGTTATCCGGCCATCTCTTTGCGAGAAGATATCGGTTTTTTGGAACAAGCCCTCTCAAAAGGGGCTCGCTTATTCAAAATGCCTTCTGATGGCTTACAGGTGTACCTTCGACATGGAGACAATACCTGGTCGTTCAACACAGGGCATACCTTTAGTGCCCGACATTGGATCGATATTCCCCCTCCCTCGTTTATGCAGCCTGATCTGGAGAAATACCAATCCTTTAAAAAGCGAATGCTTCCCAAATGCAAGGTCAGTTGTATCATGCCAACGGCGGATCGGCCGGATTACGTTGCCAAATCCCTGATGTATTTTAAAAATCAAACTTATGCCAATAAAGAGCTGATCATCATAGACGATGGAAAAAAGGACATTGCTCATTTAATTCCCAGGAATGACCAGCAGATCCGGTATATTCGCCTCTCCAATAAGAGGATACTTGGAGCAAAGCGCAACCTTGGATGTCAATTAGCCCAGGGGAGTGTCATTGTCCATTGGGATGACGATGATTGGTATTCCCCGGACTGGCTGCAACTTCAGGTGACTCATTTGCTTTCCAATAAGGCTGATATTACCGGTTTATCGGAATTATTCTTCTGGCAGCCCTCGGTCAGTGCATGGGAATTTCGTTATGGAAATGCTCAGAAGCCCTGGGTCCATGGAGGTACACTATGCTATACGAAGGAATTATGGTCCAGGAATCGTTTTCCTGACGTTCAAATAGGAGAAGATATCCGTTTTTTGTGGTCTGCTATCCCCAAAAAAGTAGTTCCTCACCCTAATAAAAACCATTATGTTGGCCTCATTCATGAACGCAATACCAGTTCTAAGGCGCATAAAGACGTTCAGTGGCATTCTATTAATGATAAGTTTATCCAATTAGCCATGAAAAACGATTATCATAATTATCTTAGTAAGGAGGTAAATACATTGTGATCAAATATAATTCAACAAATAAGAGTCATTCACTAACCTACGTCCGTTAAGCTCGACTTTAGCACTTTGGCGGATAATAAACTTTATTAATTATGCACTTTGATTCCCCCCCTTCTTTTCCCAGGCCTTTCGGCACTCCCAGTATGCAACCGACCTTCTACGGCGCCCCGGTGGGCACAGTAGTCCCCTTTATGGGCAAAGTCCAGGGTGAAGAAGGAAAAGATTTCTACACTCCTGTTGAGATGCTCGGCTGGATGGTCTGTGATGGCAGAGAGTTGGAAGCTGCCCTATACCCTGAACTATATATGGCCCTGGGTAATTTGTACGGTGGTGAAGCAGGAAAAACCTTTAATTTACCTGACCTGCGGGGCCAATTTTTGAGAGGCGTCGGTTCCGGCGGCTCGAACACCCCAACTCCAGGTAGTGAAGAGAACCGTCAA
>JAUIKE010000057.1 GCA_030430845.1 Bacteroidia bacterium | reverse complement strand
ATGTCATTAAGTTAAACCCAGAAAATCATAAAAATAAGGACATAGGTAGCCCTTGTAAAAGGTTTAACTTAGGGTTGGCGGATGCCATACTCCATCAGGGTACTCAAATGAATAGAGTGAGGGATAATGAAACCTAGAAAATGAGCCAGCTTCTGGTGTTTCATTGAAGCTAAACAATAAAGGGATTGTTATTGCTGTTCCACAACATTGGCATATACAGAAAGGTGTACAACCATCTTCATCGTGGTCATGGGAGTTATGGGGAGACTGATCTTCAGGATGTGTTTCTGAGACATGCTCAGAGTTAAACTCATCAATACCATGCCCACAAGGCATCACTGCCATGCCTAAAATAAATATTGCGAATATGAAAGTAATGATCTTCATCTAGGGGTAAAGATATAAAAGAATCAATAAGACTAGCAACAGCAGGAAGCATTTCCCTTTCCGCCAGCCTCCTGAATCGGTGGACAATCCACACTCCCATAGGAGCAATATACACAGCAATCGCCCTTTATGGGGCTCAAATGACTTTGGCAATTTTCACATGTATAGAAGAATTGACATGCATCTGTTGGCATAGTTTCCTCTTTTTGATGACCACATGATGGACAGGTGATAGTTGATGTTAATATGATTTGAGGTGACGAGGTTGATGTTGCCATTTGCTTATTTATTATCAATATAGGAGATGTCGGAATCTGTGATTTCGTAGCCTGTCGTTTTTACAGCCTCTATGATTTTCTCAGGAGCAGTCTGAGTAGGGTCAAATTCTATTTCGGCAATGCCTTTTACATAAGAAGCTTTAGCTTTTTGAATCCCCTGGACTTCATTAGCAGCATGCTCAATATGAGCTTCACAACCCGTACAAGTCATGCCCTGAATATTCAAAACAAGTATTTGGGTAGCATTTTCCTGAAAATTTATTGTTGTTGATTGGGGGGATTGAGGATAAAATGCCTTCGAATAATAGGGAAATGCCAGCATCAATCCAGCAAAGATCGTGACCAAGCCTAAAAAGGTTTTGGTCTGTAAGAATGAGGTCCTAGTATCTTCTTCACAGTTACAGTCTGCCTCTTCATCTTCAGTTGCCTGAGGTTTAAGCTTCTGATACCAGGCAAAACCGATAACCAAAACTGTGAAGCCAATTAAATAGGGACGCAAAGGTTCCATCCACGAGAAACTTGATGCCAACCCGCTACTCCCAGCGAGGATAGCCAATAATGGTGTGATACAACACAGCGAGGCTGCAATGGCACTGAGTATGCCCATGCCTGCCCATTTATTAGAAAGTGTTTTTAGTGTCATTTTATTACAGCCTAAGAGACCAGTTCAACTTCTGACAATTCCAAAAAAGATAAAAGGGTATTCAGAAAGGAAATCTTTGCTTCCTTGATATGATAGAAAATCGTCTGACCTACCCGTTCGGTTCTTACAAAGTCTCCATCTTTAAGTTTGCGCAGGTGTTGAGAAACCGCAGCCATGGTCATGCCCAATATATCACTCAAGTCACAGACGCAGAGCTTTCCATTACGATGGAGTAGAAATAAAATGGATAAGCGTACTTTATTTGCAGCAAGCCCCAGGCCTTTTGATAATTGCTCTAATTTATGATCATGTGTCTGGAGCAAATCTTTCCCTCGCTGAATGGCTTCCATATCAGCGAAAACACGAATACAGGTTGAATTCGATTTTTTCATATAGCAAAAATATGAATATTTAAGTATTTAAGCAATTGCTTAAATAAATTTTCTATTAACAATACTGTTTCAATCTTCACAACCCATACCTCTCAAGCAAATTTCAAGAAAAACCGTCTGGTGCAATACGGTTTGGCAATACCTCAAAGGCTTATTTTTGAAGTATTAACTGATTTTTTATGAAAAAACTGATTCTTGTTATTCTCATCCTAAGTTCAAGTATTGTTGTATCTGCTCAACAAACAGACAATTCCTATAATCTCCCAGCCGTAAATATTTTCGATATAAACCAAAGCCCCTTTAATACTGGAGATATAGATAATGAGGGGAAGCCCATCATCATTAGTTTTTGGGCTACCTGGTGCTCTCATTGCTCACGAGAATTGAATGCTATACAAGAGAATTATGAGGATTGGCAAGATGAGACAGGGGTAAAATTAATCGCCATATCAATTGATGATGCTCGCAATGCCGCAAGGGTAAAGCCGCTTGTAAATGGAAATGGGTGGGAATTCGAGTTTTATTTAGATAAAAACAGCGAATTCAAACGGGCAATGAATGTAGTAAACATACCCCACATCTTTTTATTGGATGGTCAGGGAAATATTATTTATTCGCATAATGCTTATGCTCCTGGAGATGAAGAAGAGCTATATGACAGGATTTTGGAAATCACCGAAAAGGAAGATTGAGAGTGCCATTAAAAATCGAATCTGAGGTCTGCAATTTCTCCAAGCATGTTTTTTTTGATAATGAAAGCTTGGCGGTTGTAATCTAGTTTATGTTGCTTCTTCCATTCTGCAAGAATCGTACTGACTGTTTGTCGGGTACTGTTAATAAAGCATGCAATGTCATCATGACTCAAAATTCTTGGCACCCAAATTTCTTCCCCTTTTTGAATCCCCCTTTTTTGGATCGAATAGGCAATATATTCTAACAGGCGGTCCTCTGACAATTTGGTTCCACTAGATAGTTTCTTTTGTAAGAAAAAAATCCTCTGGCTGAGAATTTCACTTAGGTTTTTTTGGATGATAGGATACTCATCTACCCAGTTTTGCCAATTGTTTCTGCTACAGATTGCAATTTTTGCACTTCCCTTTATTATCTGAGCAAATTCCTGATGGGGGTTTTTAAAAATGGATGATTCACCAAAACAGTCCCCTGCGCCTAACACCTCAAAAATCGACTTTCGGAAATCATGTGTATGTTGATACAAAGAAACATTTCCCCTTAGCAAAATGTAAAAAGAGTTTCCATAATCTTCTTGGAAATACAGAATTCTCTCACTATTCATTGTTTTATGAGGCAAAGAATCAAGTAATCCATTCACCACATCATTTGGCAAATCATTAAATAAACCGATGTGTTTGCCGAATAGCATAATTATGTAGTTGCTGTTTTTCTTCCATCATTCTACTGCTAGCTTTCGTCATTTTATATATCATCAAGTGATTTTCGCATTTGATCCTTCGCTTTTTTGAAAGCTGTTGGGGTGAGGCCTGTAATTTTTTTGAACTGACCAGAAAGGTGAGCCACACTGCTATAGCCTAATTCAAAGGATATTTCACTTAAGTTCTTTTCATCATAAGCCAGCGCCTCTTTGGCATATTCAATTTTCTGAAGGATGATATATTTCTCTATCGTAATTCCTTCGATGGAGGAAAATAGCCTGCTCAACTGAAAATAATTGACTCCGGTTTCTTGAGAGAGGAAATCAGAAAAATTCAGCGTTTCAGGTTTTTCTTTTTGATGGTGTACATGCTCAATAATTCGGGTCTTGATTATTTCTACCAGCTGATGTTGTTTATCCTCCAGTATTTCAAACTCGTTTTCTTCCAGAACTTTTTTAATTGATGTCAAATCATGATCGTTCAGAATCCCTTCTATTGAAACCTTACCCAATACTATAGATTGGATCTTAAAACCAAGACTTTCCAGTTCTTGCTTTACAACCCGAATACACCGATTACATACCATGTGCTTGATGAATATTTCAGTAGTTTCTTTCATGATAATTTTTCAAATAATTGATTATCTAAAAGTGCCCATGGCCAATTGCTTGACCATGAGCCCATGAGAACATTACTACTTACTTAATCAAGGGATTCTTTAACACTTCCACAATGCAACATTCTATCGCCAAAATATGGGTTATTGATTTCCTTCTCGGAAGCTAACCAAAACGCGCCTGTATTATTCAGTGCCATAGGGCAATATTGCTTATAAAGAGGAGTCTTGTTTGCCTGTGTCGCCTTAATTAAAGTATACACATTCTCCGATAAATCATTAAAGTGCTCTCGCTGATGATTAACATCTTTGGTATCTGCGATATGCTTTGCGTCAAACTTGATTTTTTTCGCTAAATCATCATTTTGGTCGGATAACAACTCAACCATACGAGCTGCTTTTCCGCTTGCTGCTTTTCCATCAGTTTTTACTAGAGCATCCTTTATTTCCAAATAAACCTCCAGGATTTCTTCTGCCTGGCTTTTTTGAATAAGGGTGGCGTGCATCACATCATCGTGAGTTTCCTGCTTGGCATGATCTTGATGATTATCATGCCCATGCCCCGTGTTATTTTGCCCAAACGAACAAAATGCAGATGCAAATACAAAGGATACCATGAGAATTGACAGTTTCATTGCTTTTAACTTTTTCATTTTGATTTGATTTAATATTTAATTTTGATTGATTTTTTACTTGATTTAGAGAAATAGATAGCCAAGACTACTTACAATCAGGTTGAATAGCCTGGCTACAAGGGAACTTTTCATAAACAAGATGTCTTACTAAAGAGTGGCATATCTTTCGATTTCTGGTTATTCCCCTCACATTAAGTCAGGCTAATCCGAATGACTTAAAAGAAGTATTTTCACTCATTTAAAAAAATGAGTGAATTAATCAGCGAAAAGGAATTTTAACAGAGGAAAGATTGGAGGTCTTTGAATATATCATTGACCAAAAGAGGAGTGGCGTATTTATACCTTTCTTTTTTATGGGCCTGAATAATTAGCACATATTGCTCAGAGCGTAAATGATAATCACTGTAGATATCAACTTCTGGTAATTTATCTGGAGCGAATTCGACTTGTTGCTCTGTTTCTACTTTTAAAAAACTCGAAACATCTTTACAGCAATTATTTTTATCAAGTTCTTCACCACTCTTATTAGACGACCTCAATGGGGCTAAATATGCTTCCTTTCCTTCGTGGCAGGAAGAAGCTTCAGTGTAAAAAGAAGCATCAACTAACACATTTTGGCAAAAGTGTTTATTTATCATTAAGCCGCTTGAGCTTAATAATATGATTAGTGCCAATCCAATATGTATGGTCTTCTTTATCAAATGTGATATTTTATATTCTTCCAAAGAAAACAAAAACAAAGTAGTTTAAATTACAAATTTTTGCTTAAATCTTATACATTATTGTTTTACCTAAAAACAAATACCCTGGCAAAAACAATATTCAATTACCTGATGACGACTTTTGAGGTGAACTGCCCTCTACCACTATTTGCTTTAATAAAGTAGCAACCAGCAGAAAATTGACGGACGTCCAATTGAAACCGATAAGCACCTTCATACCAATCCTCCTGGACAAGAAATACAATTTCTCCTTTAAGGTTGTACATGCCCAGTGTACATGAACCCGCTTCCTCAGTTTGAATCTCAACATTGAGAACCTTTTTCACTGGGTTCGGATACATAAATATTTCACTAAAATCTTCATTTAGAAAAATTGATTTTATTTCTGAAAATGTAACAACACCATCCTGGTCTACTATCCGAAGACGATAATAAATTTGGCCATCGGATAAATTACTTAACTCATCGATGAAAGAATAATTAGCCCCATTAATATCAGTACCTTTTAGGCGTCCAATTTCATAAAATCCAGTTTCCTTCTCCTGGCGTCTTTCCAAAACAAAAAAGTCATGATTTATTTCTTCCACCGTCTCCCAATTTAGCCGTACTTTTTGGGGAGAAATGATTTGCGCCTCAAAAGATTTTAGGGTAACAGCCAATGCTGAAGTGACATGAAGAGTAATGGCCAATGTTGCTGGCAAAAATCCTTGTGGCGCACCAGAAGGACTTTCTGAAGCCATCAAATTGTAATTATAGGTTGTACCTGCTGAAAGAGTCCCAGCATCTATGGTCAGGATTACCTCTTGGGCAGATGGAGAAGCTGTAGCACTCGACGTCTGCGTACCTACCAACCAGGAGGGAGCATTACTGAGATTGAGATCAAAAGGGGTAGACCCTGAGATCGTATATATCATTACCTTTTTGTTTACTTGTGAACCAGCAGGAACACTTAAGGTGAGTTGGCTAGGATTAAAACCCAGTTTCAGTTGAACATTCCGTACGACATCAAACATATAGGTCGCAGATTGAGGGTTTGTGTAACCATATTCGCCACCATGAGCAAGAATAAATTTATTCCCAATAATCTTTGCAGCAGGATTGGAAAGCCAGGTAGGCATATCACAGAGGGTATCCCACACTTGGATTTCAGGATTATATGTCAAAATACTTTTGAATAAAGCAGGGCAGCAAGGAGAAGTATTCCCTCCTGTTATGATCAATAGGCCATCAGTAGTGAAAGTCCCAGTCTCAATATGGGATCTGGCTTGTGGTAAAGTATCTTCAAGTGTCCAACTGTTTTCAATCGGATCATAAACATACAGTTCATTTTTGTCATAGGTCGGAATAGGCCCATCATGGCCAGTTTGGCCTCCTACAATATAAATTTTACCTCTCATGCTTCCATAGCCTGCATGGTCTCTAGGTTCAGGAGGACGTGCTGCAGAAATCGTATCCCATCCAGCGGTCGGATTATTGAGATCATATACCATGTGATGGTCATCCATGGTAGAACGAGTTGGCTCCAAACCACCAATTACATGGATTTTTCGCCCCAGGAGTACTGCAACACCCGAGGCATGAGGTTCTGGTAAAGTAGGACCGCTTCGCCAATTATTTGTTGCTGGGGTATATATCTGAATGGTATCAGTTGGAGGCCCCCCATGATTTCCAATGAATCCACCAATCAGCCAGATTTCGTTATCTATAACCACCACATCTGTATGTGTCACACCTAATGGCATGGTGTCAAGAGTGCTCCAACTACCACCAGCACCTGAAAAAGGGTCAAAAACTTCTACCGTATTGGTAATAAAAGTCCCATTGACGAAGCCATAAAAGACATACATTTTGTTGCCTACAACAACACTCATTCCTTCAACCTGAGAATGACTTGAAGGCGTACCACCAAACCAACCACAGCTCGTCTGGGCAATGAGACAAAATGGCGTTTGTAAAAGAATCAGCAAGGAAATCAGACGGATTAAGACCATAATTATTCGAACATTATTCACTTTTAGCAATTGTTATGCGAGTGTGATTTCTTTATCTAAATAAACTTTTTGGACCATGTTCAATAGCTCAACACCTTCTTTTCTTGATCGCTGAAATGCTTTTCTACCCAGGATCAATCCCATCCCTCCTGCTCTTTTATTTATTACTGCAGTCTTTAACGCCTCCAATAAATCTGAATCCCCGGTTGAGCCACCGCCCGAATTGATTAACCCGATTTTTCCCATGTAGCAATTTGCTACCTGATATCGGCACATATCGATGGGATGGTCTGAGGTGTATTGGGAATACATTTCTTCAGAAGTTTTTCCAAATTTCAACTCCCTAAAGCCTCCATTTACTTCAGGAAGTTTTTGCTTAATAATATCTGCCTGAATGGTCACCCCTAAATAATTGGCCTGGCCTGTCAGATCTGAGGCGGTATGATAATCTTTGTCTTTTGTTTTAAACGAGTCATTTCGGGTGTAACACCACAAAATGGTTGCCATTCCTAATTCATGGGCATAGGCAAATTTTTCTTCAATTTCACGGATTTGCCTCTTGGATTCAGGTGAACCAAAATAGATAGTCGCCCCTATAGCACATGCTCCCATATTCCATGCGTCTTTCACTGTGCCAAATAAAACTTGATCATATTTATTGGGATATGTTAGCAGTTCATTGTGGTTGAGTTTGACAATAAAAGGAATCTTATGTGCGTATTTTCTAGCTGTTAATCCCAAAATCCCAAAGGTTGATGCGACTCCATTGCAGCCCGCTTCCATGGCAAGCTGTACGATGTTCTCTGGGTCGAAATAATCCAAATTTGGACCAAAGGCACTTCCCGCACTATGTTCAACTCCCTGATCTACTGGAAGTATAGATAAATAGCCCGTACCTGCGAGGTTACCACTATTAAATAATCGTGACAAAGAGTTAAGTACCTGTGGGCTTCTATTTGAATTAACAAAAACCTGATCCAGGTAGCCGGGGCCTGGAAGCGTCAGCCTGGTTTTATCAATTGTCTTACAGCTATGCTGTAAAAGATATTCTGCCTGACCACCTAAATATTCACCTACCTTTTTCATATTTTTCATTTGTGATTTTTATTTTACCAATTTATGTCAAGCCAACTCTTAGTTTGGGAATCAGAGAAATTGCGACGAGGAATAGGATAGCCCCAACAACTGGAAAGGGCCACATGGCATTGAAGGTGTATAGCCAAACACCTAAGATGGGGCCCAATATTTGGCCAATGCTGTTGAAAGAGGTTTGCATAGCAATATGAGACCCTATGTGGTCTTTGTCTATAAAAGAAATCATTGCTATAAGATTCGGGGCGACCATCGCTCCTCCAATCGCAAAAAGGACAATCATTGCATATACATATATGGCATAAGCCCAAAAAGTAAAGGCAACCATAGCGAGAGCGGCGATAGAGAATCCCGTAAGAAGTTGCATGTTTATAGAAATAATTCGGGTATCTAAATTTGCAAATAAGGGTTGTAGAATAGCCATCACCAACCCACAAAGCATAAACCCCAACCCTATTTGTGAAGGTTCAAAAACAAGAATGTCTTTAGCGTAAATCGAGAATACGGTTTCAAACAAGGTTATTGCCAATTGAAGAACCGAAGAAATAAGTAATAAAGTTATAAAACCACGTTTGAAGTCCATCTTTGTTTTGATGGTTTTTTGACTGACATCCAGTCTATGAAGAGAAGGATTTTTAAGCCTCCAAATTGTTAGTATCAGAACAACTACTCCTAAAAAAGCAACAGCAAAAAAGGGAATGCTAAATTTGTCCAGCAGTAAGTGCCCAATCTTTGTGTATATGTGCAAATTTGATTGGGCCAGGTAACCTCCAATGATAGGACCAGCTATAACTCCGGTGCTCACCGCCACTCCTGACCAGGCCAACACTTTCCTACGTTGCGTACGATCGGTAATGTCGCTGAGGAAGGCATTACTTACGGGGATAACAGCAGAAGAGAATATGCCACCAAGAATTCGAGCCAGATATAACATGCTTAAAGAAGCTGCCAGGCCGGTTAAAATTTGCATTAAAACAAAGCCAGAAAGCCCCATAATAATCAAGGACTTGCGACCAATTCGGTCTGAGAGTTTCCCCCAAATAACAGCAAATAGGAGTTGGAAAAAGGGATAAATGCTTGTAAGGATGCCAATATGTAAATTGATATCCTCATCAGTTAATATTCCAGACTTGAAAGCAAGTCTTTCGGTATAGTAAGGAAGAACAGGAAGTAGGACACCATACCCCGTCATTACCACAAAAACACCTGATAGGATAATGAATTTCCTATAAAAGTTTTCTCTTCCTTCTATCATTAGCGCCTATCTTTTAATTCCATGGTTATATCTTTTACTTGTCCAAAAGTATGGGCCATCCTCACACTTTTTCCCTTTTGCATCTTGCAGAATCTACTAATGGCTATCCCTTGCATAAATCATTCAATGAAAATTTCAATTTTATTCGCTTGTAAATACTTGCGAAATGGTTTAAAACTGACAAGTTCCTCCATTCTTATCAGGCCCTTGCCAGTTCTTTTTTCATAAACTTCCTCTACTACATAAGCTCCAATAATAGCTGTTGCTCTAGCTTCATTTCGTCCATGAGCCAAATACGTTATCTGCTCCCCTTCCCCGCTTTTACATATTGTTTGAACTGCAAATTGGTCGGAACCCATAGGAAAAGCACCAAGGAGTCGATGAATGGTTTTAGGATTGATAAGACGTATCCAGGCTAACAGCCCCATCTTTTTACAAAACCTAATAAGCATGTTGATCCATCTGATCTCAAATGCTAATCTGGTATCGGCAGCCTTGACAGGCATTTCACTATTCATAATGTGTTGATCCCCAAAATCAAAACGGTAGAATGTTCGAGGTCTTTGTTCATGTAACAGCCTCGTTTTTAAAGGATCAGAAAATGTCTGAACCGTATGTGGCCCAGCATCTGTTTCAAGTACAAAAGACTTGTTTGCGAATTCAATCATCCATCTGATAGCATCCAATCCATGTTTTTCGCCAAGTCCCAATAAGACAAAGGAACTAATGGAATGTAGCTCAGGGTAGACCGAAAGAGCGTTAATGGCGAATACTCCAGATAAGCCTGGCATCAAACCAACACCTGGAATCAGCATAAGATTAGATGCAGCAAAATCATCTTGATATTTTAATAACCTCAGATAAGCCTCGTAAGATGTGGCAAGTTCGAGGTAGTTTATTCCCTTTTCAATGCAACAGTGTATGAATTTGTCATCTTGAAGGTATTCTATACAGCAGATGGCTGTATGAACTGTATCTAACCAAGTGTCACTCAATGAAATGTCTTTCAAATCAAAAAAGACTGATTGAGCTTTCAGGTTATGTTTACCTATCAACTCTTGAGCTTTGCTTTTATTCCTGCCTGCGATGAGAAGCTTCTCGGGATATTTCTCGGCCATTTTTCGAGATAATATTGCCCCAACAGCGCCATAGCCTCCAATGACCAAAATTTTAGTCTTGGTTGATTTCATTTTATCGTTAATATGTTTTCCTGAGAATCGAGGTAGCCCAAAGCATATTCGAGTGCCCCGGTTGACTCAGCATGAATGGCATAGAGAATTTGTCCTACCTTAACATCGGTGCCTATGGGTGCAAAAAAATCTATTCCAGCTCCCTTATTTTCTGGTGCCCCTGCGAGTTTGGCTATTTTTGCAAGCCTGCGGTTATCTATTTTTGTGACAATACCGGATTTATCAGCTTTTATTTCCTGCTTAAAACTTCCGATTGACGGTTCGCTGAAGCCTCCTTGCGCCAAACAGATTCCTACAAATTTTTTGTAGGCTGCCCCTGACTCCAGGATTTCTCGGGCTTTGAAATAACCGCTCCCTGCATTCACCTCTTCTGAAAGTTCCAAAAGCTCCCCAGCCAGATGGAGAGAGCGTTCTTTTAAATCGGAGGGAGCATGAGGGGCATCCTTTAATACTGCAAGAAGATCTCTTGCTTCAAGTGCAGGGCCGATACCCCTGCCCACAGGTTGGGAACCGTCTGTAATCACAACTTTAATCTTTAACCCCAGGCCATCTGCCACGAGACTCATTCGCCGTTTCAGTTCCTCGGCGGCTTGCTTTGTTCTGACTTTCGCTGTAGAACCTACAGGAATGTCTATAACTACATGAGTAGAGCCAGCTGCTATTTTTTTAGATAATATAGAGGCGATCAATTGCCCATCGCTATCAATGTCGAGGGCCTTTTCTACCCTTATTAGTTTATCATCGGCGGGGCTTAATTGTACTGAGCCTCCCCAGGCAATACAACCATTTTCTTGTCCTACTACCTCTTTAATTTTTGAAAGGCTAAGATTTACGATTGTTATACTTTCCATGGTATCTGCTGTGCCTGCTGGAGAGGTAATGGCCCGAGATGAGGTTTTAGGGATCGTGAGTCCATATGCTGCAACAATAGCAACCACAATAGGGGTAGTACGGTTTCCGGGAAGCCCTCCTACACAATGCTTATCGAATACTTGCTTTTGAGGCCAGTTCAATTTTTGACCTGTAGTAATCATAGCTTTGCTGAGATAAATGATCTCATTGACCGTCATATTGTTACCAGCACAAGCAGTAATAAATGCTGCAAGCTCCACATTCGCATAATTACCGGCGACAATATCTTCTACAATCTCCTGAAAGTGATTCGCCAGGAGTTTTTGACCATAAATCTTAGCCCTGACAGCACTCATTGAATCAATCGGCTCGATATGAGAAAGGGTTAGCAAGTCGCCTTTCTTTACTCCTAATACCTTAATGGCATTTTCCGATAGACTAATTTCATCAGAAGCAAGCAGGAAATCATTCACAAGCACATTTAAGGACGCTATTATTGTTTTGGATCCATAACTCACCCTCAAGCGAGTAAGGGCATTAAAGCCCTCGGATATACACACCGGGCAATCATCACGCATATAAATGGTATGTTCATGGTGCGTATCAATTCCAAGGGGTTTTAATTTTAATTCGTTTGCTTTTTCCATCCTATAAGATGATTAGTTGAATCGGTTTAGCTTTAAATAGCCTATCTTTTGATTACTACTTTAGAAAACCATTCCCTGTTTTTCCCAGATAGCTCAAGTATATAAAGACCTTCTTCAAAAGCTGACACATCTATCTTATATGTTTTTCCCGTTTCCAAAACCTCCTTCCAGACCACTTGTCCTGTATAGCTAAAAAGTGACAATATTCCCCCTTCTCCCATTTTAATAGGCAACTCAATATGAAGTGTCTGAGATACAGGGTTAGGATATACTTTCAAAAGGGAATTCTGGAAAGTTGTTTGCGTAATATTGGTAGTTATTATGCCAGCCATTTTGACTATTTCTGCCTCCGAGGGAACATCATCTACCATCACAAAGAGCATATAATAACCATCAGGCATGATCAAAGAATCCTTTGGGAATTGAAGTGTCAATTTGGGCCCAGATTGAGAAAAGGGCACTTCTACAAAACGATTGTTTCCCGAGTTCATAAAATGGGTCACTGTAGAGGTAGAAATCATGCGAACAGCCGTTACAGAATCGGCAAACGAAACCTCTACTGCGGCCCTTCCATTTCGGCTAAAATCTCCATACAAACTATCAATGGAGGGTCTAATACCTCTAAAAAGATAGGGAGGAGAAAAAGCCTCAATAATACTTGCAGGAGGCTCATTTCCTGGCTTACCCTCTCCTCCGACTACGATTACCCGTCCATCAGGAACCAGGATGGATGTGGCATGGTATTCTCTGGCATAATTTAGATTATCCAATCTCCTCCAACTGTTATTTGCCGGATCATATTCATCACTCAAAAAAAGTTGTCCCCACTGATTGATTGATGAGGAATCATTCAAATCTTCTTTGAATCCCCCCGCTACCAAAATTTTTCGATTAGGCAATAAAACCGTCTTGGCCCGTGATCTTATAGGGGAAAAATCAGCGCCTATACTCCAACTATTGGATAAAGGGTCATAAATTTCGACTAGATTTCCAAGTTGATTATGAACAAAGGAAATATGTCCAATAGCCACTACCCGACCATCATCATTGGGCAAAAGGACCAATTCATGATCACTATGGTCTCCATTTGGCATCCGATTTCCTTGTACAAAATCAGTGGCTAAATCCCATTGTTCAATTGCAGGGTCAAAAAGTTGGGGAGGACGATGCGTCATCAAAACTTTGCCTGAATAAAGTTGCACAATTGGGGAGACCTCATTCCCTATAAGTGAAGTATCTGCCCATTTACTTTGACCAGTTTGGGGGTCATATAACTCTGTGCTTTTTACGCGAATAGGGTTTTGTAATCCACCGCCTCCTGTAACCAATATCCTGCCATCAGCAAGGGGCAGGACACTTGGATACCACCTATAATCTAATAAGTCTGATACTACCTGCCAACTATCATTTTGGGGATTATATGTTTTTACTTTTCGTGTACCTGGACCATAAACTTTCCTTTTGGTTCCTCCAATGAATATTACTTGGCCATTATTCAAAAGGATAGGACCTACGCATCCTTGCGTTGAATCATCTCCGGTAACTGTAACAACTTGATTGGTCGATGGGTCAAACAAAAAAGGATCTTCTGTATCATGACAGTAAAAAATCTTCCCATCAGGCATGAGGATACCAAGGTCTGTTCCGCCTAAAGCTTGTGGAGAATTTAATATTATCTTCCATTCTCCAGGATGGGTCTCCTTTTCCAGGGAGAAATCCAGATTGGTGATCGAAGAATTTACAGTAAAGGTCGTGTCTTTATAGTTCAGGCCAGGATTAGCAATTCCTAGGGTATAAGCTCCATTCGCGATATTTGAGAATCGAAAATAACCTGAAGCATCGCTTCGTGTCTCCTGAAAAAGTGTTGTATCGCTGTTAAATATGATGACCCGTGCACCGATAGCCAGTTGGAGATTATCAATAATAATCGTTCCACTGATACTGTTTTGCCCCACACTCGAAAAACTGCAAAGCATTGCAAAACCCAGGATGCCAATTCTTTGGAGGATACTCATAATGCTTTATTTGATAAGGTAATTATTTTCTTTCATTTTTGGGATGGCACAGCCCGTCTATTTCGTCCGAAACAGCCTGAATACGACCCTCACTCAGCCCCAATTCCTTTAGAATATTAATATTTTCAAATAACGCTTTGCATAAAACCTTGCCTCTTTCGAGTAGTATTTGTTTTTCTTTTTTGCGTAAGGTTGTAAGACAAGTTATTGGGTGTAAACCTGAAGCTTCTACTCTTTCTTTTAGGCTGCCACCTTGAGGATAATCCCAGCTCACCAGCATTAGTCCCATACATTCACTGTATTGGGTTGCATCTGAGGTAAACCTGGTGTTGGTGAAAATCCAGCCTTTATGAAACTTGTTTTTGTGCCCTAATTTGCCCAGCCAAAACCTTTCGACATCTATAAATCTAGATTGTATATAAAGAGGAATCTTTACATCGCATTTCCTTCTTTGATCAGAGTGAAATTTGCATTCAACCATAAAATGTTGATTTCCTTTTTCAGCTACTACATCTACTTCATGTTGGACACAATGCCCTTCTACTATTACGCCTACATTTGTACTAAAGCCTTGATGGTGTAAAAGTTCACCAACAAACTTTTCGAAAGGAAATCCGGTAGGCCCCAGTTCCAAAATGGCTTGTTTAAGCTTATATCGGGCTGCAAGAGGCCTTCCATGTTTTCGTAGCTGATTAAAAGCATTTTTATAGATTTCCCTGGTGCTCATTCCATCTTTGATCCCCCCCTCAATTTGGAAAGAAATCTCATTTGAAAGTTCTTCAGAAGCGCCTGCTTTTCTAAGAGATGTCTTGAGTTTTTGGATATCAAAAACTTCTTGTTCTCCACTCGCTTTGATTATATATATATCACTCATTAAAATGTATTTTTTTAATGTTGGTTAACGCAAAAACGATAATGAAAAAACTCAGGCTAATCTCGAGCATCACCACAAAGCGTGCAATCCCTGAGACAGGCGCTATATCACCAAAACCTACGGTCGAAAAAGTAATTACACTGAAATAAATAAAGTGATATAACTGATAAATATAGGTGTTGATCCCTGGAGAAATCCCCTCAAAAGAAGCAGGATCGAATTGGTACAAACAGGTATAATCTGTAGCAAATGAAATAATACTGATCCCAATCAACACCCCAAAAATCCAAAGAAGTTGGTTTAGCTCATGGCATATTTTAATCAGCTTCCCCAATTGTTTTAAGGTGTTTGAGGCAATCAAAATCGTTTTTGCCAAAGCCAAAACCAAAATGAGATAGGGAAATGGAAATGCATGATGGTCAATTGCAGACATCAAAAAGATATACAGAAAACCAATGCCAAAGATGGAAATGAGAAGCAAGGCGTTTTTCCCTAGCAATAGTTTGAAGAAGTACTTTTTATTGAGGTGACTAATAGCCATGGTCCTGTTTGGTGATCCTATTTTTTCAGCTGTTTTTTGAATTGATTTTATTCGCTTTTTTCCGTGATCCATCTGAAATCACATACCGTAGCCCCTCCTGCAATGCTGCCACTTCTTTCCAATTTCCCTCCCCATTGCTCTGCAAGGGGAAAATCCAATTTGCACCAGGTATCATAGCAGAGGCCTCCCAAATCACGTTGCTTGAAATATTCAGCTACCTGACATCGGGTGCAGTTAAAAGCGACTGTACCTTTATCAGAGGGGACATCTTCCCAAGCATAATCAGGATAAGAGAAAGGAAATTTCCTGAATATTTGGGTTGATAAGGATAATTTTTGGGAGGGGTCATTCGAAAAAATACTGGCAATGAGCAAGGGATATTCTCCCATCTTCGTATAGATTTCCCATCCTATCCTGAACACCAAATCCGTTGCTTCTTCAGCAGATTTCCCTGCATTTAAAAGTGCCTTATATAAAGCATGTGTTACAGAAGCAAGTTGAAGCATCAAGCTGCCCCCTAGTGTTTTTTGGATAGCCAGGTCCGATTTTTCCTTGCTATACGCTACCCATGTTTTCTCCAAAACCTCTTCTACCTCCTGAGGGTTCAAGCTTTCTAATAAGAGTAGGCGCGCAGGAGGATTCAGAATTAGTGGAAAAATTCCATTATCAAGTTTCCAGTTTTGGATATTTGCCTTGAGCAACTCCATTAGAGGCTCTACAAGTGCTGGAAGATTCCAGGCGTTATCTTGATCTGACTGAAAAGAGGCCGGAACCAAGTCTCCTGTCAACATAAATTCAGGCAGGGTTTTCAGCAGGCGATTTTTAATCTGTTCGCCATTTGTAGCGAGTCGCAAAAATTCTTTTGTGATGAAAGGTCTGGTTATTTTCTCAAAACGCGCCTCAGGAAACAATTCAAAAGTAAGTGCTTCTGCTGTGGTCAATGCCTTGGCATGTAGCAATAGGTTCTCCGGGAAAACAAATCCAAATTTGTAGCCACCGTTTATCATTTTTAGATACACCCGGGTTAGGGACACATCTTTCAACCGATTATGATAAAATTCATTCGCCAGCTTTTTGAACAATTCAAAAAATGCTTTCTCATCTGCCCCTGGCAATTCTTCACATTGTAATTTGAAGTGATAAAAAGCACGTTTTACATCATTCTTTACCACTGAAAGCCAATACAATACAAAGCGGTTCCGCTCCTCCTTCGTCAATATTCCATATAAGCCAAAATCAAGCAGAACGATTTTCCCATCTTCCTGAAAGAAGATATTCCCAGGATGTAAATCTGCATGAAAAAGACCATCTGATATAAACATCTTCAGTTCCATTTCTGCCAACCTGATAGCCAGTTTTTCTTTTTCTGATGCAGAAAAATGTAGAACAGCCTCTTTGAGACGAAGCCCTCCTACCCTATCCATTGTCAATACTTTTTCTGTGCTATATCCTGGATAATAACGAGGAAATATGACATCATCCCAGCTCTGGAAATTTTCTCTAAATTTCTCTATTACTTCTCCCTCATGCTGAAAATCCAACTCCTGCAGCGTATATCGCTTAAATTCCAGAAATCCATGATAAAAATTAGCCCTTCTGATTTTCGCAGGAAATAAGAATCGAATGATTTTCAATAGCTTTTCAAGCTTGTGTAAATCATGAAGGATCATAGCCTTTACATAGGGGCGCTGCACCTTGACCGCCACTTCCTCACCCGAAATAAGCCTCCCAAAGTGAACCTGTGCCAAAGAAGCCGATGCTACAGGACTATCCTCAAAAAAGGAGAATATTTGTTCAATAGGTTTTTCTAGTTCTTCCTCTATCGTTTGTTTGGCAATCTCCACGGGAAATGGTGGAACCCGCTCCTGTAACAATTCCAGAGCCTGGATATACTGAGTTGGTAATACATCTGGGCGAGTACTTAGTATTTGGCCAAATTTGATAAACGTTGGCCCCAGATCAAGAATATCATTGACCAATATTTGAGGGATAGAAGAACTTTTTTGTTCTTCCTCCCCCAATCGCTTGAACCTTTTAAAAGCCCTGAATTGTTTGAGTCCAATTCTGATTATTTTCCAGTTTGAATTCATTTTTTCGAGAAATTTTTCAAAGCCTGTTTATGCCAAGGCTAAGATTCGTTTTCCTGATAGAATCAGCTCCATTATCTATTAATCCTGTCAATGCTCTTATAGCATCAATTGTTTCAGGAATGACGATAGCCTGATTGTCTACCACATAAGCATAAAACAATTCATCTCCTTCTACCTTCATCATATCTTCCCACAACGCAACTTCATACATATCTCCATAGGGTCTCCCTATTGCCAACATCCATTCCTTAATGGTGTTATTTGCGGATAATCCATCTTGGTATTTTATGAAGGTAATTCGGGTAGAATTTCGAAATGCATTCAGCACTTCCGCCTTATCAGCCTTTCGGGTTAATTGCACATTCCAGTAGTGGAGATGACTCAAGGTTTGAGGCACCTTCACAGCTGCAGTTATCACATCAAGTTCAGGATCAACCGTTTGGGCATCAGGTCCCTGGTGACTAGGGATTTCAGGTTCTGGAACGAGCGTATTCATGATCCCTCCGAGATGACTTTCCCAGGGATCGGTCGCTCTTCTGAGGAGCGTTCCTCGGGCTTTGACGAGCAAACCTGCTTTTTTTAATGCTGTAAGGGTTCGAAGGATTGAAGTCGTATTACAGGAAACCACTCGGGTACTGTCTCTTCCAATAGCCGTTTCATAATTATTTTCAGCACTAAAGGAATGGCCTGTAACCTCATGTTTTTCGCCTCCATGAACAATAAATTTCAAGCCTGCCTTTTTGTATTTGCTGATATTTTGCGCTGCTATATTTTTAGGCGTACAATCCACAATGATGTCAGCTGCGGATATCAATTCTGCCAGGGTTCCCTGAATAGAAACCCCTGCAGTGGTCATTTTTTTCTTCGAATCGTCATCAAAAGCAAATACAGGATACTTCTTATCCATGGCAATTCGTATTCGCCAGTCTGAACTTATATCACAGACACCTGCTAATTCCATATCATCTTGCAGGACGACAGCGTCTGCCACTCGCTTTCCAATTACACCATAGCCATTTACGGCAACTTTAATTTTGGTCATATTTTCTCTTTTTAATCGTATTTGGTTCTTTCTGTAATGTGCTTTTCAAGACTATAGTTCCGAGAATAGCTGCAATTACAGAGGTAAAAAGAATGCTCAACTTGGCGATGAAAATATGTTCATCTGATTCAAATGCCAGTTCTGTAATGAATAATGACATGGTGAACCCAATCCCGGCAATCAGGGAAAGCCCAGCTAACTGTTTCATAGAAATCCCTTCCTGCAGCTCAGCAATTTTTAGCTTAATCAATATCCATGAAGCTCCCATGATGCCGATAGACTTTCCTGCTATCAGCCCAAACATGATCCCCATACTTATCGGATGGCCCAATATTTCCAGTATATCGCCATGTATGTGGATTCCTGTATTCACAAGCGCAAAAAGGGGAAGAATAAAAAAGGAGACTATCGGTCCCAGGTTATGTTCAATCTTTTGTAATGGGGTCTCTGCATCATCTGTTCTTTGTTTAATCTCCTCAAGTATCCTCAATTGATTTATTGAGATGAAACTTCCTTTTATAGGTTGAATATCCAGGAATTTAAGGGACAAATCCTTTAACTTCTTTAAATAATCTTCCTCTTTAATCTTAACCCTTCCGGGTATAGCAAAAGCAATCAATATTCCTGCAATCGTGGGGTGTACGCCTGAGAAGAAAAATGCCAGCCACACCCCACCAATTCCAACCAAAGTATAAAACCATGCTTTTCGGATTCCTAATCGGCTTCCCCCAACAAGTATGAGGAAAAACACAAGGGCCTGAATCAGGTCAACAGTAGAAATTTCTGAGGTATAAAAAATGGCAATCACTAAAACTGCCCCCAGGTCATCAACAATCGCCAGAGCTACTAAAAATATTTTAAGGCTTACGGGGATTCGGTCACCAAATAAGGCCAATACCCCGATGGCAAAAGCAATATCAGTTGCCATAGGAATGCCCCAGCCTTGCATAGCAGAAGTATTGTCATTAAAACTCAGGTAAATAATGGCAGGCATAACCATTCCTCCAATAGCTGCTCCGATAGGAAGCATGGCCCTTTTTAAAGAGGAAAGTTCGCCCCCAAGTATCTCTCTTTTTAATTCCAGGCCTACTTGTAAAAAGAATATCGCCATTAATCCATCATTGACCCAAATCAAGAAAGGCTCTGACAGCAAATGGCCATTTACTCCAATTGATATTTCAGTGTGAACGAGATCATAATAATATTCTTGCCAGGGAGAATTGGCCCATATCATAGCGATTACTACGGCCGAAAAGATCGCAATCCCTCCATTTGATTGGTTCTTAAAGAAGGATAAAAATCCCTGATGCAGGTTGTTCAACATAGCATCTATTTCATTCGTGAAAATTATGATCCAATTTCTTGATCAAGATTTAGGAATTATTTTTCCTTCGTCAACACATTATAAAGTGCTGCGATACAAGCACCAACCAGCCAGCTTAAAATAAAGGTTTCAATAATACCGACTCCCGCCTCCCACAGAGGCACATTCATGCGAACGATGGAGGACACATCCAGTCCATGTAGTATGCTGTTGAAAAAGGCAACAGAACCGTCATGTCCAACCGTAACCATCAGCAATATACAGCCGAGATACAGTAAGGCTCCCGTAAGTCCGAAAGCCAGGCCTAATTTTTTTACATCAATTCGATTCATTCTTTTCAGTTTGAGTATGTTCTACATGATTAGCATGTCCATGTTTTTTATGATTCATGGGCATCAATAAATGACATGCAAACATGACGATGATAAAGATGAATAAAGAGATGTTGCTCCCTAAGCCTAATGCTGGTGCAAAAAAAATCAGTATCAGGGGAAGCCCGCATCCGATAATCATCCAGATATAGTGGTTCTTCATTGTTTTGTATTTTGATATGCTGGCTTCTCTGTAGAAACCAGCATGTAGTAAGGGATAAGCTATTGACAACAACTCATCTCTTCATTTTCCTTCATGTTATGACACATTCCTTCAGCTATATGTTCATGCTCCATTGCGTGGTCACAAAATCCATCGCACATCGCCGTATCGGCATCAATTACAGGCATAAAGTGGTGCATGGTCAACAGCATAAGCTCAGGAAAATTTGTAATCATACTGCTTAGTTTTCCTGCCAAAAGTGTATCCTCAGCAGCAGTTTGAACTAATTGATCCACCATCATACCAGTCATATGATCATTATCCATCATTTTGGCCATATATTTTTTGGAAAGTTCATGATCTTGGGCCATCATGGCAAAAGCTTGTTCCTGCTGTTTTGGGTCTTTAAGAATCTCTTCCAGAGATTGGGTTTTGTCCTGAGAGCACGATGTCAAAAGCGTTCCCGCAATTATTAGCGTAGCTAACAAGGTCACAATCATTTTCATAATATTTAAGAATTAAATGTGTAAAAATGGAAATAGTTATCAATCATTTTCGATGACTTGTTTCCTTTTTTCATACTCTTGAAGATCAATTTCACCTTTTGCTAAAAGGTTTTTCAGAACATCAAGAGGGGATTCTTTTCTTGTTTTCTGTCCTGGGATATCCCAGGGTGTAGCAAAAATCCAAGTCAATAACATAATCCAGAGGATCCACCATATTAGGTGCATACCCCAAAAGTGATAGCCTTCATAAAACATAATACTTATTATTTAAGGTGAAAAAGTAATTTTTTGATAATGGATAAGATATATAATTGTTCTTAGCCTGTATTACCATTTTACATATCTTTGTTATTATATTACGCTTGCCCCCATTTACTATGAGATAGAGAGATAATAGACCATTCATCCCCTTTTTATGAGGACAAACCCAATTCAAGCTACTTAATTTGCTGTTTTTAAAAATTCAACAATTTTCTTCGCTTCGTTGCTTGTGAGATTCGCTCTCACTTGCATATGTAGGACAATGGCATCCCATTGAGTATCACTAAAAGTTTCAGGAGATGGAGAATTATGGCAACGAAGACAATTTTCTCCCCATAATTGAGCTCCTGATCTATTTGAAGCCAAACTACTTGAAGTAGCGCAGCTATTTACCAAACTAAGGGTCAATGCTAATACGCCAAGGATTAGGATAGAAAAATATTTCTTTTTCATGATATTTTGTTTAGAATTATTGAAATTAAAATCCAATCGCCCAATGGATAAACAATCCATTACCCTCTCCTATTCCATGCCCCTCTTCTTCCCCTTCTTCATGACCTTCTTCCCCTTGAATAGAACGGTAACTGATCTTGACGACAGTTCTCCAGTCTATCCAATAATTTACGCTAAATTCCCACTGGTTCTGGTTGACTTCCCATTCGGACCCTTTTGGGGTTTGAATATGGGAATAACGACTTGCGAATTCGAGATTTCTGATCACTGGTGTACTGATAAGAGCCGGTCGAATCGAAAACTGCGCAAAATAGGTCGAACTATTATTTGTAAAACTTATCAATTCATCTGGATTTTCATGATCAGGATATTGAGCGTCACCAACCATCACTGCCGCATACTGTCCTTTAAAATCAATGACTGAACCTATAGCAGAAAGGCTTTTCACAAACGAAGCATCTATAGCATACAAAGTTGCAGCTGTATTAGCATAAGCAGAATCTTTTCCAACGAGTCCATACATTCCTGAAAAACCTACTTCCAAACTGGAGTTCGGAAAAGGTAAAATACCTAATCTTCCACCAATAGATTTCCCATTGTTATTGTCGGGAAATCGTCCGTAATGCAATTTTCCGCCTTCCTCAGGTTCATCTGCTCCATTATTCAAAACGGGTCCATTGATTGCATAGAGTGAATAATTAACCTTTAAAGGCCCCAAATAAGCTCCTCCCCGAAGCTCAACACCAATATCCGCAGTTGGAAGTATGCCACTATGTCCGGTTCCCAAAGGTTTTGTTGGGAATTTATTGATCCACGCAGGATGAAGTCTTGGAACAAATATGCCAAAAGGGGTTAAAAATTTTCCTGCCCGTAGGGTTAGTGTTTGGGTTAAAATATATGAAATATTTGCATACTCCAGATTGATTTCTAATCCGTCACTCGCAAGCTCCATTTCCAATTCACTTTCAAATAAAAGGCGGTCAGATTGCTTAAACATTAATAATGGATTAAATGATCCTCCATCAAATGAAACCTGATCATCCGTTTTAACAAAGCCGCTATGCGCATACCCTCGAAGCATAAATATGCTTTTACCAGGTTTATTTTGTTCTACCCGGGCTTTAAGGGATTCTATTTCTTGTAATAGCAAACTATCGTTAGATTGAGCACATATCTTTTGACTTCCGACAATAAAGAAGACTGCGACTATCATGAGGAAATGTGTCTTTTTCATAGTTTTATGATTTGAGTTGAAACCGAATACAATTATTAGAGGCGTAACAGATTACTTCTTCATCGTCCTAATGTAATTTACCAACTGCCACCTTTGCTCGTCAGTAAGAACCGCCTTATAAGCTGCCATAGGAGCATTTCCTTCTGTTAGTTTCCAATAGAGTGCGCCATCACTTTGAGCCTGGATCGCACTTAATGTAAAATCAGCAGGCCTGGGCTTGAGTGCCATACCTGCCATACCATCTCCTTTTCCTTTATCGCCATGGCAGATTGCGCACATCTGTTTGTATAATTTTTTTCCATTTTCTGTAGCGCTGGTGTTACCTGCCAAAGGGTTTCGGAGTTGATTAGAAGACGCAGGGGCTTTCCAGGTATTTTGACTAGATGCCGTACCAACCGTAATAACAGTGATGACAAGTAGCAGAAGGGAAATTTTAAATAGCTTGCCTGAGGAAGCTTTGCAGCATCCTTTCGTTGATCGGTCCATAATTATAGCATTTAAGTGTCTCCTTAAAAAAGGCAATACATTTGGGTGTAATGCTCTATGGTTAAGGATTGAAAAAAATTAATGAATGATAAATCCTGAAAGATTGTTTTATTTGACAACTTGTGTTTAGCAGTAAACCCGCTATACATATTTGTCATTGTTATAAAATACGTGCTTTCATATATTTATTTGAATGCATGAGATCACTTGCCGAGATGACTTTTCTCATCGTTTTCGCCAAAATCCCCCAAGAATCACATCTGTTATCATATTACAGATTTTTGTTACCATATTATTTTGATTGATACCATTTTACAGAATTTTGTTATCATATTTTGCTTTCTATTTTTTTCAATTGAAGAAACATGTGGTTCTTTGACAAAGTTACGGTTTCCACGGAATTTGTCAGAGAACCATTTTTATTTCCTCAATGGTATATAAACTTGGGATTTCTGCATCCCAACCATAAGTTTCTTTGATGCCTTTATGTAGAGCTTCGGCTCCTTCTTTTTCACCATGAATAATGAATATCCTTTCTGGTTGTTCTTTTATGTCGCTCAACCAATCAATTAGTTCTGCATGGTCTGCATGGGCAGAAAGACCATCAATACCAACTACATTCATATTAAAGGGAACCCATTTGCCATAGACTTTTAGTTCCTTTTCTCCTTCCAATAATTTTCTTCCTCGTGTACCTTCAGCTTGATAACCAATAAAGAGTAACGTATTGTTAGGATTTTGGGCTTGAGTTTCCAGATAGTTAAGCATACGTCCGCCTGTAAGCATACCGCTTCCTGCGATAACTATTTTTGGTTTATTGTCAATTCGTAATGCCATAGTCTCCCTGTAATTACTTACAACGGTGAAATTAGAACACATATCGTCACATTCGTGATCTTCGAGTTTATGCCAATCTCTTGTGCGGTGAAATAATTCTAATACATTAGAACCCATTGGACTATCCATAATCATTGGAACTCTTGGAATTTTGTTTTCTTTGAGTAATCTCCAGAAAATCAACATCATCAATTGGGCACGTTCTACTGAAAAACTTGGAATAAACAGACTACCTCCTTTATTAATAGTCTCATTGACTAATTTTTCTATTTGCGGAATGGCCTCTGCTTCTTCGGGATGAAATCTGCCACCATAGGTCGATTCGATGAAAAGGACATCTGCTTTTTTGGGTTTGAGTGGCGGATATAATAATAAGTCATTGGTTCTGCCAATATCACCTGAAAATAGGAAGCGTTTTCCGCGTACATCTAATTCTATATAAGTGGCACCAAGGATATGACCATTATATTGAAAGCGTGCCTTGATGCCATCAAACAAGGGAATCCATTGTGACTGTGGAATTCCTTTAAAATGAGGAATAGTATTTTCAACATCTTTTAAATTGTACAGAGGTTCTGCAGGACTATGTTTAGAATAGCCTTCTTTGTTAGCACGTTCAGCTTCCTGTTCCTGAATTTTTGCACTGTCGTTCAAAATTATTTTGGCTATGTCTAAAGTGGGATTAGTACCGTAAATGGAACCACTAAATCCCTGTTTGACCAGTCTTGGTAAATAGCCTGTATGGTCCAGATGACCGTGTGTGAGCAAGACTACATCAATTTCTGAAACTTTAACAGGTGGATATTCCCAGTTTTTAAGGCGTAGTTCCTTTAGACCTTGAAAAAGTCCACAATCTATCAATATTTTTTTATCTCCTGTATCCGCTAAATATTTTGAGCCGGTTACTGTCCCTGCTGCTCCTAAAAAGTGAATGGTGGTATTTTCGTTGTTGCTCATAACTTTCATTTTAGTATTTATTGAATACGTAACTATCAGCCTATGAAGGCCAGCTATGTCAGAGGGAATTTCCATGATTTCGTTTCAAAAAGTTAGAAATTTTTGCGCAATTGAGAAGGGGGGCTAAATAGTTACCTTCTTTCATAACTTCAAGTTACTGTTTCCACGGTATTTGTCAGAGAACCAAACATGTTAGAAGCCTTCAGAGTCAGGCCGATTTTACTTGTATTACTTACAAGGTATTAATCTGTTTTTTCAATAGCTGGGCATTAATAGCCACTATTATAGTACTTAAACTCATAAATACGGCTCCTACTGCTGGGCCTAATACAAATCCTGAAGAGTACAAGACTCCAGCTGCAAGTGGAATGGCAAAGGCATTATAGCCAGTGGCCCATATTAAGTTTTGAATCATTTTTCTATAGGTGGCTTTACCAAAAAGAATGAGGTTTAATATGTCCTGTGGGTTGCTGTTAACCAAAATAATATCTGCGGTTTCTGCGGCCACGTCTGTTCCTGAGCCAACAGCAATGCCCACATCAGCTTGCGCTAATGCGGGGGCATCATTTACGCCATCTCCTGTCATGGCTACAAACTCGCCTTTAGCTTGTAATTCTTTTACAATCTCTACTTTTTGGTGAGGCAACACTTCGGCGTAGTATCCATCCAAACCTAGCTCATCGCTCACCGCTTTGGCAACAATTTCATTGTCTCCAGTGGCCATCATTACCTTAATATTATTCTTTTTAAACTTATCAATGGCTTCCTGAGCCTCTGGGCGAATCTGATCTGACAAGGAAATATAACCGGCCAGTTCATTCTTAATAATTACAAAAACAACCGTTTCGGCAGCATTACCAAAGGCGGTTTGCGGCACAGGTATATTTTTGTCTTTTAGATAGCCTGGACTTACAACTTTCACCTCCAACCCTTCCACTTTGGCTTCTACTCCTTTTCCTGTTATGGCATTAAAGTTTTCGACCTGAGGAATGGCAATTTTTAGCTCTTTTACTTTTTTGATAATACCAACTGCAATAGGATGTTCGGAACTTTGTTCCAAGGCACTTGCCAGCCTCAATACTTCCTCTTTGTCAAACCTATCAGAAACGGATTCGTAACGGGTTACCCCAAAATCTCCTTTGGTAAGTGTACCTGTTTTATCAAAAACCAAGGCCGTGATTTTGCGAGACTCTTCAAAAGCTGTCCGATTACGGATAAGTAAACCGTTTTGGGCAGAAACAGCTGTTGAAATGGCCACAACGAGGGGGATAGCTAAGCCTAATGCATGCGGACAAGCAATTACCATGACGGTTACCATACGCTCAAGCGCAAATACAAAAGGATATCCTAAAACCAACCAAATGACGAGGGTGCCAAATCCTACCGTTAGCGCTATATAAGTAAGCCATTTTGCAGCCCTGTCAGAAAGGTTTTGCATCTTAGACTTACTCTTTTGAGCTTCTTCTACCAAGGTAATGACCTTGTTTAAGTAGCTATCCTTACCTGTGTGTTCTACTTGAGCTTTAAACGATCCGTTTCCGTTTAAAGAGCCACCAATCACCTTACTCCCAACAGATTTTTTTACAGGTTTTGATTCGCCTGTTAACATGGATTCATTTAGGTAGCTTTCACCTTCAGTTATGATGGCATCTGCGGGCACTTTTTCCCCTGGCTTAACCAAAATAATATCGCCTTTTAACAGGTCTTCCAGGCTTATATCTTCTACCTTATCTCCACTTATCCGGTGAGCTTCAGCAGGCATCATGCTTACTAATAATTGTAATGCTTTTGAAGCTCCCAGAACAGATTTCATTTCCAGCCAATGCCCCAGTAGCATAATTACTATTAAGGTGGCAAGTTCCCAGAAAAAGTCCACCCCATCTAATCCAAATACGGTTGCAGAACTATAAAAATAGGCCACACTTATAGCCATAGCAATAAGGGTCATCATTCCAGGACCTTTAGCTTTTAGTTCGTTATAAAAACCTTTTAGAAATGGCCATCCACCCCAAAAATAGACGATCGTTGAAAGCGCAAAAAGTATATAGGGGTTTCCTGGAAGTAACCATTCGAATCCGAAAAACCCTTGAATCATTGGCGAAAAAACCAATATGGGAATCATAAGTAATGCTGAAACCCAAAAGCGTTTTTTAAAGTCTTCAATCATCATTTTATGATGGTCGTGACCTGCCATTCCCATAGGTACACTGCCGTGATCATGTGCCATCTTTGAATGGTCCATCTTACTGTGATCCATCTTACTGTGGCCCATGGGTTCTGAATGTTCTTTATGATTATGTTCCATAATTTATTGAAGATTAATGGTAAAATATTTTCCCGTTGATTCTTTTAAATACTGTTGAATAATTCCCTTTTGGGGATGAACGGATTCTTTTATAGTAGAATCAATTGTATCCAACCTCAACCCAAACATATAGGCCATTACCTCCATTTTACCAGTAATGGAATAAGTATTATTCAAGGTGTCATATGATGTGATTTTACGGTCATATAATCTGACCTTGCTATTGGTTCCGAATGCTCCTAGTACACCTCCTTCCACCTTAAGGGTAAATGAAATGTCAGCTATCTTTAAGCCCGTTTGCCAGGAATTAGGATAAAACTTATTACTACTCCCCAATTCAATTTTCACGGTTTTGTTTGCCTTAAGTTCTGTGATGGAAAAAACATTCATAAAAATTTCTCCGGCTGGAAGGTTACAAATATATTTTGCTTCCGAGCTGTCCTTCAGCTTGTCGTTTTTATCATAGGTATATACCTTAAGAGGCATGGTGTAAAAGCCTTTTTTCTTCGCTACTTCACCCATTTTATAGATTTGAGAATTTATCAGTTTTTTATCTTTATCGTAGTTCTTCTTTATGTATTTATTCCCATCAATCTGAAAAATTAACATTTGCTCTTCTTGTTGGGCACTCATTGTGGATTGGCCAACAAACAGAAGTATCAAGGTGAAAATGATTTTTGACATGGAATTTCTCTTAATAAAATACCTTATTGTAGCCGTCTACCAGCATATCACTGATGTCTATTTTATTGCTCGGGTGAGGAATTGTATTACACGTAACAATATCTGCGGTTCCGATATCTTTTAAATCCTGGTAAGCATTCCCTCCAAATACCGCATGCACGCCTATGCAAACAGGTGCTTTCATGCCTGCCCGTTTCAAATGTGCTACAGTTTCTATCATGGTTCTGGCTGTAGAGATAATATCATCTACTAGGACAGGTGTATGGCTCTTAAAATTTTCTACATCAGGAACCGATACTTCCACATTCTTATCTCCATGCCTTATTTTTTCCAGCACAATAAAAGGAGCACCTGCATTTTTTGCTACTTCTGATACCCATTGTTCACTTTCGCTATCGGGTCCCACCAATACTGGATTCTCAACATTGGCTTTAATCCATCCTGAAATGTGGTTGGCTGCATGCTCTACCTTGCATGGAATCTGATAGACTTCTGACAGGGAATTTCTCCGGTGCAAGTGAGGATCAATGGTTACGAGGCTTTCGGCAAATTGAGAGATGAGGGTACCAAAATATGCCGAGGTAATACCTTCCCCTGGATGAAAGCGTTTATCCTGCCGCATATACGCAAGATAGGGAGCTATCAGGCAGGTACAGTCAGCCCCTAAATCTTTCGCTGTTTTGGAAAGATAATACAATGGCAGGAGTTTCTTGTCGGGTTGGTGCAAGGTGCATACCAGAACCACTCGTTTATCTTTCACGTCTGATTGAATCTGAATATATGTTTCTCCATCAGGAAATTGTCGTATGGTTGCTTCTCCTTTTTCCGCGTGAAGCTGTTGCACAAGTTTTGTGGTCAGTTCCTCATTTCCGGGTAATGCGAAAAGTATTGTTTTCATATCTCTTTGTTATTGCGGGGTTGTAATTACCATTTGTACCGTTTTTTCAATTGCTCCCATGGTCAATCGAACAAAATAGACACCTTGTTTCAGGCCTGCTGCTGATATATTAACCCGATGAGTTCCCCTGATCATGGCACCTTCATTAATGGATTTCACAAGCTGCCCCTGCATGCTGTAAACTTCAATTTTTACTTTTCGTTGACGATCAAGAGAAAACGCAAATGTGCTGTTGCCCATATTAGGGTTCGGATACAAAACAACAAATCCAGACATATCCGATTTCTCACTGACGCTGGTCGTAGCAGTGGAACCATCACCCACATAAATATTGTCTATGTACAAATTGTTACCCCCATCGGTTACGTTGATGATTTTTAGCTGCACATAGGAATTATTCCGGTAACTATTGAGCGAGATAACCGCGTCTTTCCACTGGGTGGAATCAGGAATAAAAGGTGTGGTTTGAGTAGGCCCTGTTGCCAATGCAGCTTGCGTTCTATAAAATACCTGGGAGTAGTTTAAGCCGCAGTCTGTAGAAACTAATACTAGCATCTCGTCCGAAAAAGTAGGGTCTGATTTTGCATACGCCCATTTAAAACTCATATATACATTAGAGTCAGGATGGGCTGTCCCCAGGTCAAAGTGGGGTAATATCAATTCATCGGACGAACCGTAGTTCGTGTTTATCAGGTTGTTGATTTTTAGGGAATAATTGCCAGAAACTGAGGCCATTGAATCTAATTCCCAGGTTATGCCACCATCCAAATTATTGATGGTAAGGGTAGATGGAGGATATATCCCCCTATCAAAATTTTCTTTGAATGAGAGCGGGTCTCCTCTTCCTGGCAGATTGACGGTTATGTAACTGCTTGTCTCCAGGCTATCGCTGCCTGTGCTGTCAGAAACCACCAGTTTTACAGCATAGCTCCCTACAGAATTGTAAGTTACGGTTGGGTTTTGGTCTGTTGATGTTGCGGGGTTTCCGCCCATAAAAGTCCATTTCCAGTTCGTAGGCTTATTGAGAGATCTATCCATAAAGTACACACTGTTTGCGATGCAGATCTCGGTAGTAAGCGTAACAAAATCCGCTACTAAAGAGCAAGGGGCCGAATAAATGCTATCGCATCCTGTGGAAATCAAATTGGAGGATGACCAAATTTGCCTTCGTATCGTCGTAAGGGTAGCTTCTATCCGCTTGCTTTGACCTTTGGTAAACATATTCTGGCATGTGCCTGGTGTGTAGTTCAGGTAGTTTTCTTTCAGATCATTTACATCAGGCACATCATTTGAGCAAGTATTGAAGGTCGCGCAGTTAAAGCTCGGTGCCGCCTGTGGCGGTGTGTCGCAGACATAATCGCCATCTGTACACAAGTCCGAGCCACAGCCGTTGTTGAACGTATGGTAAAGTCCAAGCCAGTGTCCCAACTCGTGAGTAGTTGTTCTGCCTACCCCAGAGGAAGCGGTTCCCGTATTTCCGAAAAGATTATGTCTCACAACTACGCCATCTTCATCCGGTGGCCCTCCAGGAAAAGATGAATAACCCCCTACATTTCCATTGATATTTTTTACAACATAAATATTCAGGTATCGGTCATTGTCCCAGAAACTCAGTTCTTTTAACAAGGCCCTCTGATAGCTTTGATGGTTGGCCAAAGGTGACTTTATTCTAACAATGCCATTGGTACAATTACCGCTTGGGTCTTTGTTGGCAAGGCAAAAGCGAACATGGGTATCGACTCCATTACCATCTCCATTGGTTCCAGTCATTTTTCCATAGTCTTCATTGAGAATTTGTATTTGACTTTCCACCTGAGCATCAGAAATATTTTCAAACCCTCCCTCATGAATTATATGAACAACAATGGGTATCATAAAAACATCATGAGAAGTTCTACTGGAATTATGGGTACTGTTTCTCCAAATTGCCGCCTGTATTTGCTGTTCAACATGTGCAAGATGCTTCTTGTTGGTGTATTGGTCAAAGAAGCAAGGCGTAACATCTTGTGAAAACAGTGAATTGCTGCACAACAATAAGCCTACAAATAAGGTAGTTAATCGCACGACGATGCTAGATTTAAGGTAGTTCATGTGTTAAGCCCTCTATTAAGAGGATATTGCATATAGATGTAACGCTCCTTAATATAAATTTAAAGTGTTACCATATTACAGATTTTTGTTATCATATTTTGTCAATCGGAATTCTTCTACTTTGATCCAACATCTTATAAGCCTTCAGCGTCAGGCCAGTTTCTCGTTTAAATTGTCTGGATAAGGCTGACAAATTTTGATAACCAGTAGCTTGTGCTATTTCCGAAAAACTAATTTCATCATTTTCGATCAATTCTTTGATGCGCTCAATTGTAAGCAAAATCCTATACCTCTCGATTGTTTTACCATAGATAGTAGAAAAATTTTTGCTTAGCGATTCATAATTCCTATCCTGATTTCTACCCAAAAAAGTGGATAGATTCTCTTGCTGGTCTGTCTCCCAAATAAAGCTAACAATCCATCTTTTCGTTTGCTCTGCAAGAAATCTATACTTATCATGAAGAATCTCAAAATCATTTTCTCTTATGATTTTATTAATCTTAGATTTTGGAATCATTTCGGGATTGTAATTCAGCCTAATCTTTCCAAGTGAAATTTCAACAACATTGGCTCCAATTGCTTTTAATTCGATTTCCAAGACCTTCAGACATCGACTGCAAATCATCCCCTTGATTCTAAATTCTTCTGAGGTGAAGCTTTCATTTTCCATAGTAATTAGATATAAAGTGTCTTTCATTTTTTCCCCATTTCTATTCTACAGGCTTAAAAACCAGAGATACAGCACGTTTTTCCCATTGTATTTTTATAGCTCCCTGTCCACTTCCGACATCTTCAATTGAATATTCCAGTCTTTCTTGAATAGGTAATCCCATCTCAGGAATCACTTCTACCCTGATAACATCCTCTTCTGGGTTATACTCATCAGCCAGGTGCTGCTCCCAATTTTTATTTAGAATAATGGTCCAGGTATCTTCTCCTGGAATGGTAAAAAAGGCATAAGAAGCAGGAGGAATTTTGATGCCTTCGATTTCAATCCCTTCAGAGAAAGTAACCTTCGTCGCATTGTGCGCCCCGGTAACCCATACTTCTCCAAATGGGACCAACCCACCATAAATGACCCTCCCGCGAGCACCTGGAGAGTGATAGTTGATGGACACATGAACATTTCCTACTTGCCCATGGGCTTCCTTTGGGATGCTTTTCTTGGTGTTCGCTGGATTTGCAGCCATTTCCTGTGGGTGCTCATCATGTTGATGTTCATGCTCTTCATGCTGATGATCGGGTTCCTCTTGTTTTGAATTTTGACAGGAGATGAGTAATAGGAACCCCATACCTAAAACTAAAAGGTAATTTTTCATACGGATTGACTGAATTAAAAATGTAAGATCTACTTCTTCAAAACTTTATAAATCAGCACACTATCATTTGTCCTGATTTTGAGGTAATAAACCCCTGGAGCATAATCTTTTAGATTGAGTTGTTCCTGTGAATTGGTTGTTTTCTTGATCAGCAGAATCTGACCGGAAATATTGATTAACTCAAGCGTTGATGGCACAAGTCCTTCAATAGTAAGCTGCTCTTGAACAGGATTCGGGTACATCGATATGCTGATATCCCCCGTTTCATCTATGGCTATTGAATTATCAAAAACAACAAACTGGCCCATCATTCCATCATCCTCATGGCTCAGCATATGGCAATGGAACATATAGGGAACTTTGTCATTGGCAAAATCGTCGAACTTAGTAATAAACCGAACTGTTCCTCCCATTGGAGGCACGAGCACCACATCTTTTCTTCCCTGCATATTGGCAGGAGGAGTTGCCCCATCTATATCCAGCAAATAAAATTGCACATCATGGATATGAAATGGGTGCGCGATAGCAGTCGAATTTTGTATTTCCCAAATTTCAACCTGGTCAATCGGAATTCGATAATCAATAAATGAAGAATCATAACTCCGGCCATTGATCTGAAAGGGGCCATTAACCATGCCTGTGGGTCCCATTTGATCAGGTTGAAAAGTAAGATTGCGGGTTATTGCTGCCTGGGCAACAGGATATGGATTTTGAGTAATCAAGGTAGTAGGAATCGTTAGGACAGGATTTAGAGAGGCTTGCCCCACCTGAAGCTGCAATACCTGAAAATCACTACCATTTAGAGGATTATTGGTATAACCAGGAATAGTTGCAACAGGCATTACGCCTGGGCGTGTAGCTCCATAATAACCATTAGGAAGTTCGGAGTTGAAGCTCAATAAATTCAGAGATTGCCCTTGAAGCGAATTTAAATTCAGGAGGATTTCGGCTCTTTCCCCCGGAGCTAATCTCAACCGGGTCAGGCTCACTGGAGCGGCTAATAAACTTCCATCTGAAGCGATTTGATGAAAGGTTCGGTTTCCCTGAAATCCGAGGTTATAAATCCGTTCTGTCGAGCCATTGAGCAAACGAAGACGAATAACCTGTGCGGGGACCGCTAGAAAAGCATCATAAGTAGCATTGCACAAAATCGCAGTATCTAAGGCCGTAGCCATCACCAATTGCTTATTGGCATCAAATGCTCTAGATTGAATTACAACAGGAAAATCATCTTTTCCATAGCTTCTGGGAAGATTCAGGCTTGCCTCCTGGCTATCTCTTACAATAATAAATCCCGCAGCTCCAAGCGTGACCTGTTCCTCTGTATGCTCATGCAAATGAGGATGATACCAATAGGTAGCCGCAAAATCTTTTACGATAAAAGAAGGAGACCATACCTGACGAGGCAGAATCACCGTATGGGGCCCTCCATCATTTTCAGAGGAGACATGTAGGCCATGCCAATGAAGGGTTGTCGGAGCATTGAGTGAATTAGTCACATGAATAGTGATCTCCTTGTTTTTTTCAAGGAAAAGGGTTGGGCCTAAAATATCCTGATTATACCCAATCGTGTTTGTTTGACTACCTGAAAAAAAAGAGAATTGGCCATTTTGCAGGGTTAGATTCAGGGTATCTCCTGAAAGGGTATCGGGGATAATTAAGGGGTTTTGGCATATGCCAAACAATGGCAATAGACCGAGTAAAAACAGGATTAGGTTTTTCATCTCTCTTAATAATTAATGGTTATGTAAGTTGGGAGATGTGGGAGGAGCCTGTATCGGTAATGGGTTCTTAAAATCTTTGGTAATTGTATCTTCAACACTTCCACAAGTAAGCATTTGATCGCCGAAATAGGGGTTTTGTATTTGATCAGAACTACTGAGCCATTTGGCTCCTTCTGAACCAAATGCCATGGGACAGAATTGAACATAGTAAGTATCGGAAGGGATACCTAATACCTTGATGGTTTCAATTAAAGCATCTGAGAGAAAACCAAACTGCTCTCTTTGGGCATCAACATTTGTTAATTCTGAAATCTTCTCACTATGCGCTTGAAGCGACGTCGCTTTTTCCATCCAAAATTCATGAGAAGCTCCTTTTACCAATCCCATATCTACAGTACTTATAACATGAAGTAGGTCTCCTGCCTTTTTACTTGCAAGGATCGAATCCGTCTGAACAAAAGCATCTTTTAAACCCAAATATGCTTCAGAAACTTTCTGCAGTTGCTGTTTAAATACTGAAGGCGTTTCTGACGTGTAATCTGGCAGGTGTTCCGAATGATCAGCGCCTTTTCCCATCACATGCTGGTTCATCATGCTTGCCTGGTTATTTAATTGAGCGGCAGCATCTATGGAGAAGCTACCATAGGTCACGACTTCGTCTCCTGCTTCCAGGCCTTCTTTTACCTGATATGTATCCCCCATTCGCTCTCCTAATTCAATTTCCCGATATTGAAAAGAAGGGATATTTGCATCTGCTATTTTTACGTAAACGACAGATCGCTTGCCTGTCCATAGCACTGCAGACTTAGGAACAAGTAATTGGGAATCGTTACTTGTCTTAGACTTGATAACACCCTGAACAAACATTTCAGGCTTTAATTTTCCAGCTCTATTGGGGACTTCTGCCCGCAAAGATGCGACCCTTGTTTTAGGATTGATAACCGGATCTATAAAGGTGATTTTTGATTGGAATGCCTGATTAGGAAGTCCTGGCGCAGAAAAAACCACCTGGTCTCCCAAATTCAAAAAAGCTAAATCTTCCTCATAAGCATCAAACAAAACCCATAACTGATTCAAACTAAATAGGTTAAACAGGACTTCTCCTTGTTTGACATAATCTCCAACAGCTATTTTCCGTTGGGATACGATCCCGGAAGCGTCTGCGAATACAGTAAAAGTCTCTTTTATTTTTCCCTCAGCGAGAATCTCATCAATTTGGTTGGAAGGTATCTTCCAGTAGATGAGTTTTTGTTTTGCTGCTTCCAGCAGAGCTGGATTGGTGCTTTTAAGTTTTTGGGCTTCCAAAAGCTCTTGTTGGGCTGAGACTAAGTCCGGGGAATAAATCGCAGCCAGCTTTTGTCCTTTTTTTACTTGCTCTCCTGTAAAAGAAACAAACAGTTTTTCTACTCTGCCTGGAATATGGGCGACCTGACTACTCGCTAACCGCTCATCAACCTGAATTTTCCCAGATAAGATAATTTCTTTTTCGGAAGTTGCAGAACTCTTCAAAACAGAAGTTTCTATTTGGGCGAGTTTTACCGCCTCGGGAGTCATTTCAAGAACCAGGGGATCAGAGGAACTATTCTCATCCAGGGGTATCAAATCCATCCCACAAATAGGACAATCTCCCGGCTCATTTTGTCTTATTTGCGGATGCATAGAACAAGTCCAAATCGTCTCTCCGAATGGTTGGGCAGTTTCCCCCATATTTGCCTGACTGGAAGCGGGTGCCTTGTGAAAAATCAGATAGCCCAGGCCGATCCCTGCCACAACTGCAATAAGGACCCAGATATAGGAAAATCTATTATTTTTTGTGTTCATTTTTTCTCTGCTTGACTTCATTAATAAGGTAAATAGCGTTCGACTTCCGCAAGTGCCAGGTTGGCCTCGACTATTGCTTCCAATAGTTTTCGATCATACACAACCAGTTCTTCTTCCAGGCGAAGCAATTCGTCAAAATTGCTTCCCTGGTTGCTGTAATCAGTCAACAAAATCTGAATCGTAGCCTTTGTTGTTTGAATTTGCCCTTCATACAATTCTTTCCGGAGAAAAGCGCTTTCAGAATCGGCATATGCTTTTTCGATTTTTGAAAGAAAAAGGCTCAAAACTTCCTGTTTCCTGCTTTCAATCGCATCAATTTTAAATTGTTCCTCCCGGTATTTGGCATCATATTTTTTGCGGTAAATCGGTACTGAAATCACTGCTTTCAATTGGAAAATATCCCGCCCATTATTATCAGGAAAGGCATCATTTCTTGGACTTACCATAAGGTAATCAGCTCCAAGTCCGAAGGAAGGTTTTCCTTCCAATTCATTGAGGGATATCGCTCGATGTGATACTTCTTGCTGCCGACGGAACATGCGCATCATAGGATGATGATTGCTTATCGCTGTCAGGAGGGTGTCTTTTTGATAAGGAATAACCATAAATCCCAGGCTATCTCGAAGAGAAATAGTGGTTGCCAAAGGACGTTGGAGAATCTGATTTAAAGAAGCAATTGGTTTTTGTTTTTGAGCTTCAAGTATCTCTATTTCCTTGAGCAGTGCCTGTAACTTCAAATCTACCCTCAGCACGTCAGCCAGACTGGCTCTTCCAGCAGCGACTTTAGCTTCAGCGGTTTTTTTGAGCGCACTGAGTAATTCGATATTTTGTCGAATGATTTGCTGAGATTTTGTTAGGAGGTACAGTTGATACCAACCTTTTTTGATTTGGTAGTATATCTCCAGTTCTTGGCTGGCTATCTTCTCAAAATTCACTTGAGCTATGCTCAAGGCCCAATCTTCCCTGGCATCAAGCGTTTTGAACCACGGAAACATCTGAGACAGGCTCAATCTCGCTTGCTGCCCTCCAAGCCGTGTTTCCACTGGCAGAATAAAGGCTCCAATTCCCACTTCAGGATTAGGAAGTTGGCTTACTTGTGGCGCTTTTTCAAGCGCGGCCTGGTATTCAAACTTCAATGCTTTCAATTCTGCATTTGCCTCCAGGCTGATTTCAAATAATTCCCTGGGACTCTGACTCCAAATCAGAAGCGGCAAACTTAGAAGCAGGATGATTATGATTCGCTTTTTCATTGCTCAATTTCTTGTTTGTTCATGCGCTGTTGGAGGTAATACTGGCCCTCTTGCCACATGGAATAAAGGATGGGTACAGTAAACATGGTCAATGTTTGCAAAAGCATGCCTCCAAAAGATGGGATGGCCATTGGCAACATAATATCAGCTCCTCGCCCGGTAGAAGTAAGGATAGGCAACAAAGCCAGGATGGTCGTAGCAGTAGTCATCATGGCAGGCCTCACCCGCCTAAGTCCTCCTGCCACAACAGCATCCCTTATTTCGGGAATGGTTTGGGGTTTATTTGCTTTAAAACTCCCTTTTAGAAAAGTGGCCACGAGCACCCCATCATCTGTGGCAATTCCAAAAAGAGCTAAAAACCCAACCCAGACAGCTACACTCAGATTGAGAGTTCGAATCTGGAAGAGGTCCCGCATATTAGTTCCCAGTAATTCAAAATCAAGGAACCACGGTTGATCATAGAGGCCAATCATGATAAACCCTCCAGAAAAGGCAATAAAGACCCCTGTAAATACCATTAAGGAAATGGTTACAGAGCCAAATTGGAAGTATAAAATGAGGAAAATTATCGCAAGAGCTATAGGAACTACAAGGGCAAGCCGTTTGCTTGCTCGTTGCTGTTGTTCATAATTTCCTGCAAATCGGTAACTAATCCCAGCAGGGACATTCAACTTGCCTGATTCAATACGTGACTCTAGGTATCGCTGCGCATTTTCAACCACCTCAACCTCAGAGTATCCCTCTTCCCGATCAAATAGAACATAGCCAATTAAAAAACCGTCTTCACTTTTTATGGATTGAGGGCCTTGTTCGTATTTAATTTCAACCAATTCTCCTAAAGGAATTTGCCCTCCATTACTTGAGGGAAGCAAGACCTTCTTTAGCATTTCAGGGTCGTCCCGCAGTTCCCTTGGATAGCGAATTCTTATAGCATATCGTTCTCTTCCTTCAACAGTAGTTGTCATGGTCATCCCCCCGATTGCAGCTTGGATATAGCGCTGAACTTGTGCTACGGTCAACCCATGGCGATTTATAGCGCCTCTTTTAATATCCAGTAGCAAATAGGGTTTTCCTACAATCCTGTCAGCGAATACTGCTGCATCTTTCACTCCATCTATCTCTTTCAGTTCTTTTTCTAATTCCAGCCCAAAGGCTTCTATTGTGGCTAAATCAGCTCCCCTAACCTTGATCCCCATCGGTGCTCTCATGCCAGTTTGTAGCATAACGAGCCTGGTTTCTATAGGCTGTAATTTAGGAGCAGAAGTGACACCGGGCAGGCGAGTTACTTTCACAATTTCTTCCCATATATCATTGGGACTTCGGATGTGGTCACGCCATTGGCGGTAAAATTGGCCTTTATTATCTGGTATAAAATCTCCATGTTCATCCTGGATATATTCACCTTCATCATTGACACGGAAACGTATTCTATGCCCTTTCTCATCCGTTTTATACTCTGACTTATACAAGATCACATTTTCATACATCGACATAGGTGCAGGATCAAGTGCACTTTCTACCCGGCCTGCTTTTCCCACCACTGTTTCGACTTCTGGGATTGCAGTTACAGCCATATCAAGCAGGCGCAAATTTTTGATATTCTGCTGCATGCCTGTATGCGGCATGGCTGTGGGCATAAGTAAAAAGGAACCTTCATCTAAAGAAGGCATAAATTCTTCACCTGTCTGTTGGAAAATCAAAAAACCTTGATAGATCAGAAGGCCGACTACTGCCAGAAAAATAAATTTAATTCGTAACAGGAAGCGCAATATCTGTTCATAAAAATGAATAATGACATAGAAAAAGCCGATGAGAAGGCCAATAATACTTGCGACAAAGAGGAAATTCGTAATAAGCGATTTAGATACCCCCAAAGGCATCCAAACACGAGCCAATATCCAGGTAACAACTCCTGCATACAATAGGATTTTGGCAATTTTGATCACATGAGACAAATTGGGTCGGGTTTCCTGAAATCTGACCTCAATGACTCCTATTATTCCTACAACTGACAGTAAGAGACTTAACTCAGGATTTACCCAAAATGCAAGAACAATACCTACTATTACGAGCATGACATTGCCTAAAAGGCGGTAACGCTTGCGATCCACTTTGATTGAAAATAACGAATGCGCCAAGGGTGGGATAATCGTAATCGCTACGATAATGGAGGCAATCAGCGCAAAGGTTTTGGTATAAGCCAAAGGCCTAAATAACTTCCCTTCAGCCGCTTCCATAGTAAATACAGGTATAAAACTAATTACTGTAGTAGAAACTGCGGTAATGATAGCTGAGGCCACTTCAATTGTTGCTTCATAGATTGTTGTTAATAGATTTTCACCTGGTGGGGCTTCTTCGATTCTATTAAGGATACTTTCTGTTAAGACGATCCCCATATCTACCATTGTTCCAATGGCAATAGCGATCCCTGAAAGTGCCACAATATTGGCATCCACCCCCAAGTAGCGCATAGCGATAAAGCACATCAGTACAGCAATCGGAAGTGTGCTACTGACCAGAAAAGAGGATTTAAGATTTAGTAGCATGAGAATGACCACTATAATCGTGATCAATATCTCAAGAGTCAATGCCTCCTGGAGGGTTCCAATAGTCTCATTAATAAGTTGAGTTCTATCATAAAAAGGGACTATTTTCACTTGAGAAACGACCCCATTAGCAAGCGTTTTAGTGGGAAGACCTGGCTCCAGTTCCAGTATTTGTCTTTTCACATTTTCGATTACAGCTAAGGGATTAGCCCCATATCTGGCGACAACAACTCCACCCACAGCTTCGGCTCCCGACTTGTCCAAAATACCACGTCTATTTGCTGGGCCTAAGTGCACAAAGCCTATATCACCAACCCTGATCGGAACATTATTTTGAACTTTGATTACGCTTTTTTCGATATCTTCCAGGCTTTTCACATAGCCTAATCCCCGAACAAAATACTCTACCAAATTGATCTCCAACGTCTGAGCACCTATATCCAGGTTACTTTCCTTAATGGCTTTCATTACCTGTTCCAGGTTTATATCATAAGCCTTCATGGCTTCTGGATTGACATCAACCTGATATTCTTTGACGAATCCCCCGATAGATGCCACCTCCGAGACGCCTTCCGCTGAGGATAGGCCGTAACGGACATAGAAATCCTGGATGCTTCTCAATTCGTGAAGATTCCATCCTCCAGTGGCATTGCCTACTGAATCCCGCCCTTCAAGGGTGTACCAAAAAATTTGCCCTAATGCAGTAGCATCGGGTCCTAAAGCGGGTTGAGCATCTTGGGGGAGCAGATTGGGAGGCAGTGAATTTAACTTTTCAAGTATCCGACTCCGGCTCCAATAAAAGTCAACTTTATCATTGAAAATGAGGTAAATACTCGAAAAACCAAACATTGAGTTTGAGCGAATACTTTTTACGCCAGGGATGCCCAGCAAAGCCGTTGTTAAGGGATAAGAAATTTGGTCCTCTACATCCTGGGGGGACCTGCCAGCCCATTTAGTAAATACGATTTGCTGATTTTCACCAATATCAGGTATCGCATCCACAGATACAGGGTCTCTTTGAAGGCCTTCAATATTGAAATCAAAGGGTGCGGTAACCAGCCCCCAGCCCACAAAAAGCAGCAGGAGAAGCCAGGCGACCAACTTATTTTCAAGGAAGAATTTTATATACTTTGATAACATTTTTCAATTCCAGTTTGGGTTTAAATATTTTGAAAAGGATAGCTCCATTCCAAAATAGGAAAAATGGGGTGTAACATATTTCTTTTCAAAATATGTTACCTAAACTGAAAAAAATGCTAACAGAGAAATACCTGCAAGTTTACGGGGATATTGTAAACAAGGAGTGGTGGCTTGTATTTAAATATATCTAATTGACGAACCTCTCCAATAAACCGCTCTGGAGAAGTTTTGAGAACCGGGAATCCTTTTGAAGAGACATAATCAACAAAGCTGAATTGAATATCTACTTCTTGTTCAATTTCAATTTTTAGGTGATTGGAAACGTCTTTACAGCAATTCTTGCGTCGGATTACCTCATCCTCTGTTGAATTAGGTAATTCCTGACACGTTTCTCCACTGCAACTTGTTGCTTTCCCCAAAATGGAAATATCGATCAATTCACTTTGACAAAAATGCTTACTGATCACCAGCCCTGTTGAGCTAAGCAATATAGAAATAGCTAAAATGATATGTAAGCTTCTTTTTATCAAGTGAAATAATTTAACTCAACAAAGGTAGGAGTTATGCAAGAAAGGCAATTATAGCTTTTTGACAAAATGTTATACAATCCTGCAAGACTCTCAAGAAATGGGAAATCATATTTAGGTACTTACTTTCAAAAGATTACTAGTTAAAGATATATTCATCATTGCCCGTGCCCATCTTTTCATGGCATCCCGTTACCCTTCATCATGCCTTTTCCCATCACGTCCATGCCATTCTTGTAACACTCATCATTCATCATGCCTTTTTGATGCATCATATCCATCATACCTTTCATCATTTGTTGGTCGCCCATCATCATACCCATCATATCCTTGTTGCCTGTCATCATATTTTTACCATGCTCACTGCTCATCATTATGTCCATCATTTCCGTCATCATCTCATGGTTATTGGCAATAGTTTGCATAACTTCTTTTCGTTGGGTTTCGTCCGCAAGTGCTTGTTCACAGCTTTGGGGCTGCTGACATGCCGTAAAGAAACCGGTAATCATTAGTAGTATAACGATTTTGATATAATTTTTCATTAGTTGATGGTGTTCATTCCTCCTTTTTATTTTGTGAATAATTATGACAAGAGTCCTTTTCAGCATTCAAATTCTTTCATTTTAGTATGCAGCCAAGTCAAATTATCACTCTTCAAAGATCACCAGTTATTAGCTACAAAGCGTTACACAATTCCAGCAAAGAGTTACATAATTCACGCAATGTTATGAAAAGTATTCCTCTCTACTATTTGAAATAGATAGACTAAAAGTCAGGCATAGCAAATGTGATAAATGCAATATCTACCCAGATTTAATGACTCTTCCGATAAAACTGAAATGAACCACCCCACCCTAAAAGTATGGGGTATCCCTGCCACTCTTTAGCCTAGAGGTTAAACAAGGTAAGTTGAGTTTGGTGGATTTGTTCATACTCTGGTAATCCTTGGTTTTTTACGTAGTTTTTAATAATGGGCATTTTTGCCCCTGGCTACCGAAAAGACCGATAAGGAATTTTATTAAACGTAAACTACTGATAACAAACCAGTTGTGAAATGGGTTGTGACGTTTATTTCAGATGGGAAACTAAATAATGAATTTTGTAACTCCCTGATTATCAGTCCCCAAAATTCTTATTTTACCTTTTGGTTGGCATGGGCAAAAATGCCCAAAATGAGATATTCTAAAGTATTGCGATTTCGCATCCATCGCTGAATAATTATTTCAGGGCGGGCGCTCCTGCTCTTTGCCATATCCGTGAGGCTCAGATACTCTTCATTCTCGATATATTGAACTTTTACAGATACATCTTTTACTTTGAGGGTGTCTTTCTTCTTTGCCATAACCTGTTTTAGCTTCTAATTGAAAAGATATTAATAACTTCATCCATCCCCAAGCCCAGGTCAACGAAGTGGCTGGGTGCCATATCTTGCTTCCAGGAGGGCGCAACTGCGGCTTGGCGTATTTCCACGCGGCCATCTGAATCTATCCCATATTTGAAATGGTCCGCAGGTGACTCTCCTAAGTCTTCCCAGCTTGTTTCGGAAAACTCCACACCATATACAATTGCCGGAGAGTTGAGGAACGCTACAAGTGCATCCCAGGTTGGGAAGGTGACTTCCCCAAGTGATGTGTCTGCCAGTTTATACATCTAAGGCTTTTTTTACTTTTTGTACGGTCCCTTTTGAAACATCGCACAGTATCGCTGTTCTCCGGATAGATGTTCCTTTACCAAGTTCCTTGACGATCTTTGGGTATTTCTCTATCACCTTTTGAGGAGAATCAACCGTGCCTCTTTTTCTGCCTTTATAAACGCCCTTTCTCTTTGCGATCGCTACGCCTTCGCTTTGTCGCTCCTTCAGGCGAAGCCTCTCTATCTCTGCAAGCTCCGCCATCACAGCAATGACCAGGTTGAAAACCGGGTTTTCTTTCCTGTCGACATGGCTCCCCATGTTGAAGTTTGTGATAAATAGCCGAATGCCTCTTTCTTTCAACTCTGATATGGTTTGCCGGATATCAAGTGTATCGCGTCCAAGTCGATCAAGCTCTTTTACCACCAATAAGTCC
>JAUIKE010000289.1 GCA_030430845.1 Bacteroidia bacterium | reverse complement strand
AATTCTTTTGAAAATTTTCTGCGTTGCTTTTTCATCGTTAAGTTGTTGTTTAAATGTACTAATTTTCAACTTAACTAGTGGTCCTAAATTTGGGGGGAAGTATAGTTTTTCGGAAATCAAGGCCGTTTATACCGAATACGATAGCAGGGGCAATAAAAAAGGGAATATTGAATATTCCTGGAAGGTAGAGGCTGGTAACTAACTTGAAGTAGTTCCAACATCTCAAATACTTCAATTTAAATTTTCAACTGGGAAATATGCTGCATCAAGATGATCGAAGTCGTTGTCAGTTGTTAGTAATGTTGATTTTGTTAGATAGGCTGTAGCCGCTATCCATAAATCATTTTTACCCATATTCCTCGAACTTTGACCTAAAGGTTTCTCATTTAGTTTTCCTTGACTGTAGGCATCAATGTCTGCATAAGCTTCAACAAGCTCATCATTATCAATGGGGATGATTAGAAATTCTTCTAATAGGGAATTAAGTTCGGCCAGTTTTCTTATTCCCCACCTTCTTTGTTTTGCTATCGATACTATTTCTGCTTTAGTTACGATTGAGATTATTAGGTAAGGGTTATTTTTTTGAGTTTTTGCTTTTGCCTCAATGCCTATTTCTGAACCTGTTAAAATGTGAATAAGGATATTAGTGTCTAAAACGTAATTCATTTTAATAGTTCTAGTAATTCATCTGCCGATTCGTCCCCTGGCCATTTCCCAATTACATTATCCAGGTTTGATCCTCTGTATTCCTGTTCCTCTACGATTCTCATTAAGTCAAATTCCTTGAAGGTCGGTTGAGGAAGATTCCGAAAATAATCATCCTCAGGCGCTGCTTTTTTTATCGCTTGAATTTCAAATGAAGAGATTTTTCCTGCTGGGTTGAAATTAGCAATGCCAGATATGGATACATCTTCACCGAAAAGTTCAAATAGATCGTCGAAGTTTAACTTGTCAGAAAGCTGGGCTCTTATTTTTTTACCATCAGCAACGAGCTCCAATTGTGATTTTGAGTGTTGCAGAACATCTAGTTTGCCAGTAACTTTTGCCTTAATACTGGGAGGGGTTTTTTCTTCTAATACTTTAATTTCAGAAAGTGTTTTTTTTGTTACCTCTAGTTTTGTACTGTTACTTTCAAAAATTATCTCAGCTTCATCAGATTGTAATACTTTATTAAGCTTGATGATTTCTTTTAAGAGGTTTTTATCAAGTATAAATGAATCTTCCTTGTTTTTAAGAGCTTGATCATAGGCAAAAAAAGATAGATCTAGAGCAGATGCATCTTTTAATTTAGCACTCTCAAAATTTTGGAAAACAGGTAGTTGAATATGCCCAATACTCTCACTTAAAATAGGGGCTTCAATGTCCAAAATAGTTGAACCTTCACGTATTCCAGTCAGATTAAAATCAATGGAATTGGAAAGCCATTCTGGGGCTCTTCCTCGTTTAATTTTACTGCTTCCTTCAACATAGGACAGCAGCGTTGATTCAGCTAATCTGGTTAACTGTTCCCCCAATCCTGTGAGTAAACTGAAGGGGATTTTTCCATTTTCGGTTTGGTATCCCTTCAACTGGATAATATGTTTCTTATAATTGCTCATTCTATTGAATTGGCCATTCAAATATAAGCATTATATTATTTAATTTCCCCCCTAATTCCCACTCCTATAGGGAACTTTCTCTCTAACCGTTTTCTGACTTTCTTTTTCTGGAAAGCCTAAGCTAGCCTTGTTTTCACTATACACAGAGGCAGTGATTTTAGTGTTGCACCATTTGTCAGAGGAATACTGATCAAAATGAACCGGCCCTCTGGTGTACGCCAGGTTATTTTTAAATTGACAGTTGGCCATTTCCGGAGTATCCAGACAATCAGAATATTTTGTGAACATGACGGCGCCATAATTAGCTTGGTTTCTGATAAAGCGGGAGTCTTTGATAGTTGTTAAAGAATAACCCTCTAATCCGTAATTGTAAATGGCACCTCCGTCAAGATCCGCCACATTTAGTTCAAATTCCGTATTGATGATGGTGGGGCGGCAGATTCCCTTATTAGATGGGTAGTTAAAAATGCCGGCGCCGTAGTAAGCATAATTATTGACAATGCGACAATTTTTGATAACCGGACTGCAAGACTTGCCATTCCCTTCTATAAAAATACCACCGCCGCAATCGGAGGGATCTCCAACCACACTGAGCCCACCCCTGGCCTCTCCATCCGCGATCACAAATCCGTCCAGGACCGTAGCAGAGCTTACATTTGAGAAACGAACAACCGTAAAGGAATTATCCAATGGCGTTTCCTTTCCAATGTCTCCGCTCAAAATGCTGAGATTCACCTGAGGTTTGCGTTGATCGGGGTTCGTTTCCGTACCGCTAAATCCTCCAAAGAGTGTAATGCCGTCTTTAATATGAAAGCTGGCCTTGCGGTCATTGCCTTGGGTAGGAAGGTATTTACCGGCCGCCACCCAAATCTCATCATCTGCCTTGGCTACCTTAAGAGCGTCCTGCAATTGGCCAAATGCCATATCCCAGTTCCCCCCGTTTCCAGACATCCCTTCCTTCACAAACCAGATCCTGCCGATACCTTCCTCCGTTTGGAAACCCGGCCTGTTATCTTCCACACAGGAAACGTCCATTCCTGAATTTGGAGCGTAGCTCTGTAAGAATGGAAAAATTATGAGGCTTAAAAAGTAAGTTGTTTTCATTACATCTCTTTTCTTTATACAGACCAATAACGTAAAGCAACATTCAGCTTATTGTACAAAGAATCAAGTAAAGCACAGTGCCAGGTTGTTAAGTGAAATCAAGCCATAAAATATAGGCTCAGATTTATTGGGCCAAGGGCGATATAAGCTATTCGGTATTTCCTATCCCCTTCCAAAAAATTGAAATTTTTCACACATTACAAAGCACCCTGTCCAAAATCAACAGCTGTGCATTCCAAGAATCCTTATCTTGTATTTTTTAGCCTAAAAACTTCAAGTTGCACCGCAACTTGCGTTTAAAACTTGTTTCAATTGGGGTTTATGAAACAAACTACCCGAAACCTTTGGTTGCTGCTCAGTTCGTGCCTGCTGCTTTGTTGTTTCCTTTCCAACTCGTCGGCACAGATGGATAAGGCAACCCATAAGGAGATTTATTTTTCAGCCAGGCAGAAGTTTTTAGTGGAGCACTATACCACTGAAAATGGCTTGTCTGATGATTATGTTACCGATATTTTGCAAGACCAAAACGGGTATATTTGGATAGGGACCACTAGTGGTTTGAACCGCTTTGACGGCTATAGTTTTACCGTGTTTAAGTATCGGCCCGGCGAACCACACACCTTAAGCAACAACAGCATTAACGATCTACATGAAGACGCGGAAGGCCGCATCTGGATTGCGACTGACGGAGGGCTGAATATGTATAACCCCTTAACCGAACAGTTCAAACATTATCAGCATGATGCCAACAACGAGAACCAGGTGCTCTATAACCGCACTAGGGTCATTTACGAAGATCAGGAGGGCATACTTTGGTTAGGCACCCATAACGGATTAAACAAATTTGACAAAGAAAAAGAGACTTTCCAGCTGTTTCAACACCAGGAAACGCATAGCCGCTTTTGGGAAACAAGCCCTTCCCAGGAAATCAGCGAAATCATAGAAGATGAAGAGGGGCATCTCATTGTCGGATACTGGGGAATGGGTATGATGTTGTTCGACAAAACCGAGGAAAACTTCCAATTAATTCCCGTGAATAATCAAATAGATACCTTTGCTTTGAACTTTATGCCGGATTGCCTGGAAAAAGATGCTAATGGTACCATTTGGGTGGTTGCGGATTCTAAGCTTTTTTATTTCGAAAAAGAAAATGGAGCATGGAACATAAAGGAGGCCGATATTCCTTTTAATAAGGGCTTATCTCTTTTTACCCCAACCTCCTCCGGGCAATACATGGCTGGGGGCGACCTGGACGGGCAGGGTTTCTATTTATTGGATAAAAACTTTGAAAATGTAGATGCTTTTACGCCCGGACCGAATCAATTTAATCCGAATAACTTCTGGTTGATCACCACCTTTGAAGATAAGGCAGGAGATATCTGGTTGGGCACCCGAAATGCCGGTATTTTTCATTTAAATACAAAAGGGAGCTATTTCACTAACTACCCCTTTCCCAATGATCTGGAAATTGAAACGGCTACTCCCAATATCGTGGCCATGACGGAGCTGGACGAGGATATGATTGGGATAGCGACCCGGCACCACGGACTCTTATTGTTTGATCGGCAGCAGCATACCTTCCAGAAAGCGCTTGCCTCCTTAACTTATCCCAAGGGGCTGCTGACTAAGCGCTTGTCTGCTATTCACAAAGATAAAAACGGAAAGATTTGGATCGGAACCTGGGAAACCGGCCTGACCGTGTATTCACCCCAGTTGGATGCGATTCAATACTTTCAGGCGGATTATAAAAAAAGCAACACCTTATCCGATAATTACGTGTACCAAATTCTGGAAACCAAAGAAGGAGAAATCTGGATCGGGACGACCAATGGCTTAAGTGTCCTGTTTAGTGAAAAAGATATCCAAACAGGCCACTTCACACAATACAAGCCTATTGTGGGCGACAGCAGCAGCATTAATCACCTGTATGTTCACTGCCTGTACCAAAGACAAAATGGCCAGATCTGGATCGGGACGGAGGATGGGCTTCATCGCTATGACCGGAAAAACGATGCTTTCATAGACTATAAACATCACATCAATCATCCTCATTCGATCAGCAGCAGTAGGATCAATTGTATTTTTGAAGACCGGAATCAGCAATTATGGATTGGTACCTCTGCCGGATTAAATAAATTTGATGATCAAAAAAATTCCTTTACCCTGATAAAAACGAATGAAGGAATTTTAGAAGGGGATATTTCCAGTGTGCGAGAAGACGAGTCGGGTGATCTGTGGATCAGTACGCAAAAAGGCCTGGTACGATACAATACGACAACGGAAGAGGCAAAAGTCTTCGCTGCCAAGGATGGCTTCCTCAATAGCGATTTTTTGGATCAAGCATGGATGATCTCTGAAAAGACAGGAGCAGTGTATATCGGCGGTAAAAATGGTTTGTGTGTTTTTCATCCGGATAGTATCAAAAACAATGCTTTTATTCCTCCTATTCATATTTCTTCAGCAGAAATTTATAATGTAAAAAAGGACGAAACCGTTATTGTAAAAGTTGAAGACCTCTCCGGAAAGAAAGGGATAGAGCTGCCTTACCAGGATAACATCATCACCTTTGAGCTGACGGCCATTAATTACCGAAATCCCGACAAAAACCAGTATGCTTACAAACTGGAAGGGTTTAACAACAATTGGGTAAACATCGGTACCAAAAGAGAGATCACCTTCACCCAGCTTTCCCCCGGGAAATACACCCTGTTGGTAAAAGGCAGTAATAACGATGACCTTTGGAATGAAGAAAGTGCTTCCTTAAAACTGACGATCTTTCCACCCTGGTGGGCTACCTGGTGGGCTTACCTTAGTTATGCGCTGCTGCTAGGCGGCCTCGTTTATGGTGTCTTTCTATTCCTGCAAAGGCGTTGGAAGCTACAGAAAGAGCTGGAGTTAGAGCAGGCGGAAGCCCGCCGCCTCAAAGAACTCGATGGCTTTAAAAGTAAATTATATGCCAACTTAACCCACGAATTTCGCACGCCGCTTACGGTCATCCTAGGCATGACACAGCAGATTCGCGACGAACCCAAAAAGTTTCTGGAAAACGGGACTAGGTTGATTGAAAATAATGGCCAAAACTTGCTTCGCCTCATCAACCAACTGCTTGATTTATCCAAACTGGAAAATCAGGCCTTAAAATTACAGCTCCAACAGGGAGATATCGTCCCCTATTTGCGCTATATCACGGAATCTTTCCAGACCTTCGCCAATAGTAAAAACTTGTCGCTCCGCTTTTTCTCCAATCTAGAGACGCTGATGATGGATTATGACCCGGTTCAAATCCAGCAAGTACTGACCAACCTCATTTCTAATGCACTTAAATTTACGCCCCCCGACGGAGATGTGCACGTCAAACTCACCAGTGACGATCAAGCGCTGCAAATTGCGGTGCAGGACACCGGTATAGGGATCGCCGCAAAAGACCTGCCTCACGTTTTTGACCGATTCTATCAGGCAGATAATTCATCCACTCGCAAGGGGGAAGGTACAGGAATTGGCTTAGCCCATGCCAAAGAGTTGGTTAAACTGATGGGAGGAACCATCCATGTTGAAAGTGAACTGGGCCAGGGCACACGTTTTGTCATAAGTATGCCCATCCGCCGGACGGCGGAGCTTGTACCGGATGATACCCAGTCAAGCCCAAGGCTCGTTACCCCGAATTTGGTGCCCCATGTACCTTCATCGGTTACAAGCGACGAAAATTTACCGCAGCTTCTAATTATTGAAGACAATCAGGATGTCGTTATCTATCTAAAAAGCTGCCTGGAAGGAAAGTATGATTTGCAGGTAGCCTATAATGGTAAAATTGGGGTCGAAAAAGCCTTGAAACAAATTCCGGATCTAATTGTCAGTGATGTAATGATGCCGGAAATGAATGGCTATGAAGTTTGTGATATACTGAAAAACGACGAACGCACCAGCCACATTCCCATCATTTTACTAACGGCCAAAGCGGATTCATCTTCTAAGATCCAGGGCTTAAAAAGAGGGGCAGATGCCTACCTCACCAAGCCTTTTGACAAAGAAGAACTACTGGTTCGTCTCCAAAGATTGCTGGAACGACAAAAATTGATGATGACGCACTTCTCCAGGACTTTTCTGAAAAATCAACAAGCAAGTCCCGAGGTGGAAGATGCGATACAAATTGAAAATACCTTTTTACAAAAAGTACAGCAAATCGTTGCGGAGCATTATGAGGATGAAAACTTTGCCTTACCTCAATTGTGTCAAAAAATTGGTATGAGCCGCTCCCAGCTATTCCGTAAAATGAAAGCATTGATCAATACGTCACCTTCGACCTATATTAGAGATTACCGTCTAAATCAAGCAAAAGACCTGATTCAATCGACCGAGCTAAACATTTCTGAAGTTGCCTGGAAGGTTGGCTACAAAAATTTGGCCCATTTCTCCAAAAGCTTTCAGGAAAAATTCGGGTACCCGCCTAGTGCGACCTACAAATAAATAAGGATGCATCAATATGCTTGAATGGCCTGGGTAATTCCTGGATAAAGAATTTCACGAGTGAGCAATGTAAGGTCTCCGTGTGGAAGTTACATATAGTCCACGCAGGGCATCCCTGAAAAGGGATGCATGAACGGCCTGACGGAATAAAATTTCGTCAGGCCGTTGTTATTTTAGCATCAGTTGAGAGGAGAACCAGACTATC
>JAUIKE010000056.1 GCA_030430845.1 Bacteroidia bacterium | reverse complement strand
ATAATATTCTTTTAGGAGGTTGTTTTAAGAAAAAAACGAAGTTTTTTTCTTAAAACAACCTCCTAAACAAAATTTTCGGGGGTGGGTAAAAACGAGGAACGAGTTTTTACACAACCCCCTAAAAAAAACTTTATGAGACAGCCCCTTTTTTTTAAACGAACGAAGAGGTAATATCAAAAGCCAGATTAATGAGATCATAAGTGGTGATGATACCTACCAGATCTCCTTCATCATCAACGATGGGTAGAGCATGAAACAGGTTTTCTTTAAAGAAGCCTGCAGCTACTTCTACTGTATCGTCAGGGTGGAGTGTAGCGACCTGGCGGGTCATAACCTCTGAAGTTAAGAGGGATCTCAAAATGGCATTGTTGTACAGTTCGCTTTTTTGTGTTTTAAATAGGGTGAAGCCATGCAGTATTTTCAGGTAATCTGTTTTACTGATGATGCCTAATACCTTATTATTTTGAACCACAGGAATATGGTGAATATTATTTTTTCTAAAGATTTCCTGCGCCTTATCCATGGTGTCGTTAGGACCGAGCGTTACTAGCTGCGTAGTCATCACCTGTCCAACTTTTGTATTCCTATCCATAATGCTTGTTTTAGAGTGTTTACAAAACTTCTTCTTCTTCCTCTTCTTCTTTCTCCACGGTTTTTGAGTCAAAACTAAATCTCAACAGGTCATGAGTGGTGATCAAGCCTATCAAACGGCCATCCTCAATGATTGGCAAGGCATGGAATTTGTTAGCCAGGAAAATATCTGCTGCTAGTCCGGTGGTATCATCGGGGTCCAGTGAAAGAGGGAACTTGGTCATGATATCCTTGGCCATCAGGTTGTCGTACTCTTTTTCTGAATAGGTTTGCCCTGAAGTGGTGAGGGATAACACGTAAGACAGTTTGAAAAAGTCCTCCTTACTGATGATTCCCGCTAGCTCTTCGCCTTTTTCTACCACAGGAAGGTGGTGAAAATCGTGTTGGTCAAAAATATCTTTAATCACGGACACTCTGGTCGTCGGCGAAACGGTTACCAAGTCGGTCGTCATAATTTCTTTGATTGGCTTATCTGCTTTCATTGTCCTTGGATTTTAATTTAACAAATATGGTCAAGGCCCTATTACCGACTGGCGTAGTAGGTTTTAAAGGCATCAAATTTTCCAAATAATCTCATCTGGTATAAAGCTTCTTTTTCCAGCGGACGAATGGCCTCTGCTAGTAGTAACTGGTTAGCTTTTGCTACCTGATCATTGAAGTACAGTAATTTTTCAGCTACCCTGGCCTGGCCTTTTTGGAGCTTCAGCTGGGTTTCACGGTCCAGTTCGTATAGCTTCATATCCAGTGCCTGTTGGGTGATCCTCACCCAGTTGGTATTCATCCGGCCTATCATGGCTTCGAGTTCATTCCATTCCAGCAGGCACAATTTGTCATCATGTACAACCTCCGCAATGGCTTGGACGATTTCCTGAAAACGGTAGACTTCGTCCAGATAATAGGCTATTCCGTACTGACTGCGCAATTCCATCAGCTCATATCTGGCATGATTGAGTTGGTTAAGGGCGAGGCGGCCGTCATTGCGGTCAATGGCGGCATAAGCATCTCCAAGCCATTCGTCGGTTCGGCAAAAAGCATCCTGCCAAGCTCCATCCGGGGAAGCTTCCCCATAGCGGTTCTTGAGTTGTTGCCACTTGAAGTTGACATAAAAGACCTCACTTTTGGCCTTACTCAGGTCACCTTCATATATGTGGAACCAAAGCGGGATAAATGCCTGATCAAATTGCACCATGTCCTGACGAATATCCTCCGCTGGAATGGGAACATTTCCAAACATTGTTGTACTCATCATTATCAATAATCCGACCAGGAATCTCATGGTGCATTGATTTATGTTAATCAAATTATTTCCGGACCGCCCGAGAACGTTGATCTTCAGGCTAGTGTCCTTTTCAAAGCTACATTTGATAGAGCCGGATTGTGATGATAATAATCAATGCAGCGTGTTGATTTTTATCAGAAAAGAAGATGGAGGGACCTCTTAAATACTGAAAATTGATATCTATCTGTTGCCGATCTTTCTTTCTTCAACTCACATAAATCTTTAGGCGGTTGACATAAAAAATCAGAATAGAGGGGAAAGTGTGTGTAAATTTAGAAACCCTAACTTACATACATACTTTGATCAAAAAAATCCTACTGTTTATGAAAACAAATGATACCCTCAATCGAAGAACGCTGGTTAGAAGTTCGGTTTTTGGCCTTTTGGCTGTATCTCTGCCAAACCTGGCATATTCCCGACACATGGTAAGGAATACTTTAGCCTTGAATATGGACCCAGAAAAACTTTTTCATAGATATCCGTCAATTGATGATGAGATTGTCTCTTCAGTGGTCGGCAAATCTCATTCTGACCTGGATGGCGTCAAAGAATTAGTTAACAAACGGCCTGAGTTGGCGAGGGCAAGTTGGGACTGGGCTTTTGGAGATTGGGAGTCTGCCATCGGAGCGGCCTCGCACGTAGGCCGCAGGGACATTGTGCAATTTCTGATGAGTAAAGGTGCCCGGCCTACTTTATTTACCTATGCCATGTTGGGTGCCTACGATATAGTCAAAGCTACCATTGATTTTTCTCCAGGCATCCAAAAGACCATGGGGCCTCACGGGATCAGCCTGTTGAGTCATGCCAAATTCGGTAAGCGTATGGAGGATAAAATATCGCAAAAGGAACGCGATAATCTGAAAAAAACCATCGATTTTTTGGAATCTCTGGGTGACGCCGACGGCGAAACCTATTTGGATGTCCGCCCCGAAGATCAACAAAAGTATTTGGGCGACTATAAATATGGGGATGGAGAAAAGGACGGCTTTTCTATTCGACTTAACATGAGAAAACTCTTATCCCTGGGAAGGTTAGGCAAATTTGGTGGAGCACTTTATAAAATTGGGGATAACAAATTCACTTACAATGGTGCGCCCTCTATTACGGTTAGTTTTGAGGTGGAAAATGGAGTAGTCCGCTCTCTTACCGTACATGAACCGGAACTTACTTTAACTGCCAGGAAGATTTGAGGGCAGAGAAAGAGGTATAATATATTTTTTAAGGGATGTTTATGGGAGAAAAACGAAGTTTTTCTCCCATAAACATCCCTTAAAAAGAATCATATGAGACAGCCCCCATCACTGATCTATTAAGACGAGCAAGGGAATAGAACTGTTGAATACCTCTCTGGTGGTGGCGCTTACGTGAAATACCTCTTCCAGGAAAGATCGCTGCCGGCGCACCATGACCAGCATGTCGGCTTTGTAATCTTTCACAAACTGATTGATACTTTCTTTAAGGTGGTCATCATCCAGGTCGTAATGGAAAGAATGGGAAACTGATTCCAAATACATTTCGATGGAAGGATCTATTCCTGTGTCATTTTCTCCAACATCTTTGTGGAAGATCCGCACATGAGCCTCTGATTTTTGGGCGATTTTGACGAGCGGAGCTAAGATTTTGGAGACGGATACACCTTTCTGGTCAATGGCCAGGACAATGGTTTCGATAGGTGCATACTCAAAGCCTTCGGGAATGGCTAAAACGGGTTTTTGGCTTTTTTTCAGGACGCCGTTCGTTGTGGTACCGGTGAAGATCTCTTCCAGACCGCCGGCGCCCTGAGTTCCCATAATAATGAGGTCATAATCGTTTTTATTGGCCATATCGGCGATCACCGGGATTGTATCGCCTCGAACTATTTTGCTTTCTACCTTTTCTTTACCCAGCTTTTTTTCAACCATCTCGTAGGTTTCCAGCATTTGCCTGGCCGCATCTTTTTTGAGGTAGGATTCCACAGAAATAAACATACCCGAAGTACTATACACCCTGTAAGTGTGTACCAGCGTGATCGAAGCCTCCAGCAGGAGCGCTAATTCAGTAGCGTATTGTACGGCCTTGGTCGCGTTTTCTGAAAAGTCGGTTGGGACTAAGAATTTCTTCATAGACGTGAATAGCAATTGGTTCTCTTGTAATTTAATGAAATTACAGGAAATATTGTAGTCCGGATAACTGATTATATTGCCGAAAAGTTATAACGCCCTCCGTCCTTCGTCCTTCAAATTCACCCCTGTTCTTCAAATTCACCCCTGTTCTTCAAAATGCAGGATCAGTAGAGGGATCTGGGTATTAAAGACCATGCGCTGAGTAATGCTTTTGTGAAAAAGCTGGCCCAGGAAGTTTCTTTGAATGGTTGACATGATCATAAGGTCAGCATCTTGCTCTTCGGCGTAGCGATTAAGACCCTTCATGACGTTTTCACTTTCTATGGTAATGAGCTTGAATGCCATGTTTTCGTCATTAGAGATCTGTCCCAGATAATTACTTTGTACGAAGTACTTATTTTGTTTTTGTTCGTTAATGTGGGCGAAATGCAAAATGGGCTTAAAGGGCCGGGCAAAATTAAAGACCTTTGGCAGGACGGTCTCTTCTGCCGGATGATAATTGCTGGCGTACACAATGTTTTTAAAGCCTCTAAATCGAGCTTTATTGGGTACCAGAATAACGGGGCAGACAGCTTTTCTGGCTACTTCCAGAGAAATACTGCCAAATAACTTTTCCATAAGCCCTCCCTGGCCAGTCGTACCCATAACGAGCAAGTCTGTCTTAGGATCATTAGAAATCTTTTGGATTTCCTCTGCCACAAAACCTTTAATGAGCTTCGTTTCAGCTATATACATCTGATCGTCGGATAATTCTTCCTGACCAAGAGGAGGTTGTTTCAGGGTATCCAGTAGTGATTGTTTGTATTCCATGCCTCCTTCATCAACCAGTTTTGGAGTTGGTGGTCCATTAAGCGCAGGCGAGTGTACATGCACTACATGGACCTTAGCTGATAACTTCTTAGCCAGGTCGATGGCAAATTGAAGGGCATTGTCAGCCGTGTCTGAAAAATCAGTTGGGACAACGATCCTTTGAATATCGGATTTCGGTTCTTCTTTTTTGAGGAGGATATTAAGCACGATCTTGAGGTCTTCAACTTTAGGCACTACCTTTTGAAATACAACTTTGCCATTGACGACCAGGGCCGGAATGCCGGTGACATCGTATTTCATGAGTTTGTCTATGCTCTTTACCTCAGATATAGGAATATCAAGCCTGAGCTCGTGCAAAGCCTGAAGCAGATTAGCCTTAAGCAATCTGTCTTTTGACGAACCAATGCCCAAAAGCTCAAGCTTGGTTGTTGGGTATGTTTCTTGTTTAAGGGTCATTGCTGGACTCATTTCCTGATTAAATCGAACTTCACGCACTGCCCAAAATTATTTAATGGGTAGTTTCAGCCATGATCGGTAAAAAAATACTTGAGCACAAGATCGACGAATAAATTACGGGGCTGAATGACATTTGTCATCTGTTGCTAATGACTTTGTCCATTTTTCAGTAACTTAAAGGAAGTAAGAAAGAGGGCCGTATTTTTCCTTGCGAATGCCAGATTCCCTGTCAAAGTATAGTAATTATTGAATGTTTATGCTCTACCATACTTAACTAAAATAGCCGGCATATGTTTCAAAATCGTGATTTTTAGTCATCGCACTGGTCTTATCATATTAAAATGGAGGGCAGTTGAACTTAAAATCTGTCCATTATAACTAATTTTAGAAAAACCTTAACTTATAAGTAATGGAAGGTGGAAGATTTGATAATTTCACTTTTTATTCCTTTTTTTAAATCTAAGTATCAGCAATAGCCATAGAAAAAAATAAACCTTGGAAAGTATTATTACCAACACTTCATATTCTGAAGATGGGCTCAGGCTCAAAGCCATCTTTGAAACCGCAACAGACGGCATCATCATCATTGATGAGAAAGGCGTAATGGAACTGGTGAATTCTTCCGCTGCCCGCTTATTCGGTTATGACATTCACGAGTTGATCGGGAATAACGTCCGGATGTTGATGCCTATGCCACATAGGAAAGACCACGATCAATACATCGCCGATTATCACAAAACAGGTATTGGCAAGATCATCGGAATTGGACGAGAAGTGGAAGGTATGAAAAAAGACGGCTCGGCTTTTCCCTTTCGGCTGAGTATCAGTGAGGTGAAACTACAGGACCGAAAAATATTTACGGGCATCGTTCACGACCTGACGGAGCAAAAAAAGGCCGAAAAAGCGATGCGGGAGGAAAAGGAAAAAGCAGAAATGTATTTTGACCTCGCCAATACCGTTAATGTCGTGCTGGATACCTCCGGAAAAATCGTAGAACTGAATAATAAAGGCTGCAAATTCATCGGCAAGCAGGAGGAAGATGTAATAGGCAAAGACTGGTTTGAGATGATCATGACCGATATCGAAAAGGAAAAAATGAGAACGGCTTTCTGCGGTATGATGAAGGGAGAAACGCAGTTTATGCCTTACTTCGAGATCAACGTCCTGAATAGCCTCCACCAGATTCGCTATTATACCTGGCACAATAACCTCATCGAAAATGAAAAGGGAGAAGTTATTGGCATGATCTCCTCCGGTATCGATATTACCGACCGTAAAATAGCCGAAAAGGCCTTAAATAAGGAAAAGGAAAGGGCTCAGCAGTACCTGGATGTAGCCAATACCCTCATCGTAGTGATCAATAATGATGAGAAGATTACGCTCATCAATAAAAAAGGGAATGAACTGCTTGAGTATAAAGAAGGAGAGCTGTTGGGCAAAAACTGGTTTGAGAGTGTCGTGCCTGCCGCTGACAGAGAAAAGGTAAGGGGTTATTTTTATGATGTTATCCAGCGAAAATCTAATCAAGAAGTCAATGAGTACTTCGAGAATGACGTGATCACTAAAAACGGAAAAAAACGCCTCATCGCCTGGCGCAACGCCGTCATCACCGACGACAAAGGGGAGGTATTCGCTACCATCAGCTCCGGGGTAGATATCACCGACCAGCGGGCCGCCGAAAACAGCCTCAAAAACCTCAATGCGCAGCTGGAAGAGCATGTCGAAGAACGAACGGAAGAACTGGCCGAAGCCGTCAACCAACTTCTGAATATCAACAAACAATTAGAATACGAAATACAGGAGCGCAAAAACATAGAGGATGCCTTGCGCAAAAATGAGAATGAATTGCGACTGGCCTACCAGAAAGAAAAAGAACTGAGCGAACTGAAATCTCGCTTTGTATCCATGGCCAGCCATGAGTTCCGGACTCCTCTCAGTACGATCCTCTCATCCGCTGACCTGATCGAAGCGTACAAAAAAGAAGAGCAGCAAGCGAAAAGAGAACGGCACACCAACCGGATCAAATCCTCTGTGTCCAATTTGACGGGGATCCTGAACGATTTTCTCTCGCTCAGCAAATTGGAAGAAGGCCGGATTGAAGAACACCCTGTGGCTTTTGACCTCAACGAGTTTTGTCATGATGTGCTGGATCAAATGCAGGGCCTGCTCAAGCGCGACCAGGTCATCCGTCACGAAATGCTGGTGGAGCCACCTACTATTATTTTGGATAAAAAGCTCCTGAAAAATGTGCTGTTTAATTTATTATCCAACGCCATTAAATACTCAGATGCCGGTACGGATATCGATTGCCGAATAGAGCGGAGGGGCGATACGCTGATCGTTCTAATCGCAGATCAAGGCATTGGCATACCACATGAAGAACAACAGCATCTTTTTACCCGCTTTTTCAGAGCGCGGAATGTGGAAAATGTGCAAGGTACCGGCCTGGGCCTGAATATTGTGAAAAGATACGTCGAATTGATGCGAGGCAACATTTCCTTTGAAAGTAAGCTCGGGGAAGGTACGACCTTTACCGTTTTTATACCTTTGGATAAAACAGAAGCGCCGGAAGAGAACTAAAGAAAAATCCGAATCTAATTCCGAAGTATTATATTTTCTTTTTTACTTTAGTAGCCAAGTAAGAAAAAGTCATAAATAGAAAGCCATGAAGAAAATACTTGTGATTGAAGATAACCTTGAAGTGCGCGAAAACCTGGAGGAAATACTGGAGCTGTCAGGTTATGAGGTGGAGTTGGCCGAGGATGGGAAAGTGGGGGTAGAAAAAGTACTGCTCAGTAAACCCGATTTGATCTTGTGCGATGTGATGATGCCCAAACTGGATGGCTTTGGTGTGCTGAATATTTTGAGCAAGCGTTCGGATACTTCTGATATCCCTTTCATTTTTTTAACCGCAAAAGCTGAAAAAAGCGATTTTCGTCGCGGTATGAACCTCGGAGCGGATGACTACATTACGAAACCTTTCTACAAGGATGAACTCCTTGCTGTCATCGAAACCCGCCTGCGAAAAAGTGATCAGCTCAAGAAGAAATTCGATCGGACTGTCCAGGGACTGAGCGCTTTCATCAACGAAGCCAAAGGTTATGAAGAGCTCAAAAAGCTCTCGGACGAACGCAAGCTGAAGGCCTTCAAAAAGAGGGAACTTATTTTTGAAGAGGGAGATTATCCCCGTTATCTGTACTTCGTACAGTCTGGAAAAGTGAAGCTTTTCAAAACAAATGAAGACGGTAAAGAATACATCATCAATATCTATAAAGAAGGCGAATTTTTTGGCTACATCGACCTGATCAAGGATTCGGAATACACCGAATCTTCAGCAGCCTTACAGGATACCGAATTAAGCCTGGTACCAAAAGAAGATTTCCTTCAATTGATGTACGGTAATCGGGATGTGGCTTCCCAGCTCATCAAAATGCTGGCTAACAATATCACCGATCAGGAGCAACAACTCCTGAACCTGGCTTACAACTCGGTTCGCCGCCGCGTGGCAGATGCTATTATTTTCCTAAGTGAAAAAGAAGAAAAAGAGGATATTACCATCCTCCGGGATGATCTGGCCCGCATCGTCGGTACGGCCAAGGAAAGCGTGATCCGTATGCTGACCGAGTTTAAAATGGACGGCTATATCGACATCATTGATGGCGTTATTCATATTAGAGACAAAGCTAAATTGCAGAATCTGCATGCATAGGCAAAGGGGAGGGGCAAAAAAATACTTATTTTGCGAGAAAAGAACTCCATGAGAACCTTCCTCTTCCTTTTCATCATTATACTTTTAGGAGCCTGCAAACCTGCTGAATCTGGATCCGAATCCTCCACGGCGTCTAGTCTTCCTGAGGTTTATATCCGCACCCCTGAATTAGTTGCAGACCGCTACAACGTAGCCTTCCTGATCATGGATGGCGTGTACAATACCGAATTGACTGCTCCTTACGATATTTTTCAACATACCATTTTTCGCGACAGCATAAAGGCCATGAATACGTTTATGGTGGCCAATACGAAAGATCCCATTACTTCCTTTGAGGGGATTCGCTTACTCCCTGATTTTAACTACCTCACTGATGATTTGCCTAAAATTGACATTCTGGTGGTGCCCAGCGCAGAACATCATCTGGATACGGACCTCCAGGACACCGCCATGATCAATTTCGTAAAACGGGTGGATCAGGAGGCGATGTTCATGACTTCTCACTGTGACGGGGCCTTCGTTCTGGCCAAAGCCGGACTGCTGGACGAAGTAGTTTCTACTACCTTCCCTTCCGATATCGAATCCTACCGAAAAATGTTTCCCAAATTGGATGTGCGGGAGAATGTGATCTTTGTGCACGACGGTAAGTACATCACTTCGGCCGGAGGTGCCCGCTCTTTTGATGCGGCGCTTTATTTGTGTGAGTTTTTATACGGGAAAAAAGTGGCGGACAGTCTCGCCAAAGGTTTGGTGATTGATTGGGATTTGGAGAGTATTAATTATATAGCGAATTAGTTGCTAACAGCAACTAATTCGCTATTCTTTAATACAAGGCCATGTCAAACTTCCACCGATAGCTTTTCGTCAGCGGGTGGCTGGCTCCCAGCGTACGGAAGATGGCGATCGCGGCCTTTCTGGGCAGATCTTCCTGATACGTTTTATCCAGGCTAACGGCATCGATGAGTTGCTGGATGCCTGTCTCCATTTGTCCCAGTTGGAAGGAAGTCTGAGCAGCTCTGAGCTTATCGGCAGCCGGGCTTTCGCCATTGCTTTGAAGGTTCATCAGACGGGCCAGTTCCCGGATATCCTCAGCTTCATCGGATTGTTTGCTGCTCAATTTTACGGATTCCACCAATTCGAGGGCCTTTCCCGGATGTCTGAAAACAAAATATCCTGCCAGCGCAATACGCAATTCGGTCAGATCGGGGCGTTCTTCGAGCACTTGTTCGAGTGCTGCAACTGTTTTTCCGGAGGGGGTACCTGATCTGAGCTGATCGATTAGCGCATTTAATTCCTGCTTGCCTTCATCGGGCAGATGCTCTTCCAGCCAGGCCATGATCTGAGGTCTTGGCAGGGCCCCTGCAAACTCGGCGATGACCTCTCCTTCATGAAACATTTTGACGTTGGGGATGCTCTGAATACGGTACTCTACGGCTATGTCATATTCTTCTTCCGTATTTACCTTAACCAAGCTCCATGTATCTTTTTGCTCTTCTGCCAATTGCTCGATCGTCGGGCCCAATACACGACAGGGGCCGCACCAGGGCGCCCAGAAGTCAACAACGACCGGTTTTTCGTAGCTTTTTTCGATTACGTCTTTAGTGAAGTTCATTACTCTTATAATTTTGAGAAAGTGTTGCGGTCGGCCACAACTCTTTTTTTCTTCAATAATAGGGGTACGCCCCTGGATAATACATCTTTAATATGAAGAAAGTTTCATTTTCTTCCGGGCTGTTTGTTTTATAAAAAATAGTGCCCTCAGTGGTTCCAGTGTCGAAAAAAAAGTGCTCCCAGTGCCCTCAGTGGTTTCAGTGTCGAAAAAAAAGTGCTCCCAGTGCCCTCAGTGGTTCCAGTGTCGAAAAAAAAGTGCTCCCAGTGCCCTCAGTGGTTCCAGTGTCGAAAAAAAAGTGCTCCCAGTGCCCTCAGTGGTTCCAGTGTCGAAAAAAAAGTGCTCTCAGTGCCCTCAGTGGTTCCAGTGTCAAAAAAAAGTGCTCCCAGTGTCCCCAGTGGTTTCAGTGTCAAAAAAAAAAGTGCTCCCAGTGTCCTCAGTGGTTTCAGTGTCAAAAAAAAGTGTTCTCAGTGTCCCCAGTGGTTTCAGTGTCAAAAAAAAACAGTCATCCAATAAAAGCCACAGTTTAGCGAATTAATTTAAAAAACTCTGTGATCTGCGTAACCTTTGCAGAATTAAAGTCGACCAATTAAGTAAATAAAATCACTAGACATGAAGAAGCTAAGCATACTTTTACTCGGCCTGATGGCCGGCATTGGCTTAAGCGCCCAGCAAGAAACCCTATTCGGCAACGTTGATGTGTGGGGTGGTTTCGGTGCGCCCATTTTCGAGATCAGCTCCATTGCAGACGAATCCATCGTAAGTATCGGTGGTGGCGGTGCCGTGATCATGAACAACTTTTTCTTCGGCGGCTACGGCCTCGGTACAGATGATGCCAACTATCGATTTGAGGAAGAAGAGTACCGGATCAAGTACAACCACGGCGGCTTATGGCTCGGCCTGACCAGCAACCCTAACAAGCTGATCCATGTATACGGAAGTACCCGCCTGGGCTGGGGGAAAGCGCGCCTCAGACAAGACGGAGATACCTTGTTCTCTGACCGGATCTTTACCGTAACACCCGAACTCGGCTTCGAGGTGAACGTCACGCGGTTTTTCCAACTGGCTGTTACCGGCGGCTACCGTGTCACCACCGGCATCAACGACTTACCCGGTCTGAGCAATACCGACTTCAGTAATGTCATCGGAGGCATCACACTCCGCTTCGGAGGTTTTGGTGAGGATGATGGTGATTGGGATTGGTAAAAAAGGATAAAGAAGAATGAAGTCGGCTAAGCCGACTTCATTCTTCTTTTTTTATAGGCATTAGCTCCCATATACAACAATCCGGCAAACGCCAGGATGCCAATTCCCAGATATGCATAGTTCAGCTGCCCCTTTACGCCCATCGTGGCCGTAAACGCAATAGCTGCCAGGAAGAGGGTAGGGATCTCATTGGCCAGTCGGAAGCCCCAGGAAGAAGTTTTGGCTGTGCCGGCTTCCAGTTTCTTAAGGGTACGCTTGCACCAGACGTGATAAACGGTGAGTAGCACCACCAAGGTCAGTTTGGCGTGCATCCAGCCCGGCGTGCCGATCTCTGACTTCAGATAGTTGGGTACCCCATCGGTGAAGCCCAGTCCGAGCATGATCAAACCGGCTGTCCAGGTGATCATCATCGCCGGATTGGCAATGACCTTGTAGACCCGCCACGACATCAGGCCGTGCTGCTTTTGCAGAATGCTCTTCTCCGGCTCGGCTTTCTCGCCCGCTTCGACATAGTACACAAACATCCTAACCAGGTAAAACAGCCCGGCAAACCAGGCGACGAATCCTATAACATGTACGGCTTTGGCAATGTAAACGATATTCATCATGAGTGTTCGTATTTTTTGTGGGTGAATATAAGGAATTTAGTGTAACGGTGTAACAGTGAAATGGTGTAACTGTTCCACGGTTTCAGTGTTAGACTGTTTCGCATGCGAAAAAAACACTATCTTTATTGGGCCAAAACCAAACACGCATGACTGGTGCTATCTCGATACTGATAATCATAGGAGCGGTGTATGTCTCCTTATGTCTGATCTTTTACTTTTTTCAGGACTACTTTTTCTTCCGTCCTGAGATCCTGCCGAAGTATTTTGAGTATCAATATCCCTTTCCGTTTAAGGAAATAGATTTCCAGATGGAAGATGGAGGAGAGATCAACGCCCTGCATTTTCAGGTACCCAATTCAAGAGGGGTGGTGTTTTACTTGAAAGGAAACTCCCGCTCCCTGAAAGGCTGGGGTAAGTTTGCCAAGGATTTTGTGGGCAAAAGCTACGACTTTTTTATGATCGACTACCGCGGATTTGGCAAAAGCCAGGGCAAGCGCACGGAGAAAGCCCTGTTCAACGACTCTCAATCGGTCTACAAATGGCTCGTCCAGCAATACGGTGAAGAGCAGATCATCCTGTACGGCCGCTCGATCGGCAGCGGCATCGCCGCCCGTCTGGCCTCCTGGAACAATCCGAAGATGCTGATTATGGACTCGCCCTACTATAGTTTCCTGCACCATATTAAGATGTACGGCTTCTGGATGCCGGTTAACTGGCTGCTGAAATATCCCATCCGCACGGATCGCTTTGTCAAAATGATCAGTTGCCCGATCTTCATCATCCACGGCCGCAAGGACCGGTTGATCCCGTATTTCAACAGTCAGAAGCTGCAAAAGGCGGCGCCGGAGAGGGTCACGCTCGTCCCCTTAGACGGTGCGCACCACAACAATCTGCCCAGTTTCCCTGAATATCACGAATACCTGTACGACATCTTGAATGAGGAGGAGTTGCCAATCGGGGTTGTGGAGGAGTTGGGGGATAATGGGAGTATGGTGGCCTAGTAAAGAGATTTCATAATGAGGTATGGCTGCCTGTCTGCGGACAGGCAGCCATACCTCATTAACTTCATATTTTTTTCTCAAAATCCTTGACTAAACCAAAAACAGGTATTATTTTTGCAACGCTTTAGAAGTAAAGCAATCAGTATCTAAAATTTGGGTGTTTTCGTTGGGCCATATAAATGGCCAAATAAAAAATGACAAATACCCAAATGGTAAAGACCCATGGTGTAATGGTAACACAGCAGGTTTTGGTCCTGTCGTTCTAGGTTCGAGTCCTAGTGGGTCTACAAAGCTTTTGATTATGCGATTGTTTTTCAATAAGTTATGACTAACTGGTTGCCGCCAGCAGTCATTTCGGCAGTCGTTTTCAAAAGAATTTAGCTAAATTCAGTTAAGGCTTGGGTTTTACTCAGGCCTTTTCCTTTTTTTGAGCCATCCACTATTAGATCCGCCGGTGCTACTTCTAGCAATTCGGCTATCCTCACAATATCCGCTAAGTAGGGTTGATTGCGATTGTTACACCAAAAGTTCACTGTCGTCTTGGTACAGCCAAGCTTTTTGGCTAACCAACTCTGAGATCGCCCCTGGTCTTCTAGAACGGCTTTAATCCGATTAAGCTCTTTTCTTTCCGACATTGAGTGAATTTATTTTTAACAAAAAAATTAAAAAATATTTAATCATCCAAATTTAGACGAGATTTTTTGTTTCCGAAGTGGTGGGGTAGGAGAATTGGCTGCTGTTGAAAAGAAAAATGGACCTGCAAAATCAGTATGAGCACAAAATTCTGATAATCAGACAATTATTCAAATTCGTGCTCGAAAAGATTTTTATAAAAGTTTTTTGCCGATTTTATCTTGTGCATCTTGTGACACCTCGACAAACGATCTGATAATCAGCGCTTTAGGTGTCACAAGATCGACCGTTTTATCTTGTGACAGAAGTTGTGACACCTTGTGCCGTAAATGAAGTCATTTTACAAAAATCAGTGATACAAAGCTTTCTCCGTTAATTTTGAACTTTATAATGGAAGACCAAGCTTCTCAAAAAGTATTCTATTTTTCTTTTTAGCATCTTTCAGGAGTTTATTGTAAGAGATGACCTCAATGTAGGCATTGTAGGATTCATGGAAATAAAAATGCCCCATTCCATCGGGAGTTTGCTTATAGTTCCTATTCTCCAGAATTTGCTTCAAGCTCGAATTAAAATCACAGATGATGTAGGCATAGAAGGGCGTCCTTTCTTTGTTAACCTCTATCTCTTTACCCCTTCTATCAACTGCTTTAGATTCCCTTATTGTCCTTATATAACTAACAACTTGATCAATCGGGTTCTTTTTTTCATCTCTATCTGAATAGTCAGCACGTTCTGGTCGCTTAAACTCCACAATCACAAATGATTGATGTGGAGCATCATCCTCCACGAAGGCAAAGCTATTATTGAATATTAGGAGATCAGCTCTATCACTACTTTCATTTGCAACTACCTTGTTCTGTTTGAATGATTTATCAGAAGCTAAATATTCATGATAAGCTAAGCGTTCATCAATTAGCCAGAGGTTCTGTTTGTCAAAAGAGATTTGATCTGACTCTGTTTTAATTGGAAAGAAAATGCTATGAATTGCATCTTCCTTCATGAATTCACCATTTTCTCTTTCTCCAATAAACTCATCAAGAAGTTCAATTACAGCTTTTCGGTGTACGATATACTTTGCAAGCTTTGATTTTCCTAAATCATTAAATTTCTCGATAAAGTCTTCATATTTCTCCTTGTATTCTTCCAGGTTTGTTATATCATCTTTGTTGGTTAAGATTTCCTCTCCAAGCTCTTTTACCTCAACATCAAGTTGAGTTTGCGCTTTCATCAATTCAATATCCAGTCTAGTACCTTTGAGACCAGGTACTATACCATTAATAGCTTCAGGCTTATGTTTAAGTAGTGGTTTATATTCAGGAGCTTGATCTAGAATGTGATCCCTATATTTTTCAAACTTAGACTCCCTGATCTGGCTCAAAATATCACTTAAAACTTCTTCAATCTGAAATACAACTCCTTCAGTTAGGTCTTTTTTGGTGACAACCACATCATTGAAAACAATTTCATCTCCTTTAGGAATATCAAAGCCAGTTCTCTCTGTATCTACATTTCGATCTAAATAATCACTGGTAATGTATATTTGGTAAGAGAAGATTTCTCCCTGTTCATCTTTGAGCCTTTTTCCCAGATCATGAATATGCTTTTCTATGGATTCAGAACTTACTTCTCTTTCGTTTGCACAGTAATGTAGTGTATGGTTTCTTACTCTTGAAGAATAAAGCTTGAGTGCATGAAGCTGAAATTCTTCTAACTTAATTTTGAAATCTTTACTCTCTATTGTAGTCTTTATTTCGTCTTTATATAGTTGCCTCACATTAAGACTTTCTCTGCTTATTTCGTACAGAGTAATCTCTGGAACTTTATCAAGTAAAAAATAGATTAGAAAGTGTTCTACAATTCTCTGGGCAAGCTCAACCAAAGTTAATGGGCAGTAATTTTGAAAATCATCTCTATATTCATGAAGCTTGACAGTGGTTCCAGTTTCCTCTATTTCTGTCTCTTCGTTTTTATACTTATGGATACCATTTCCCAAATTCTTAAACTCAAAACTTCTTATTTTTTTCTGTCCTTCATCCTGATAAAAACTTTTGACAATTACAGCTTTGAAAGCCTTTAAACAAACAAATCTTCCAATTCCTTTTGCACCTTTTGCTATTTTATATTCCGACTCGGCAGTAAGAAATGATTTATAATTTTCTTTTGTAAATCCGACACCGTTATCTTCAACAATGAAGCTATTTATTGGGTAGACATCAATCTGAGGCTGTTCAAGAAGTATTTCTGGCTTACCATTTCTTATGACAGTGATATCTATTTTACCATCAGGATTACCTTTTTCTTCAATCGCATGGATGGAGTTACTGATGACCTCAAACAAAGGCCAAAGGGCTTTTGATTTTGGTAATCGAGTATTCCTTACTTTACCTGAAATATTAGTTGTAAACTGAACCTGCTCCATAAAAAGTTTTTTTTAAAGCACCTGAATCAGTAAATAATTTTAGGTGTTCTTCCAAAAGTTATGCCTCTTCATCACTAAATGCATCCATGAAAACATTATGAACTTGTTTCATTGAATCGAATTCCGTCTTAGCCGATAGGGAATTGATCTCAAATTCTAAACAAAACTTAATGTCTTCAGCTGACAGAAAGTTATCATGAATAAGGACTTCTTGTATTTGATCCTCCAAAACAAGATATTCTCTAGTTTCTTCATCCCAACTGGATAGTAAAAATCGCTTATAGCACTCTTGAATAACCCCCTTGGAATAGCTTTGTATCTCTGCAACATAGCGTAAAAGCTCTTCTACCTTCTCAAGGAGAGAGACCTCATTGTCAAAAAAAATATTTCCATTTGTATGTGCTATATCATTCCTCAGATTGACCATTTTTTTGTAATTACCGATTTTTTCCTTGGGACAACCAACAAGCTTAAAGAAACCAAAGATGCTCCGTTCATTTTCTTTCCAAAAAACAAATGGGGAAGTAGCCCCCAAGAAATCACTTTCTCTTTGATTATCTTTTAAGGTCAAAGCCTTTCTAAAATCATCTCCCAAGTTATTCTTGATTTGCCATACATTGAAATAAACAAAGCTCATGAAGAGCATATGAAAACTTAAATAGGCAAATTGGTATTTTTCCTTTTCATAATTGCTTTGAAATGCATCCCATAGAAAGTCTATATAGTCACTGTCTGCGACTCTTTTATAGCTATTAGGTAAATAATTGGATAAAGAATAGGCTTCCTCCATTATTCTTCATTTTTATTTGTTCCCCAGACCTCACTTATTCGGTCCTTTATTCTTTGCTCAAAAATTCCAATAAGTCTTCTATTTGCGTTAATAATATTTAGTTCCGAATCTATAGCTTTCACTATCTCTAATTGGTCCTGGATTGGGATAAGAGGGATTTTGACCGACTCCACACCTTTATTACTAATATTTGCTTGTCTCACACCTCCCGAGGATTTTGAAAAAAGCATTTTCCTAAACCAAGTTTGATTAGCACAGTAGTATAAAAATTTTGGTTTCAGTATTTCTTCATTTATTATCTCAAATTTGCCAACTCGTTGGTTTAAGAGATAGTTACCTTTTCTATCTATCATACAAACATTACCATAGTCTTCCTTGCCTACAGTTCCTGTCATAGAGATTAATATGTCCCCTTCTTTTAATACAAATCTCTTGTATTCTTCCAAATATTCAATAGGAAGAAATTTTGGGTTATTTTCTGGATTGAATTTCATGGGTTTGACATTTCCCATTCGGATTAATTCAGCACCATTTGCAACGTAATCTGAACTTTTGAAGGCGTTTCCTCCTTTGAGCTTGCATATTTCCCCCAATTCCACCATCTTCCAATCCGGATCAATCTTTATCTGTGGCTGATAGTTTTCCACTACCATACGTGCCCCATCGATGATCCTTTGATAACCCTCTATTTCGATTACAATCTCTTCTTGGATGGAAATAGGGGGGAGAGGGATTTTTGTTAAATTTAATTCCTTGGTATTAATGCCTGCTTGACCTACCCACTTATTACATTTTCTAAAAAAATATCCTTGATGCCATAAATTATGAAGAACAAGACTGAGGTATTTTGCATTTATTCTTCTCTCATCGACTCTTATTCGGGTAATATGATTTGAATATCCATAATCAAAATCTCGATCGACAAAACAAGTTTTACCGACTAACTCTTTACTGTTTGTATTGTTAAATAGTACATCCCCTTTAAGTAATTTATAATTTTCTTTCCCTTTAAACTGTTCTTGTGAAAGGAACTTGGATCCCTCAAGAGTTAATTGTCCATCTGTTGTAATGTTCATTGGACGGAAATGAATTATTTCCCCACTTTTTTGGGTCTTCCCACTTGCGAATCCAGATTTAGTTTCCATTACAATTTCACCCAACTTAACTAAAGGAAAAACAGAATCCACTTTTTCACTCACCCTATATCGTTCTCCGCTTAAATTATAATCTCCTTGCTCTGCTACTTTCTTTTTCTCTACAGTGTAAGCTAGGAGCGTATCCTCAAAACTAGTTCCCTTTTCAATTGAGGTTTTGTAAAGTTTAATTGTTTTGAGTACCTCCGGTAACTGGTTACCTTTAATTTTTCTTCTCTGCGCCCCCAAATCCAGCCCATCATTATCAATCGTGACAAAAAGTAATTGATCAGTTTTCTTAGCCAATCTTTTATCCAAGAGTAAAATGGATGTTTTTACCCCGCTATAGGGATTGAAAACCCCAGAAGGTAAGCTAACTACTGCCCAAAGCGAAGTCTTTACCAGTAGTTTTCGCAAGTCTTTATAAGATGTGGCAGACTGAAAAATTATTCCCTCTGGGACAATGATACCAGCCTTACCATTAGGATTAAGATGTTCAGCAATATAGTCTACAAAAAGTACTTCCGAACGTTTAGATTGAATGGTGAATTTTTTATGGGGCCGGATACCACCTTTCGGCGACATAAAAGGAGGATTAGCCAATATAATATCAAAGCTTTCGTCCCATCGTTCCTCGCTGCTGAGCGTATCATATTCAAAGATGTGAGGATCCGAAAATCCATGTAAATACAAATTGACCAGGCTTAAGCGCACCATGTCTGGAGAAATATCATAGCCAACAAAGTTTTGAATGAGCTTCTTACGTTCATCCGGAGTAAGTTGGTCATGGTTCTTTTCCTTTATATGTTTGAAAGCTGAAATCAAAAAGCCTGCCGTTCCACAAGCAGGATCAAGTATCGTATCGCTTTTACTTGGATCAACAACTTCAACCAGAAAGTCAATGATGTGTCTGGGAGTACGAAATTGACCGGCATCTCCTTGAGATCCCATAACCTGGAGCAAATATTCAAAGGCATCCCCTAGTTTTTCGCTATGTGAATATTCAAACCCGTCAATCGTCTTTAAAAATAGTTTTAGGGTTTCTGGGTCACGATAAGGGAGAAATGCATTTTTGAAAATATCACGGAACAACTGCGGAATATTGGGATTCTTTTCCATGCCGACAATGGCATCTGTATACAGCGTGAGCATTTCTGTTGCTGTTACTTTGGGATTGAGCAAATTGTCCCATGCATATTTACTGAATTCAATAACTTTATCTTTACTTCGATCATCCGGAAATTCAGGGTCAGGAACTTTATAATTGGCAAAAAATTTAGCCTGTCCGCCTAATTCGATGGCTTCTTTATCCATATCGTCCATGAACTTATAAATCAAAGCAATGGTAATTTGCTCAATCTGCGCTTTTGGGTCAGGCAGTTTGCCCACCAAAATATCCCTGCAATCATCAATTCTTTTTTTAGTTGAGGTATCTAGCATTTGTATTTGATTAGGCAGCGAATTGCTCCAGGTTTAAGAAATCTTTGATATAAATTGGAATGATTTTTCGGTAGTCGGAGGCAACGGCTTTAAATTGATCAATAGTCATTGTTGGATGTGTATGCAAAGCATGAAAATCCTTAGTCTCCAAAATTCGTCGTATGTCTTGATCGACAACATAGGCTTTGAAGAAATATTTCAATGCCCTCACATTGACATCCTCGCCCGGAGGATAAATAGAAATAAATTTGTCAAACTCTTCTTCTAATAGCTCGTCTTTCGACTTAAACTTTGGAATGATGCCAAAAATCTTTTCTACTACTTCTCTAATCGAAACCTTCCGGTCAATTTTGGCTGCCTTCCTCAGTTTTTCAAGGTTGAAATACTCTTCTGGCTTATCAAAAATCTCCTGTTGAATATGACTGATTACATGTTCCCAATTCCCTAGCTCCACATTCTTCTTAATCACATCGTCCATCACGATACGATCTTCAAATTTACTGAAGAGCATGCGGTCTACTTTCATTCCCTCATAGCCAATTTGCTGTTCATTGAGCACGGCTAAAGGATCTGGACGGTAACTGGTATATTTATCAATGGTTATTCCGTCATCATTCTCTCTTTCCCCTTTTTTTGATCTGGGTTTAGGGAGATTTAATTTCTCATCGTAATCAAACTTTTCCTCGAAGTATTCACAGTTGGCGAAGAAGTCAAAAAGCTTAAAATGCTTCTTTTCAATCTGAAGTGCCTCTTCTTCTCCGAGTGGGTTTTTCTGTTTAAATTCAAAGGTATGCTTCCTCGTCCCACGTCCTTTAACCTGGACAAAATCGGTTGGACTGAAAATAGGTCGAACCATGCAAAGATTCAGTAGATCTGGGCAATCATAGCCGGTAGTCATCATTCCAACCGTCACACAAATCCTGCTCTTACTGGACTTATACCCTTCAAGCCATTTCGTTTTCCCGTTTAGGTTGTTATTAGAGAAATTAATAGTCATTTGCTGGGCATCTCCAACCTGAGAGGTGACTTGCACAGCGAAGTCGGAATTATACTTTCCTGGGAAAAGTTCTTCGGCGAACTCATTGAGAATTTCAGTCAGTTTTCTTGCATGATTTTGGCTAACTGCGAAAAATATCGTTTTCCCAATTTCCCCTGTGATAGGGTCGGTTAATGCATTTTCAAAGAAAGTTTTACAAAAGACTCGATTAGTCTTTTCAGAAAAGAATTTCTTCTCAAAATCACGGGACACAAAGGTTTCAAGCTCTTCTCCTTCCTCCGTTGGTACCACTACCGAATAACCCTCGTCTGAAAGCAGTTGCGTAGTAATCTCTGTCCTGGCATCCAGGACTCTGGGATTCACCAAATAATCATCCTTTACACCGTCCAATAGAGAATATCTAAAGGTAGGATTACCATCTTCGCACCCAAAAGTTACATAGGTGTCACGCAACATTCTGCGCTCTATTTCCCTAGGGTCATTTTCCCTGATTTTATCTGTATCGACTCCTTTTAGATAATCTTTAGGAGTCGCTGTCAGTCCCAATTTATAGCCATGAAAGTACTCAAAAACGGCTCTGGCGTTTCCGGAAATAGAACGATGAGATTCATCTGAGATCAAAAGGTCAAAATCAGTAGGAGCAAAGATTCTTCGATATTTATTGTCAAACATTAAGGACTGAACCGTGGTGACAACAATTTCTGCTTTTCGCCAGTCACTTTTATGTTCTTTGTAGATGTAGGTCGTATAATCCGGTTTCAGATACCTGGTAAAAGCTTTCCAGGCTTGGTCTTCTAATTCTAATCTATCAACTAAGAACAAAACCCTTCTGGCATTCTCAGTTCTCAAAAACAGTCGAATTACACCGGCAGAAGTAAGAGTTTTTCCTGTTCCGGTGGCCATTTCAAACAGGAAGCGATCTTTGCCATTGGCAACGGCTTCTTGTAATTTTTTGATTGCCTTTTTTTGATAGTGTCTTAAAAACCGAAGTCCATTGCTCCAGATGAAATCCTTACTGTTTTCAATTGAACCGTTCCATCCTGGCCTTTCAGCATAATCCGGCATTTGAACTATGGCGATGAAGTCATCATCGACGGGCTCATTAATTAAAGCAGTTCGATCAGGGTTCCACTCTTTAATGGCTCCAATCTCTTTTGGAGAAGGGAATTTGAATATGGGTTTGGGGTTCCCTTTTTCCAAGTTCCAGAGATAATGGATAATTCCGTTAGAAAGGATGATGAACTGAGCACCGACTGTCTTGGCGTATTTTCGAGCCTGCTCTTTGGCGACTAATGGATGGAGGCTTTCTTTTTTTGCCTCTAACACGCAGAATGGTTGATTGTGATCATTGACCAATAAGAAGTCTAGTGATCCTGACTTAGTTTTTTCATAGTCTTCGCCCCATGCATCGATCTCTCTTTGGGTAATCTTCACATGATTTTCTAGTAATATATTAGCAGGGCCTTCTTCTGTATCGAAGAATCTCCAGCCAGCCTCTTCAAGAAGCTTATTGATTTTTATCCGAGCATGAGCTTCGTTAGCCATTTACATCATTTTTTATCTCCGTTTCAGTTCATCCAGTGTTTTACCTTCTTTGTTTTTCCAAGCTGTCCAGCCATTTGTTGGCCTTCCAAGAACTACTGCACCAGCAGTACTTGGCGAGTTGAATATGTAATCTTCCATGAATTTCATTTTGCTATCTTGCTCAATGAGTATTTGATCCTTAAGAAGTTTGTTCCGCAGGGTAATCACATAATCATGACAAGAGGCAGTAGTGTCCTTTCGAGCGAAAGATCCTTTAAAGACCACAAAGCCATCATCAATCAAGTCACCTTCAGCCTCGATCCCTTTAGCGGAGATTTCCAAAATTTCAGATTTATCTACGGACTTTTTTGCGATGGCATCAAAAATTGGAAAACCCAAGGTAGACAATAAGATCTTGATGGTCTCAAAACTATCTAAGAGGTCGGCCTCCATCGGCTCCGTGATATACGGCTTGGATGGAGTATTTGAGTTTTCCGTTTCGTATCTCTTAGTTTCTTTGGCGATCTTTATGGCAAGATGTTCCAGGTATTTTACATGTGCTTTGGTAAAGGCATTGATTTTGGAAACGATTACTATTGCGTAGTTCCAAAATTCCTTTTCTCTGTTGTGTTGCTTTAGTCGGGTATAACAATCTTCCGCTTCTCCGATATAAACGATTGGCTTGGCTTTTTCGGAAGACTCTCCAAAAAGGAAGTACAGGCCAACGTTCTTGGCTTCATCCCGTTCGCCCATGTAGTCTAGTTTGTTTCTGGGAATTAGAACAGCTTTGACAACCCGGTTTGTTATTTCCGCGATCCTGACACCTCTAGGTGATCCGTCCGGAAGAAAAATTAGTATTGATTGGGGTCTATTCATCCATTTCGGATTTTGATCTTATTTAATTTCTACGCCTCTAAATCTTAGGTATTTATAAAGCGTGCTTCTTGCGATTCCTAAATGGTTACAAATCTCTGTGACAGACATTATTTCTTTACCATCATTAGGATCTCTTCCTTGCTTGTACAAAGTCTCTGCAACCATGGCTTTGTTCTGAGCTTCTTTGGAAAGCCCTTTTGGTCGGCCACCTTTCCGGCCACGAGCTCGTGCTGCCTCCAGACCGGCTTTGGTCCGTTCCCGAATGATATCTCTTTCGAACTCCGCAAGAGAGGCAAACAAATGGAATGTTAACTTGCCTTGTGGGGTAGTGGTATCGATGGAGTCATTCAGTGACTTGAGCCCTGCTCCCTTATCCTGGATCTCATTGACCAGGTTGACCAGGTCGCGAAGCGATCTGCCCAGCCGGTCCAGTTTCCAGGTGACGATCACATCCCCTTCCCGGAGCTGATCGATCATCTTCCGGAGTTGTGGCCGGTCGGCTTTTGCACCACCAATTTTTTCCTGAAAGATCTGCTTGCAGCCTTCCCGTTCAAGCGCATCCATCTGCAGAGATAGATTTTGCTCTTTGGTACTTACTCTGGCGTATCCAATTTTCATGATTGTTCGGTAAAACGGTTACAGATGCAATTTACCATACGGTGTTTTTAAAAACTAGTTTTTTGTACGAAACTTTTAAGGAAATGTTGCGTAGGGTAGAAGGAGAAGAAGTGTTCGAAAAAACGTACGTTTTTAAAAACTCAGAATCAAGCTTAATACATCAAGACGCTCCCCACGCAAATACGAACTGCTTTTTTTGGTTTCAAATCCTTTTATTTTGAAAGCAATGTTGAAATAACGATTGAATTCCCACAACTTTATGTCAACAACAGATTTTGTACTCAAAAAGATAAATCCTTAGAATGCAAAATTTAATCTACTATCCAACATTTGAAGCAACCAACGAAGCTTGGATTAAGTATTCGTTACTTTATATCGATAATTTCAATCCAATAATTCCAAAGGAGGGAGATAGGTATTTATCAGATGTTTTCAGGAGAATCCAAAGCGAAACGGATTTAATAAATGCCCACAGACCTACTTATGAAGAAGGAAATAATGCAACTATAAGGGCAATAAAGGAAGTTGAATACATCCTGGAACATCCTTACAGGTTTGCTAGCGTATTTAACTCTGCCAACATTGTAAGGGAATGGAAAGCGAAAGAAAGATGGGATGATGAAGTTTTTAGTGGAAAGTATACTTATGATTGGAAGATGTTTTGTATTGAGAATTCATTAGCAGAAGAAAGCGATAATGGATTGAAAATGTCAGATAGACTCGCAATGTTATATATGACTATATTGGCAAAAGAAATTGCCTACCATAGACATGCATCTCCCATTACCGACTTAGAGGAATATGATGGATATGCTATTTATTCGCAAACTACCAAGAGAAAAACAGAAGAGCAAATTGATTTAGCTAAAGGTATTATTGACTTACAAATTCCAGAGCTAGAAAGGGTTTCAATTCCTAGATTGATTGAATTTAGGAATCAAAATAGAGGATTATTAAGACAATTTAATATCCAGTTAGACGAATTTTATAGAGGAATTACAGAGGCAAAAACGCCTGAAAATTTTGTTAATGACTTTCAAAGCATTTACTCAGAATTGCAGAAGAACTTTCTATCTATTGGAGTTGGATTAACAACTATTACCTTAGGTGCCTATATATTAATCAACAAACCGGAAGCAACTCATCCTGAATATTTAAAGCAAATATCAAAAGGAACTGCATTTGTATTATCGTCGATATTTGCACTAAACAATTACTACAAAAAAACAAAATCACAAAGATTTTGCAGAAGATACTTAACTAATTTGAAAACGATTTAAATGTACGTTTAATCAGGCGTCACAAATACATAAAAGGGTATAACCTTGGATCTAGGTGCAATACCATCTGCATTTGTAGATGTCGAAAATTTTTCTTCATAGCTAAACCATCAATATGGCAAATAATAGAGACAATTTTACTAAGAAGACTATCGAAATTCTTGCAAAGAGGGTTGGCTTCTTTTGCTCAAATCCCAATTGTAAAATTCCTACGGTTGGACCTAATTCTGATCAAGAAAAAGCAACCACAATTGGAATAGCTGCTCATATTACAGCCGCGTCACCTGGTGGGCCAAGATATGATGCTAATTTAACATCAGAGCAGAGAAAACATATTACAAATGGGATTTGGTTGTGTGGAAATTGTGCAAGCCTTATTGACAAGGATGAAGAAAATTATCCAGTTGAATTAATTCATGATTGGAAGAAAGGCGCTGAACAAGAAATGACAGATTCTCTTCAAGGGAAAACTAATACAACAAACCAAACAGAAAAGAAAACACCGTTCCTTGAAGCTGATTTAATCTGGTCTTCAGGAGCAAGAATACATAAAGGATGGAGTCCCAAAAACAGGCAAATTGGAGATGGGATAATTCGCCCAGGAACAGGAACAGCAATAATACTATGGGAACTTAATTGGAATTTTTCTTTAGCCATTTATAATAATTCAAGTAGCCCTGCTTTTAATGTTAGATTGGAACACGTAAATGGAAACAATTTTTCCTTTTTGACCGGTTTGCCAAAAATAAACAACTTACCTCCTTACCAAAACTTGGATTTGGTCGCTAAATACAAGAGTCATTTAGAGGGTAATGCCAATGAAGCAGAGGCGATAACTTCGAGAAGAGTACCTGAAGACCTAATTGGGTTAGAATATGACATTATTTACCAAGATGAAGAAAGAGTCGAACATCGAACTAGGTTTTCGATAATCGAAGATGAGATTACAAATGTTAGAACCTAACAATTCTGGCCAATTAACACTTCTTAGGCAGAGAGAATATAGACCCAAGAAATGGGTTCCAAAATAAAGAGAGGATAAGGTTTTAAGTTATTAGACCTTTGCCATATATATATATATAACAGAAGAATCTGAAAAATCATATGGAGAATAGAAAAGACTATAATGAAGTAAATGAAAATAAATATTATTCTAATTTTGGACTAAAAAAGAATGAAGAAGGCGGCTTCGATGTAGAATATGGGGATAAGCTTGCTTATGCATACAAAAGAGCTTGTGAGAATAGAGACTTTGAAATCAACAAATTTTGGTCAAGAGCAGCATACTTTTGGGGGTTCATAGCTCTTATCTTCGGTGCATACCTTAGTATTGTGAATAATAATGCAGAAAAAGAAATTTCATCGAAGCAATTCTTTTATGAAGCAGCGTTAATTTGTTTAGGGTTAATATTTTCCTTTGCTTGGAACTATGTAATAATTGGGAGTAAACATTGGCAAGAGAATTGGGAAAAGCATATAGATATGCTCGAGAATTTTCTTACTGGCCCACTCTACAAAACAGTGTTTTACAAAAAACCATTCTACTCTGTCTCTAAAGTCAATAAACTATTAAGTGAGCTAATAATAGTAATTTGGTTTACCTTCTTAATTAATTTTATTTGGAACTATGCCAATGCGCTGAAGGAAATTGAATTTGACTGGATGATCCTAATAGTTTTTGGAGTTTTCTTATTCTTTTTCTTTTATCTCAAGTATGGTTATCCAAGAAAGGAATTCGGCGACAACAATGAGGGTAAATTTATTTTTAGAGGAAAACCGTTGGAACCGCATACTGAAACAAAGCTACCAGACGCTACCCCTTCAAGTGGTGATTAAAAACCTCTTTTCATAAAAGTGTAAATCGCCGTACCCAATTCCAAAATAGCCTGCAATGGAACAGATAGATATTGATCATTTTGAAAAAGAAGTCACCTGTGCCTTTAAGGAAGAGACTTACAGTGTTCGTGACAATGGTGCAGTCTTCAGACATAGGAAGGAAGGAAAACGTAAGAGGCCTTTAGATGAACAGTGGACATTTGGACGTCCAAGTGAGAAACGTGGATATATGTATATTTCTTCAACAGTAGTCCACCAGATTGTAGCAACAGCTTTCCACGGTGAAAACCCTACCAAAGACCACGTTGTTGATCATATTGATACAAACAAAAGAAACAATAGACCTGAAAATCTACGTTGGGTAACTCGCCTTGATAACATACTCAGTAATCCGATCTCAAGACGTAGGGTCGAAATAGCCTATGGTAGCATAGAGAATTTCTTGAAGAACCCGGCTCAGCCCCTTCCCGGGAAACTTGATCAAAATTTTGATTGGATGCGTACAGTAACTAAAAAAGAGGCAGAGGAAAGTTACAAACGTTTACTCGATTGGGCGAAGAGTGGGAGAAATCCCTCAGGGGGGAATCTAGACGAGTGGCTATATAACCCTGGGAGCGAAAAGCAAGTTGAAGGATTGGAGCCGGATAGACTAATTGAATCTGTAACACCTGGGGCACTCCAAAAAAACTGGAAAACTCCAAGCGAGTTTCCGCTTTGCCCTTCTGATGTAGGTCCAGATGCATTGGCCGATTATCTCAAAGGACTAAAAGAGGGAGAAGTCTTTGCCCGCAATCAATATGGAGAATCTAAAGTTGTTCTTACAGCACTTTCAGAAAGTTCGGACGAATTATTAGTGGTATGTAATAACCCTCAAGGCATAAAAGAATGGTCACTTGCTCAGGTTTCTATTGATGATCAATTTTTTGTTCATGAGAGTCGCGGCACGTTTTTCACTTTAGAAGGGGCAACAAAGCAATTTACCCTAGCACAAGGGTTAGAATGGGAAGGTGGAGATTCAATTGATGATTATAGTTAATCTACTTAATGGAAGTATGAATATTGAATTTAGTAAAATCAAATACCAAGATCTGAATGCCCGCCAAAAGGAAAACTACAATTTCCACAAAGTAGCAGCAGCTTTAGCGGACTATGGATATAACAGCCTCCGCCTAACTGACGATTTTGAAGGTGCAGATTTCATTGCTATCCATATAGATGGAGTAAGCCTTTTAAAGGTACAATTAAAAGGACGGCTCACCATAGATAAAAAATACATAGGCAAAGAAATTTACATAGCTTTCATTGAAAATGGACATATTAAGATATATGCCCACGATATCCTTATTTCAACTTTAGCCCCTAATTTTATACAATCTATAAGTTGGCAAGAAAAAGGGAATTACCATTGGGGGAAAACGCCTGCGAGATACAATTCTGTGATTTGGAAGTTGTGATACGTATCTTACTCTTTAGAGTAATAAGGGCCAGTGATCAGTTACAATAGGTGATTGGTTCAGCTTCTATAATAACAAATTAAGACTTCCTAATAGCCACTCAAAGGTTATGACTTGGAAACCTTAACTAATAAAGTGTTTATTAACGTATAGTATCCAGAGGTCGAGAAGATTAGTTAGCAGACTCTAAAAGTTCTACATCATTCCGCACAAAGAATTTTTAAAATTATTATTATATTTCTAGACAAAACCTAAAGCCACAATGAAATCTATTCTAAAATTTTTTAATCAAAACATCCTGGCGTTAGGATCTATTTACATTTCTTTATTGAGTTACCTTTCGATCACTACATATTACAGAAGATTTAATATTCAGATATTAAATTATTTAACAATAGATGAATTTATCTTGGAAGGGTTAGCTAAACTAACTTGGCTTATTTCTGGAGTAATGACTTTCATTTTGTTATTATTTATTGCTATTATTCTGATGTTTATTCTCCAATTTCTGAAAAATAGATTTATAAGTATTAGTATTTACATTAGAAATTTTTTCTCTAAAAAACAAAGAGAAATCACAAATACAAGCGATGATTTGCAAGGAACTATCTCTAGTTTAAAGGATGAGTTTAGTAACCTAAAACCTCAACCTGCGTTCTATGCAAGATGGATTTTAATAATTTTCTTCTTAATATTGTTGGTTTTTTTCTTTCATAGCAAATCAAGGTATAATCCAGATATTGGGTTTATTGATCTTGACTATTCAAAGGAAGTTTTTTTCAACATATTCTACTATGTATTATTCATGTTACTGGTTTTTCCAATACTATCATTAATGAACTTGGGTTTCAAGCAGGTATTTAAATTTTATGTAGCAATCATAATATTGACATTTCCAGGATTAATGATATTAGTTCAAGATAACATTGCCCATGCAGTTGCAAATTCTTACGATCACCGTTCACCCGAAGGTGTGTATTCAAAATACGTACAAATAATAACTACTAGTAATGACACTATTAAACCAGGAATAATTCCAGTAAAATTAGATAGTTTAGAAAGCTCTATATTTAAAGAAGCAGACTATCAAAGATTTATTGGAAAAACTAAACTCTATTATTTTTATGGTAGATTTTCAGATCCGTACAAATATTCGATCAAAATAATTCCTAGTTCCCAAGTTAAAGAAATCATACAAATTCAATAATTGGGAATAAAAGTATGTTTATATAAAAATTACATCTAACCTGTACATTAGTAAACCAAGAAAGATGAAGAAATAACAACTCAAAATATGGGAAAGTACTTATAAAATGTCCAAAATTGAAAACCGAAATATCAACCGCCAAATCTGCATGGATGAACAGGTCTACTATGACCTCAAAGAAGGTCTGATTATCCGCTTGATGCAAATGCACCAGGTGGATCATGAGCCCTGGATCACTGCAGAGGAAGCTAGGAGTTTGCTTCGAATCACCTCCCAAACTACCCTAAAGAAATTCTGCGATCAGGGATATATCAGAGTATCAAAGATTACCGAAAAGATCGTTTTATATAACCGCCCTTCCATTCTCGAATTCATTGAAAAGAACGAAAAACAACCCAAGTGATGACAGATCTTGAACTGATAAAAAAAGGCTTCAATGCCGGATACCTACTGGAAAAATATGATCCAAAACTGGCTAAAAAGATTTTAGATAGCCTAAAGGATAAGGAAATCCCCTATTCCCAAGGATACCAGGCCGGTGTCAAAGAATATGCTCGTGAGCGCGTCAAGGAGCAGTATAAAAATAGATCCCAAAATAAAGGAAAGGACAAAGGTCTTGACCGATAGGTAGTGTTACATAAAGTGTGTCAGGGTATCAGCCCGGCAGGACCACCCGCGGGCGGTCCTGCCGGCTGAACATTTACAAATCCAGCCTTAGCCGGTCTTCAAAAATAATCGATAGCTGCGATAGTGTCTGATTCCAATTATGGATCGGTCGATTCCATTTTCCTGTAATATCTTCCTGCGCAAGGTATAGCAATTTGAACAATGCATCATCAGAAGCAAAAGCCCCCTTTGTTTTGGTCACCTTTCTGAGCTGGCGATGAAAGCCTTCAATAATATTGGTCGTGTAGATCACCTTGCGAATCTTAGCATTGTATTGAAAATAATAGGATAACCTATCCCAGTTTGTCCTCTTCCCCTATTACGCAACCGCTTTAAAGTAGAGTCTATGATTAATTTGCTCTAGTTCATCCGGGGTCAAATAATCGATGGAACTATGAGGCCGGATAGTATTGTAAACGACACTCCAATCTTGTATTTCTACATTGAGGCGCTGAATACTTTGGAACCATTCCAAGTTCAGACATTCCGTTCTCAGAGTACCATTCAGTCGTTCGATCAATCCATTTTGACTAAGCTTTCCCGGCTGAATGAATTTTAATTCGACCTGATGGTCATCTGCCCATTTTTTTAAACGGGCTGAGATGAATTCCGGTCCGTTATCGCATCGGATATAGGCCGGTACTCCTCTGCATTCAACCACTTTATTGAGCACTTCAACGAGCGTGCTCGCAGAAATACGCGAATAGGCTTCGGTCCATAAGGCTTTTCGAGAATACTCATCCATGACATTGATGATGCGAACTTTCTCCCCACCAGGACCAACTACCCAATCACTTACAAAGTCCATAGCCCATCCCTCGTTGATCCTGCCAGGAGCCAATAGATCCTGGTATACTCGCTTGATTTTTGATCGTTTGGGCGGCAGTCCTAAATGTAAACCCTCTGCTTTCCAAATACGATACACCCGTTTATGATTCCAGGGATGCCCCTGTTTTCTCAAATAATGAAACACCATCCAAAAGCCCCAGGCTACGAACCGTTTGGTTACTCTGCGCAATAACTCGGCTATTTCCTGATCCTTCTGTTCCGGACGATGCCCTTGTTTTCTCTGATAGTATGTCTGGCGTCTAAAGCCCAAAACAACACAACTTCTACGTACACTTGTTTTCTTTACTTGCTTGACCTCGTCTATCATTTTTTCTTGGCGTCCTGGGCTTGCCACTTTTTCAGCATCTCATATCCATGCTGTAAAATGTCATGATCCAGGCTTAACTCAGCGTACATCTTCTTCAGACGCTTATTCTCTTCTTCCAATTGTTTGAGCCGACGTTTATCTTCATCCTGCTCAATGGCTAGTTCTTTTTTCCATTTGTAAAAAGTAGCTGGACTGATTTGGTGTTCCCGGCAGATGGCTTCTACGCTCTGGCCGACATCTGCTTTGGCTAAAATTGCCATGCGTTGAGATTCGCTAAACTTGCTTTTTCGCATCACATTCTTTTTTGAAAGTTAGATAATTTTTTCCTAACTCTCTACTTTTGAATGGAAGCGCTGTTGGGGAAGAGGACATTGTAATGCAAACCAACAGTGTAACCCCAAAGTGTGTATTCCGGAATGTCTGACCCCCTAGTTCCGGTCGTTTGCCCCCCCTGTTGATAAGTACGTCAAAAATGAGTTGGTTAAGATAGTTGTTTTAAGTTTTTTCTTCTACTTTTTCCTTTCAATTCGATTCTATGGGCTCTGGGGATGATACGATCCAGGATGGCATCGGCCAGAGTTGGTTCTGCCAGATACTCATACCATTTACCTACCGGAAGTTGCGAACAGATTATGGTGGCCCCTTGCTCATACCGGTCCTCAAGGATTTGGAGGATGGTCATTTTAACCTTGTGTGATATGGGTTGAAGGCCAAAGTCATCGAAGATGATCAGCTTAGCTTTTTTCATTCGATTGAGCCATTTGATAAGGGTGCCGTCGGCCTGGGCAATAGCGATTTGTTCAGTCAGTCGATTGAGGTTGAAGTAAAGGGTTCGAAGTCCCATCACACAAGCCTGGTGACCAAGGGCACAGGCCAGATAGGACTTTCCACAGCCGGTAGCGCCGGTGATGAGGATGTTTTCTCCCCGGTTGATATAAGCACTGTCGGCTAATAATGCCAGCTGTTCGGGCATCAGATTACGGCTTTCAGAACATTCTATATCGGTTATGGTGGCCTGATAACGAAGTTTACTTAATCGCAAAAATAGCTCGGTTCGGCGATGAGAACGGTGTTGTGCCTCAGCATCGATCAGCCGGGCGATCATGTCATGAGCCGTGGGCTGCTGATTGACGGGCAGGCCCAGGATGGCTTCGTAAGCAGCAGCCATGCCTAGGAGTTTGATGCGTTTCATGCTTTGCAAAGATTCATTTTTCATGTTAAAGCGTTTTTGATTATTGATATTGGTCTGCTCCACGGATGTTTTCATGTAGTCCGAGTGAGAGTTGTTTGTCTTGTTCTTCGACCTGGTCGAGCTTGTGTTGGAGGATGCGTTTGAGCATGCCGTAAGTGGCTTTGCTCACCTTCTGACAGCGTTGGGCTGCTCGCTCCATTCTCTCAGGACTGTATTGTTTGGCCAGACTTAAGATGCCCTTGCAGCTGTTGTAAGTCTGAGCTTCATGGATGCGACCGAGGAGCACTTGCTGGATAGCCCATTGGGTGGCCGGGCCGATGCGGGAGGCCTGTTCCAGGAAATAGGATGCATCATAGCCCTGAGATTTTTTCCATTCCTGATGGTGCTTCGGCATGTGTTCGAGTCGGGTTTGATAGCGATATTCCCCTCCATGCAAAAAAAGCCTTTCGTGAGTAGCTACACGTTTTTGATCGACATACACTTCTACGCTTTGGCGGGTATAGATCACCTCAGCCTGTTTACCCACGTACTGGTAAGGCACCGAGTAATAGTTCTTTTCTTCACCTAAAAAGACGTGATAATTGCGCTGCACCTTGGCCCGGGTGATCTTTTTGACCTCAAAAAGATCAGGAGGCAGGTCGTTCATTTGTGGCCGTTCTTGTTGCTCAAAGATGGACTGTCGACTACCAGATCGCTTCTGATAAGACTTCTGGTTGTGTTTTTTGAGTTGGACTTTGATGGCATTATTGAGGGCTTCGATGCTGGGAAAGACCTCATTGCGAAGAGGGCCATAAATACGCCAATAGGCTTGTTGGACGGCATTTTCCACACTGGCCTTGTCTCTGGGTTTGGCTACGCGGGTGGCTTGCAGATCGATCTGATAATGAGCAGCCAGCTGTTCACAGAGTTGCGTAAAGGTCGGTTCGTAACGATCTGCACGGCTGACATAGGCTTTGAGATTATCAGACAGGATCACCTTGGTAAGGGCTCCCAGGAAAAGTAAGGTCTGGTTCAGACCATGGATGAAGTCCATGAGGCTCTGAGAGGGCAGCGCTATGCAAAAGCTGTATTGAGAAAAAGGCAGCACCCCTATCAACACTTCGCAGGCGTGAACTTCACCACTTTGGGTGTCTACCCAGTGCATTTTTTTACCGGCAAAATCCAGCATGAGCACTTCTCCCGGATTATGCTCCAGGGCCAGCGTCAGGTCTTTAGACTTGATAGCCCGGCGCAGCCGGTCACAAAACTGACTATAGCCATATCCATTAGGGTGGCTGGAGCGGTATTCTTCCCACAACAACTGTCGGGTCACGCCTACTCGCCCCAGTTCTTTGAGCCAGTAATCCACTTGCTGATCAAACACTTTTGAACGATAGGAAGCCTGTTGAGCCTCAGAAGGATAAAAGATCTGACTAAGTTGTTCATCGTCCAGATCCAATAACTCGGACAGGTCGCTGCTGTGTGCTTGAGCCCGGCGAAGATACTCCCGCAATGTATTCTTCGACATCTTCAACTGTCGGGCGGTGCCTTTGATCGAGCCACAGGCCAGGTAATTGCGTAAAACAGATTTGATCTGATCCATACGTTTTCGTTTTGCCATCGATCCATTTTTGGACCGAAGTTGGGCATTCTTGACGTACGAATCGGTATTTTTTCAAGGGGGGTCAAACCGCCGGAATGTTATTAACATCCCAGGGGGTCAGATGGCCGGAATACCGGGGTCAGATAAAATCGGATTTGGGGGGTCAGATAGACCGGATTACACACAAAGGGTAACCACGGCGGATAATTAGACAGCTCAATAAGCCTCGTTTCTTAATTTTGATCGGTCCGGTTTTGGGGAGGAGGTCAGAGTGATGAATTTACTGAAAGTGAAGGGGCTTATAACTTGTAATTGAGTAGTCAGTAGCCAATTTAGATTTTTTTCTATTTCGTTTTCATTACTATTATTCTTTATAAAAAGGGTTAATTAAATGGAATTCTACAAGATTTGTCCACCATTTTTTTTCGGGTCTGTAGGGTAATAAAGGTCCTCTATCAATTTCAAGATGAATAAAATCTCTATTTTTAATAGGGTGAGGAAGGGATGATTGGCCATAACTGTCTATACTTAAATCATCCTCTGTAGACGCAATAATTTTTATAAAAGAAGTATCTTTATCCCAATTATATTGTCTTAAATACTCCATTAGCCTAAGTTCCATTATCTCTCCTTCATATGCCCACACAGATTCATTTGGATTTAGGCATACAATTGATGGTTGGAAAATTTCTGGAACTATTTCAAAGTCATTTGCTAAAAAAATAGCTCCAATAAAAAGGGTTTTTGAATAAGTATTTGTGACTTTAATTTTAATTGCAGCTTTTGCAGTTCCATTTTTAGGTCTTAATTCTAAAGAAACATTATCAAAGAATTTATTTACTGGAAGTTCTTTGCCCTCGTCATTAATTTCAAATATTTCTACTTCAAATGGAAGAACAGCTTTCCCAAATGTCTTTTGATTCCTAAGGTTTTTAACAAACTCCCATTTTTGTATCTTGTTGATAAAAGAAATGAAAATTTTATCATAGTCTGAATCTGATATAGGAATTGGTGCCGCCAGTGGTTTATCTTGTTGATATGGTAGATGAATAGTTATTTCCTCCTCATTGGTGGTAACACTATAATCTGCTGTATACTCTTTTTTTGTAGTTAAGAAGTTGTGATTTTGGGTATATTCATTGAAATTTAAAAGTCTTTCTAAGCTTTGTTCATTAATATGAAGAGAAATTGGATAGGAAAGAAGGTTAGGGATATGGGCAATCCAGGTATTTTCTTGACTGGGATTGTTCCCTAAAAAAGTAATTATTGAGCTATTTGAATCAATTGACTTTATTTGAGCTTTGATCTTTTCTTTTTCATTTAAATCAGTAACCTCAAATATTCCTATTTGTGTATTAAGGCCGTGAATAAAACCTAAATCAATTAGCCATTGATTTTTCTGAGCAAGAAAATTTAGATTTGCCCTAAGTTTTAGAGGTTTTCTATCCAAGCCTAAGAATCCTTCAGATAGTTGTTCCTGACTGTGTGAATATAAAATTTGTGGAGTTTGAGCATACCTGTGTCTAGTGTCGAGAGTTAACTTTTGTTTTAAATCATAATAAGAAATGGAATGATTGTACCTAGTTAAAACATCAATCAAACTCTTAGTAAATATACCTTCTTGATTTATTTCAACTGCTGATTGGTCATTTCTGCAAGCCGATAAAGATAAGTGTTTTCCTAAGGGAATAATTTCATTAATTGAAGTAGAGTTGAGAGCTTCATCATAATTGATTTCCTGAGAAAAAATGAAATCAGTCCAAGCTCTTTTTGGGAAAGGATTCCCAGATGTATATTTAAAGTTAATATTTTTTACATCTTTTTGTATTTTAAAATTTCTAGTGTTATCACCCGAAGAGCAACAATCAAATATGGTAATGATATGAGGATTCTTCTTTGATAAATTTTGGATTAACCATCTTAATTCTTTGTCAGCTAAAAAATTGTAGATATTACCATTTTCGGGTATACTATCATAGCATACCAGACATTCTAGATTATTTTCTGGCTCATTTTTCCATAATCTGGTATCTGCCTTTTCTTGAGTTCCATGCCCCGAAAAATAGAATAAAGCAGTATCGTTCTTATTGGCTTTCCCTAACTGTTGTTCAATAAAATTAACAATGTTTTGTTTTGTAGCACCCTTTTCGGTCAAGCACTGAATTGAAGTTTCATTAAAATTCCTACTTACCTCTTCAAGCTTCAGATAATTTTTGATTGCAAGTACGTCATTTAGGCATCCAGATAATTGTCTTACAGGATGTCTATACTTATTAATTCCAACTAAAAGAGCATAAAGGTTTCCCTTCATAAAATTAAATCTTTGTTAAAAATAATTAAATAGGGGATTTTTTTTAATTAAAAATGTTTTGTTTATATAAATCAAAACAAATAAATAATAATGGTTGTTTTTCTTATCAATCTAATTGTTCTTATTACACAAATTTCAGGAGTTGATTCAAATGCTCAATCAGAATTTTCTAGAATTAATAATTTTGAGTTAAGTGAAACTTGTCCAAGTTTATTTGAGATAAACGAAGTACTTTCTGAATTATTGGGAAAACACCTGAATGATGTTCTGAAAGGTACAGTAATAACTAGGCATAACATAAAGGTTGCTGATCATGTTAGGCTTCAATTTACAGCAGAGCGTTACAAAGAAAGGAGGGTGATTTTAAATGCTGTAAATACTAATAATACAGATCAAACCAAATTAGTAATAAAAACGCCCTTAAAATTTGTAAATACGAGAGTTGATTACGAAGAGAAACATTTTGGGATGTGGATCAAACATCATGAAGATATAAAAAATGCAGCGGTGTATGTGGTTTCTACAGTTGTCTTCAGTTTATCTGAGCAGAATTTAAAGGTGGAGGTCGTAAATGATTTTGAATGGATTAGCAAGCCTAATATTGAAGTTATTGGAATTGAGGTTTCAATTGGGGGTGAAACCGAACCTTATCTTAAAAATGCATTAAAAGATTTAAACAAGGTTAAAATTTATCCAATAGAAAATGTTGTAGGAACAAATGTATTGACAAGATGTGGAATTAAACAGGTTGTTAAAAACGTTCTTTCTAGTTTTAACAGAGTAGAATTAAATCCAAAACTGAAGTCAGAAATCAATAATTATCTCATAGGTTTTTTCAACAACTAAAATTTAATAGAAATGAAGGGCTTAAATTTCTTGTTTTTGCTTGTTTTTTTGCCTATTTCTTCATTTTCCCAAGATTATACCAGGGAAGAGCTTGTTGGAGATTGGATTGGAGAAGTTGATGAGGTAGTTGGAAAAAATGATAGCTTAGCCCATAAGTTTAGGTGCAATTTTATTAATGTTTCATTTAAGCTAAGGCTATTTGAAAATAACACTTATGATCTACTTTTAATTAAAGCAGGTTCAGAAGAAGTAGCAGACTTGGATGATCTTCAAAAGTTGGGTTGTAGGTATGTAGCAGAAGCTGTTTTTGAACAGTTTAAAATTGATAACCAAATAAAATATACGACTTGGGCATTTCGGGAAAATATTTTGAGCCTAAATTTTAAAGGATTAAGTAGAACGAAGTTAAAGCATATTCACGAAGAAGCCAAAGAAATAGAGGTGATAAAAGTGGATGCTAATGAATTGAAAGTTAGAATTTCTTTAAAGCGATCTAAAAAGTATAAAAATAAGGGCTTTGTAATCACTTTAAAAAAAGAAATCCAACCTTAGCTGAAATAGTCACCATTTGATCTAACAGTCACTTCCAAAAAGTCAGAAGAAAATCTGACAAAGCTGGTTGATTTTTTTATTTTCGAACAGCCCTTAAAAGCAGTGGAAGGGGCTATTTGAAAAGAAAAATGCGGGATGCCTGTCTGTAAGATAAAATCTCGTATCAAATCAACCAGAATGTAAGATCAAATATGGTTCATTACACAATAGCATTACTCCACTTTCTTTAATTTTTCATATATTTTATTCTTATCCCAAAACTTTTGTAGAGGTAGGTTGTTCCTGGCTTTACTTGTTGGTCTTCTAGATTGGCAAAAAAACTCTTTCTAACAGGAGTTGGGTAACTTCCGCCTTTAACTACGATCTTTTCACCAACTTCAGTAGAAGTCCATTCGGCCACATTTCCCGTCATATCATAAACGCCCAATTTATTTGGTTTTCTTTTATTAGGGCCAATTGGGCCTGTAGTAGCAAATCCAATTACTGCATAATCTTTTAAATTTTCTAAGGTATCCGTCCCACTGAATATTTGGAGCGGATTATTCCCACCTCCAGCAACGAATTCCCATTCTTGTTTTGATAGTAAGCTCCCATTTAACCATAAGGCATAATCTAGAGCTGGGTAATAATTTACCTCAATTGGATAATCACTTTTTACTGCGACAGAATCAAAAAGATTATCATATTCTCCTTTGTAAAGGTTAAAAGAATCTTTGTTTATTGTATTCCAAAACACTAAAAATTGTCTTTGTGTAATTTCATATTTTGAGACATTAAATGAAGATGCATGGTAACTTATTTCCATGATTTCGGGAAAAAACAAACGACAATATTCCTTATAAACGGAAGAATCAATATAGTTTTTTATTTCTTCTACCCGGTGAGGTATTGCCAATGGAAGTTTTTCTTTATTTTCTGTAAATGTTAATTTTGGACTAATCTTTGCCAGATTAGAAGAATCATTACTTAGTGAAAAAAGAAATGCCGCTTTCGAAAAAAAGTTAGCTTTATTGGAAAGACCTTTTCTTTCTGCAAATTTTACAAGAGTATCCAGTGTTTCTATTCTATGTTTAAAGATGAAGGAGTCTAAATAATTAGATAAATCATTTTCGATGGTTTGCTTGTCAAACCAAACTTTTTGATAATCGCTTATTGCCTCATTAATTTTATTTTGGTCTAAATTATTTTTTGCATTTGCCAAGGTGTTTTTCGTAGTCCCAAATATTGATAATAATGATACAAATAATAAAATAACAAGCAAAACAAAAGGGACCGCACTGCGTATACCGTTATTAATTTGTTCTTTTTTTAATACCCTTGAACTATTGTGAATTAGCGCTTCCTGAATGGAGCTTAATTTACGAGTTCCTTTTAAGCCGGCATTGATTTGTTTTAGCTCATATTTTGATAAATAAAGCGCTGTGGGTAATTTATTCCAATCCAAATTGTTATCGCCAAAAAATATTTTAATTTGATTTATTTTATTTTCTATGGTCTTTCTTGTTAATTGCCCAGCTAATGGCGATTTATTGTATTTGTCTTTAATAATGGCAGCAAGAGAGTCGTGGGTAATACGTGTATATACAAGGTTGCTATCACTATCTGCTGTATTTTCTGTTAAAAAAAAACGATCGGTTAGTTCTTTTCTTAAATATCCGATCTCTCCAAAATGCTTGACGATTTCAGTGCTACTTCGACTTATGGATGTGCCAAAGTCCGAAATGAAAAACTCTAGAAAGTCCAGTGTAAGACCTAAGCTTGTGGCTTGATTTATTTCAACATCATCCGAATGTAAAAGGATTTCATATTGTTTGTCAAAATAATCTTGCAAATATAAACCACCATCCTTTTTCATCTTTTCATATTCCTCTAAAGTAAATGTTGGGGAGCTAAGGTTATTACCCTTTGCAATTTTAAAAAACCGAGATAATAAGATTTGGAGTGCCGGTGCTATATTGGAAGATTTATCACGAGAAAGATCATTGGCAATTTCTTTGGGCAGACCTGGACTAACTTGAATTTTGTATTGGTTTTTAAACTTTTTATCATTTCCAACGCTAAAAAGTACTTCTTGAATTTGGGCTATATCCAGAGACGGAACAAAAATTTTGGAAAACCTAACCCCTAATTTTTCTAGTTCTTCAGTGAATTCTGCCACAAATTCTTTCCTAAAAGAGAGTAAGAATTTGAGGTTTCGATTTTTTTCTTGAGTAAGAGAACTTAAAAGCTGGATAAAATTCTTCAGTTTTTCAGTTTTTCCCTTAGTGTTTTGGGTTATTAATTCTTCTATTTGATCAAAGATATATAAATAATTTATTGGACTGTGATCAATGCTTATATGTTTAATTACATTTAAATGATCCTTTCGGATATTTTTAACCTCCCAAGTTTTTTGGTCTAATCTGGGAATTAATCCTGCGTTCAGTATCGAAGATTTCCCTACACCGCTTTGACCATAATAAAGAAGAACTGGAGGAGAATTATTTGAATTAACATTAAAAAAAAGATCTTTTACTTGCTTTCCTCTACCAAAAAATATTCTTGCATCTTCAACAGTGTAAAAACTTAAACCTTTAAATGGATTATCTGGGAATAGGATATCATTACGAATAGGAGGCAAACCTATAAAAGGAGATTTTATAGCTTCTTTTAAAGTCCATTCTTTAATTGATTTATTTTTCTCCCTGAAATATAATCCCCATTTGAAGGATTCTGGTGAATCCTTTTTTTTCTTAATTAGTGCCCCTCGGTTAGTTTCTTCAAGTATTTCGATTTCTGTATACCATTTTTGTTTTTTTGCTGCATCTTCAAATGCTTGGTAAAGCGTTTTGTTAATTTCACCTTTCTCAGAGCAAAAGCTATTATAGAAATCAATAGCGAATTCTTTAGCAGAAGTATCTCCAACTGGTGCAGATGTAGCAATAACTGCTGGTATCCCGATATCCAGTAGTTTTTCTACCTGACTTTTAGTTGAACAACCATTAAGAAAAACTAGAATTAGATTTTCTTGTGTTTCTAGTGATGCAGATAATCCCTCTCCTTTCGCTATTGCGTTCTCTAATACTATATGGTTTTTATCGGCATGTCCTGCAAAATGAAAAATGATTGCTTGATTGGGATGATTAGATAGATGTTCACTAATTCTTACAGGGGTGTTAAGAAAATTATTAACTATTTGGGTATTAGAATCCCCTATGTTACTTGCAAAAGAATCAAGAGTTTTAGAAATAGCCTCAATTTCCAATTCAAGTTGCCTTAATTCTGGATACTTCTCATTTTGAGCAAATGCAAGGAGAAATTGTGAAATCGGAGCATAATTCTTCATAACATACATAAAGATAAAAACTGGTTATCTTTCTTTAAGACTTTCCGAATAAAAATTAAGATGGCCAGTTTGAAATTCAGTGCCCTTAAATATCCTCTAATTCAAATTCTTCAAAATCAATTTTATCTAACTGAAAGTCTGTCTCCTCTCGGAGTTTTTTAATTCCAAGTTTAGCTGAATGGTCAGAACCAAATAACCTTGGTTTAAGTCCCATCGCAAGATATAATGGTGAGGCATTTGTTTCAGCTATTACTTTTGTGGCAATATCTTTTTCAGCTACCATTCCTAATTCAAGACTTGCATTTGTAATTTTTAGATCTTCTGATCCAACATCTGCCTTTGCTTGAAGTTCTATTCTGCTATTTGAACTCTTTGATATTATTGCGGTTGTAGCTTCTGCTTCAATTAATTCTGCTATTACTACGTATTTTTTATCCCATTTCCCTTTTTTATATAGGTTAAGGATTCCTTCTTCTAATTCTTCAATATTGACAATTTTGGTGTTTTTTGTATTTAATGCTTTAAATAGGATTGAATTCTCTTTTGAAAATTCAATTACAAAACCAGCATTAGCATCTGCTAATCTAGATGCATTGGCCGGGACAGGGTCGCCCTCTCCTTTGGTAGTGATTTTTACTCCTTCAGAAGTTGAAAAATCTAACATGTTTTTACCGGTTGAGGTTTGAGTTTCCATCGGTATTTTTTTTTTGTTTAAAGTGGAGTATTGGACAAAAATTCCACGATGAAACTTTCCAATAGCTCCAATTTCCATAGGCCTATTGGGTTCCCATGTAGCTCGGTAGCCAAACTTGTTTTTCATTTGGTTAAGATAATTTTTAAAGAACTTGGGCATAATCATATTTTTTTAATGAAAAAAAAGTTGTTCACTTGTAGATCACACATTATTCTGCATAATCATTTAATGAATTGCATTGTGATTAGATGCTTCAATTTCCTTCAATTATTGAATTTCACTATTAAATTTATCTAATATTTGTGTCAGCTTACCGTTAACTAGTACCACTTAAATTAGAATTTCCAATTTAGATTCCTTTTTTTCAGCATATAAAATTGGGGATAAATGCTCCAATCCATCATGAGGTCGATAGTGGTTGTATTCCATCATCCAGTTTTGGACAAATTGTCGTACTTGTTTGATGGATCTGAACCAATGTCTACTCAGTAATTCTCTTCTTAGGCTTCCATTGAATCTTTCTACAAATGCATTTTGCATGGGCTTACCTGGTTGAATAAATCCCAGCTCTATTTGATGAGCCTCCGCCCATTGCTGCATTCTATCTGCCAGGAATTCAGGGCCATTATCCACTCGGATTTGCTTTGGTGTTCCTCGCAATTCCAATAGTTGGCCAAGCACTCTAATAACTCTCAAACTGGGCAAGGAGGTATCTACTTCAATAGCCAGAATTTCCCGATTGAAATCATCCATGACACACAAACAGCGAAAACGCTGGCCATCTTTAAGGCTATCACTGATAAAGTCCATACTCCAGCCCTCATTAGGCAAATCTGGTAAAACCAGAGGCCTTTTGGGGCGATCTGGCAATTTTCGCTTTGGCCGTTTTCGAATATTCAACCTTAAAGCCTTGTATACCCGATAAACAGGTTTATGATTCCAGCTATAGCCTGCTAAACGTAGGCGATGATATAATTTCCAAAATCCATATTGAGGAAATCGAACGGCCCAATCACTCAACAACTCCGCTATTTGTTCATCATTTTTTCTCCTGCCTTTCGGCTCATAATAGTATACTGTGCGACTCAATTTGACTGTTCGGCAAGCACGACGTATACTCCATTCATGATGATGGACTAAATAACTGGCTACTTCTCGGCGCTTCGCAGGCTTTACAGCTTTTTTTCTATTACGTCCTTTAAGGCTGCATTTTCCAGGCTCAGTTCAGCGAACATCTTCTTAAGCCGATTATTTTCATCTTCCAGTTCTTTCAACTTCTTTAAATCGGAACTTGACATACCCCCATATTTGGCTTTCCAATTATAAAAGGTGCCTGCGCTAATGCCATACTGCCTAACCACATCTTTGACCGCTAGGCCTGCCTCATTTTCTTTTAAAATCTTAAGAATTTGAGTCTCGGTGAATCTGGACTTTTTCATCTTCTGCTTTTTTGAAAGTTAGTAATTTTCTATTTTATTTTTGGTACTAACTTTCGGTAAGCCGACAAATCAGCAATTCTTTCTATTTCTAAAATCCGATTCAAATCTATTTAGTTTTTACGGTTCTCCGACAATTTTTGTGATTTAATTATTGATAGCCAAAACTCGATATCTCATGTTTTCGAAATTAGCGATTTCGAAAGAGATTCTTTTAATGTGTCGAATCAAGTTGTCCAATCCTTCAATTACATCATCCTTAGTTTTACAAAGTTCACCGCTAATTCTTGATCTTAAAGGATTTTTTTGGATACAGCATCTTGAAAAGTAGACTTAATTATCTACCGACTCAAATAAAAGGGTTTTATAGGTATCCGCTGAAATACCTTTCACTGTACCAATATGGTTTAAGATAGAGACATTTAAATAAGCCTGCTCTATCCTTTTAATTAGGTTATTTAAACCAACTGCGGTAGGTAAAAAATCTAATTTATATTCTAAAAGATCTAGCTTACTTGGGACAACTATGTACACTGGCTTTTCCTTTACTTTTCTGGGGTCTTCTGGCCTTGGATCTGAAACAACTAAATATACTTGATTAGTTCTAGGGGTGTACTCAAAATTTAATGGTTCAATTCTCATTAAACCTTCTAAGCTTTCTAACTTCTTTTTTACTTGATTATCGTTCATCGTTGGCCCTTGGTTTATAAGGTCAGATATAATTTTTTCATACCTATTAACTAAAGCAATATTCCTAATTGAATCGCTAATAAACATACTGTTACGAATAGTATATTTTGCAAAATTATTGGCCAATACAGGATTGTTTTGTAGTGAGGTTATTGCGTTTTTAGACAATTCATTTTGATTACTCTACCCGATGGTTTTTAGTTGAAGCTCGGCAAACTGAGCTTCAATCCGTTTCCAAAGGGCTATTATAAAATCGACGCCTGCTGTTTTGAACGCCAAGCGTATCAAATTCAGCCCACGCCTGAA
>JAUIKE010000055.1 GCA_030430845.1 Bacteroidia bacterium | reverse complement strand
TTCACTTGTCAGTTGTCAGTTGTCGATTAAGGTATAACTTACTGATGTTACCCATATAGGGTTATGTGTCGCTGCGCTGCAGCTTTATTTGGCCGCTTTTTTTAAGCTCGGGCTGACACCCGAGCTTATGAAGCTTTCGCCGCAAGGCGGCTTTTGAGCAAGTCCTACAAACCCCGAAGCGGTGACAGCTTCCAGCCTACGGTGCTAACCGTAGGCAGAAAAATGGAGGCCAAATTAAGCTGCAGCCATACGGCCCGTCTGGGCGCAGCGACAAGTGAATATTTTTTTAACGGGCGTAACATCAGTAACTAATTACTTTCCGATGGTTTAATGAAAATTGTTAAACTTCGGGCTCCCTGGGCACCGATTACGAGCGATTGTTCAATGTCGGCCGTTTTAGAGGGCCCGGCGATGAACAGCCCAAACCCGGCTTCGTCGATCCTGATTTTCTGATACGCCTCATGCATGGTGTTGACCAGGGTTGTGGAGTCGAGCAAGATGATCAGGTGTTGGGTGATAAAAGGCAATACTCTGATACCCAAATCTTGTTCACTTAGCCAGAGAGCTCCGTTTTCGGCTACGCCTAATTGCGCTTTTAATACGGCCACGTCCACCTTTTCCAGTTCATGAGGACTTTGTATTTTCTTGAGGTCAATGGTCGATTGTACCTTTTCCAGGGGAGAAGCTATGATAGTGGCTGCAGGAAACAGGTTCTGTACGGCCTGATTGATATCTTTCAGCTCTTTTTCCAACACCACTTTACTTCCTACTCCTTCCACTGTTTTGATGAAATCAGCCAGTGTCCCAGACGATTCTCTGTGAAAATCAGGGATTTCAGGCAGTTCCACCTTTTCCGGTTTAACTTTCCGGATAGCGTTTAGAATACTTTCCTTACTCATGGCTCTTTCCTGTTTTTTTGATACCATTCCTGAAAACTTTGTTTGGGAGCTTCAGGTAATTCTCTGTTTTTACCCCATACATTCAGCCGATTATAAATGAAAAACCTTGGGAAAGCTCTAAGGGCCCAACGCGCCATTTTTCCGCCAAATTTATAAGTCGTGGATTTGGATAAAACCCTGGCGGCGATGCGCATCCCTTGTTTTTTACTCGACGGCAGATGTCCTTCTTCAGAAATGATCTGCCGCCAGCGGTAGAGCTGTTCGTGTATATTGATTTTGACCGGACAGACATCTGAGCAGGAACCACAGAGGGTAGAAGCAAAAGGAAGGTCACTGTATTTTTTCAAATCGATACCGGGCGTCAGGATAGAACCGATCGGCCCCGGAACGGTATAGCCATAACTGTGTCCGCCACTGCGCCGGTAGATGGGGCAGGTGTTCATGCAGGCTCCGCAGCGGATGCATTTGAGGGAGTTGCGAAAGTCCTCACGGCCTAGCTGGGCCGTACGCCCATTGTCCACAATAATGATATGCATTTCACCTTCCGGTTTGGGGCGATGGTAATGGGAGGTGAAAATGGTGATGGGCTGTCCGGTGGCACTTCTGGCCAGCAAGCGGGTGAACACGCCCAGGTGCTCTGCCTTAGGCAACACTTTTTCAATCCCCATGCTATGGATCTGGACGGGGCAAAGGTGGACCCCCATATCCGCATTTCCTTCATTGGTACAAACGACCACACCGCCAGTTTCGGCTATGGCAAAGTTAACGCCGGTAAGGGCCGCCTGGGCCGACAGGAACTTTTCGCGCAGATGCTGCCGGGCACTTTCTGTGAGGTATTTAGGGTCACTGGCGCCTTTTTCTGTATTCAGTTTTTGATGAAAAAGCTCACCGATTTCTTCTTTTTTCAGATGTATGGCCGGCATTACGATGTGACTGGGCGGTTCTTCCCTTAGCTGAATGATGCGTTCTCCCAGGTCGGTATCCACTACTTCGATTCCCTTTTCGGTGAGGAATTCATTCAATCCACATTCCTCCGTAAGCATGGATTTACTTTTAACGATGCGCTGAACCTCCTGTCGGGCTAATATCTCGTGTACGATCCTGTTATGTTCTGCTGCATTGGCAGCCCAGTGTACCTGCACGCCGTTTTGCAGGGCATTTTTTTCAAATTCCTCCAGGTATTGATCGAGATTAGATAAGGTGTGGTTTTTGATCTGTGAGCCGAGTTCCCGAAGCTGTTCCCATTCCGGAATGCCGTGGGTGGCTTTATCCCGCTTAGTCCGGACGAACCATAGGGATTCATCATGCCACTTCATCCGTTCCTGATTGGTGATAAACTCTGCTGCTTTTTGTGCGTGTTGACTCATATGCTCGTCCCGTTAAGAATTTCGACAATGTGTTTGACCTGTAGTTTTTTCTTTTCCCGCCGTATGATGCCTTCTAGGTGCATGAGGCAGGACATGTCTCCGGCTGTGATTACCTCCACTCCTTTTTTCTCATGTTCCGCTAATCGATCTCTACCCATGGCAACTGAAATATCCGGTTCATTAATGGCAAAGGTGCCGCCGAATCCGCAGCATTCATCCGAACGATCCAGTTCCACCAGTTCAATTCCTTTGACCATATGTAAGAGGGTTTGCAATTTGGACTGTTGGGTGAGGACTCTTTCCGAACCGGTACCCAGCCGAAGGCCTCTTAAGCCATGACAGCTGTTGTGCAGCCCCACTTTGTGGGGAAATTGGCTGTCAAGGGCAGAGATTCCGAGTTTTTCCAATAAAAACTCACTGATATCGAGTGTGTTGGTTCTTACTTTTTTTACCTCTTCTGATTGCTCCAGTACATCGTAATGCTTGCGAATGTGGTAGGCACAGCTTCCGGAAGGCGTTACGATGTAATCAAAATCTTTAAACTGCCGAACAAAGTGTTGATAAGTTGGGATGGCCTCTTTTTCACAACCCGTATTCGCCATAGGTTGCCCGCAGCAGGTTTGTCCGGAAGGATAACTTACTTGGCAACCCAGTTTTTCCAATAACTCCAAGGTGGCTATACCTACTTGGGGGTAAAACTGGTCGATGTAACAGGGTATGAATAAACCTATCTTCATGAACGAATGATTTTTTGTTTTTGCATGGAGAAACTCCGCAGCAAGAAATTTTGATCAACTGAGCGATTATAAACGGCCATGGCTGCCCCCAGGGCAGATCCCAGGGGCGACTCTGTAATGATCAATTCGTACTGGGGCAAACGATTTGACAATAATTGGATAAACAGCTTGTTGTCAATAAAGCCTCCGTCGATGTATATTTTAGATGTTTCATTGTCGCCTTTAGCCAATTGAAGGCTTACTACCTGCTCATCTACCAATTCCTTCATTAATTGGTGATAGGCTTCTTCATAGGAGGAAAATTGTGTTAAATCAGTCTGCTTTTTTTGGACTGTTTTTTCACCTGGCATTTGAATACTTTCCCACTGGAAGACTTTTTGTTTGTCCTTTTCTGTTTTTTGAATCAATGCGGCATCTGGCTGTATCTTTCGGTGGGTTTCATAAGGCATATCAAAATGACCGGCCAGTTTAGTAATCCATATTTTGTATTCATTACCCAGAAACAGGCGGGCAGCCCTTACTGCTTGCCCGTTTACCTGCAAATAATTCAGGCAATCCAGTTCGAGTTCTTCCTGGCTTAAGATCTGCTTGCTAAAAGGATTGAGCGTAATGCTCCAGGTGCCGGTAGAAACCAATAAAAATGGCTCCTTATTTGCCAGGATATAAGGTAGTAAGGCTGCTGAACTATCATGTATTCCGACACCCACCTTGATCAGCTTGTTGTTGATTTTAACATCCACAGCTGTAGTCGTAGGCTGAATAGGAGGCATTAAAGAGTCCAGATCCTCCTTATAGATCCATTTATGATAATTTTTTTCCTTAAAATTCCATAAACCCGTATGGCAGCCAAGGCTGGTATATTCGTTAAAATACTGACCCGAAAAAAGGTAGGCACAATATTGAGGAAAATGGAGTGACTTATGAACTTTTGAAAACAGCCCGGGGCGGCAATTTTTCAGCCAATAAAGCTGAAGCCCCGAATTGAGCATGCCCATCACTGGTGAGGCCGTCTGGGTGGCCCATTTCGGAGCAGGGCCGTATTGTTCAAAAAAGGAGGATAAGAGGTCGTCCGGAAAGGGCTTTAAATAATTATAAAGCGGACTTAGTACTTGGCCCTTTTTATCCAAATGCACAAAAGAAGCCCCATAAGTAGAAAAGTTTAATCGCTTGATATCGAACTCTGCTTTGGCATTCGCCTCCTGAAATGTTTGCAACATCCAGCCGGTGAGCTGACCCAAATCCTCACAGGGAAATCCATCCTCATCCGTCTTTTCTTCAAAACGGGTATAGGAGCGGTACACCTCATTGAACTGTTCGTCAAAGAGGAAGAACTTCTTGTTTGTTTTTCCTATATCAAAAATAGCTGTAACCCTCATGATAAAAATATAATAAGGGATTATAAGCGGTATTAGCTCCGAACATTGAAGTTTGAAAAATTGTCTCCCCCGCCGGGGGAGATAATTTTAATTTTCTATTTTCGGCCCTATAGCCGCTCATAAACCCGTTGACTGAACATCCATTCCTCTTTCTTCTATCAGTGCTTGTCTTATTTCTAAGGTTCGGTATATTTCAAGTGGATGAATGGCCCCGCCAGATTGTCGCCTGGCTTCTCGCACTAAGGGGCGAAGGTCGGTCCTGAACGCATCTTGTAAAATCTCTTGAGCCAGTACGACATCATTCTTGTTTCTGGCTTCTTCCAATTTTGACTGATCCACTATCAACGCTTGTGCGTAGGCTAGTCGAATAGCTTCCAGGCTTTGTATTAAGTCCTCCAAGGGGTCTTTTACATTATGGCTGGCATCGATCATCCAGGCTGGAGCAGGATTATTGGAAAGGTTATTATTCATTCCATATACCAGCTCATTAAAAATAAGGAAAAGCTGATATGGCTTGATGGCCCCAACGGTTAGGTCGTCGTCCCCGAATTTGCTGTCATTGAAATGGAAACCGCCGAGTCTTCCCCGCCACATAAGCGTGGCCACGATCTGTTCGATATTGGTATTGGGGAGGTGGTGTCCCAGATCAACGAGACAGAAAGCTTGCTCCCCACATTCAGTAGCCAGTAAGTGGGAAGTTCCCCAATCCTGAATGACGGTACTATAAAAATTAGGCTCATAAGGTTTGTACTCAATGAACATCTTCCAGTCGGAAGGCAAATGGGCATAGATTTCCTGCAGGCTCTCAAGAGTTCTGTGCAGGGCCATCCGCATGTTCTGCTGTCCGGGGAAATTAGATCCATCTGCCAGCCAGACGGTGATACTTTTAGACCCCAGGGCTTCGCCGATATCAATGACCTCTTTATTGTGTTGAACGGCCAGGTCCCGAACTTCTTTGCTGGTATGGCATAGGGAGCCGAACTTATAGCTGAGTTCCTGCCGGGCTTGGTCCTGGAAGGTATTAGAGTTGACGGCATCAAAGATGAGCCCTCTTTTTGCAGCCAGTTGTTTGATCTCTTCCGGATTTTTCGGTACATCCCATGGGATATGGAGAGATATGGCACCGGCTGATTGCGTCAAAGAATGGATCAGGCCTACATCGTTGATCTTATCTTGAAGGCTTGCAGGTTCGCCGCCCATCGAAAATCGACCGAAACGAGTGCCTCCTGCGCCCAGTGCCCAGGAAGGGACCGCTATTTGGAGTTCTTGAAGCTGGTGCAGCAGCAGAGGAATATCCAGGCCTTTATTTTGTAATCGGTTGGATAAATAATCGAAATCCTTCTGGTGTTGATCCAGAATCTTCAGGTTATATTTTTTGATTCTATCTTGGTCAAGGTACATGATGAAGGTTGTTTTGAATGAGACATAGGCGCCAGTAGCTGCGAACATTGAAGTTTAACAATATTATCCCCCCGGCGGGGGGGGGATAATATTAATTTTCTATGTTCGGGCCTAGAGGCGCCTGTGTCTCATTTTAATATTAACGGACAAAGGCATTCGCCATTCCTCCGTCTACATTGATGGTATTACCGGTACTTTTTTTCATAAGAGCTACCAGGGAAAATACGGCATTCGCAATATCTTCCGGAAGTATGATTTCATTCAGCAGGTTGCGTTTGGCATAATGTGCGGGTAGGTCTTCAACTGAAATGTTATAGGCTTTGGCACGGCCTTCCGCCCATTCGCCTTCCCAGATCTTGCTGCCCACAATAACGCCGTCGGGATTGACGGTATTGACCCGAATTTTGTCTTTGGCCAATTCGGCTGCTAAAAGACGTGTCATGTGTTGCTGCGCAGCTTTGGCTGTTCCGTAGCCGACATTATTCGGGCCGGCTACCAGGCCGTTCTTAGAGGCGATATTAATGATGTCGCCGGAAAGTCCCTGACTGCGCAGTTGGGCTACGCCTTTTTGAGCCATCAGGAATTGTCCTTTCACCAGAACATTTTGCAAGAGTTCCCAATCGCCTAATGAATGTTCTTCCAGCGGCTTGGAAATAGCCAGGCCTGCTGAATGCACAATAATATCGACGCCTCCAAATTCAAGACTGGCTTTTTCGTATGCTTTTTCTATTTGTGCTGCATCCGCTACATCACAAACGGCATAGGCGGCAGTATCTCTTTTGTAGGTGTTGCAAGCTTCTTTGAGGCGATCCTCAGAAATATCTGTCAACACGACATTGGCTCCTTCGGCGGCTAATTTGTCGGCAATGGCCTTGCCGATACCTCCACCTCCGCCCGTTATGATGGCGACCCGACGGGATAAAGGATTTTCGGGGGGCTGACGCTTAAGCTTGGCTTCTTCCAACAACCAATATTCGATATTGAAAGCTTCCTGGCGTGACAGTGCGGTGTAGCTTGAAATGGCTTCAGATCCCCGCATAACGTTGATGGCATTGATGTAAAACTCACTTGCCACTCTGGCCGTTTGTTTATTTTTTGCGAAGCTGAACATACCAACACCCGGATACAAGATCACAACCGGGTTGGGATCCCGCATGGCAGGACTATTTGGATGCTTGCAGGATTCGTAATATTCGGCGTATTCTTTTCTGTACTGTTCAAAGGCAGGGGTAAGCAAGGATTTTACCTCTTTGCTGTCACTGAGGTCAGCACTTGGACCAAGGTCTAAGACTAGAGGCTGGATCTTGGTACGCAAAAAGTGATCAGGGCAGGAGGTGCCCAGAGGAGCGAGCTTAGCGAGGTCATGGCTGTTGATAAATTCCAGTACGCGCTCGTCGTCGGTAAAATGCCCGATCATACGTTTTTCGCTGGAACACAGCCCTCTAAGAATGGGAGCCAGCTGAGCGGCTTGCTTTTTTCGTGCTGCTTCATCCAGTGACGACATTCGCGGACCTCCAAAGACCTGCCCGTTTTTTTCAATTTGTTTTTCTATATACACAGAAGCCTGTTCGATGACTTCCAGGCTGTTGATATAGCAATCAAAAGAGGTGTCACCCCAGGTAAAGAGTCCATGGCCGCCCAAAACGATCCCACGGATGCCCGGATTTTCATTCAGGCATTTTTCAAGTTGTAGCCCCAGGTCAAAACCAGGTCGTTGCCAGGGCACCCAGCCCATGGAATCGCCCCAGATCTCTTTTGTGACGGCTTCACTATCTTCTGCAGCTGCGATTGCGATGAGTGCATCGGGATGCAAGTGATCAATGTGTTTGAAGGGAAGTAATCCGTGCAGAGGAGTATCAATGGAAGGGGCCCGGCTGTCGAGGTCGTAGATACAATGATTGAACAGCGCCACCATTTCATCTTCATGTTCCAAGCCGCGATATACCTTTTTTAAGGATCTGAGCCGATCGGTGTACAATCCGGCAATACCGGCCCGGGTAAGTGTGCCGATGTCGCCTCCGGAGCCTTTTACCCACATCACCTCGACGTCTTCTTTGGTAAGGGGATCTTTTTCAATTGTTTTGCAACTGGTATTGCCACCTCCGTAATTGGTTATTCGAAGATCGGCACCCAATATGTTAGATCGGTATAAAAATAAAGCTACTTCATCACCTGCGAGTTCAGCAGCTTTTTTTTCATCCCACAAATAATTTACATGTTTAAAAGATGTAACTTTCATAGCTAATGTTTTTAAAATTTGGATAACCAAACCGTTTCAAATCTAAATCAAAGTCTTAAGAGGACCATTCTGCACTGTACTGGCTTTCCTTAAAAAGTGTTCTGCACTGTTCTGTAAAAAAAAAATGAAGACTCAAGGTGAATAAATGAATAGAAGACTATCCAAAATCCTGGTTATTTTTGAGAAATATTTATCTTGATCTGCAGATCGAATATTGAAAAGAATCCTAAACCAAGATGGAACCAATTATCAAAATAAATGAATATTCTAAAACACCAAAGTACAAACAGATCATTAATTCCATTATATCCGGGGTGGAAAAAGATCAGCTAAAGGTTAGTGATCAACTTCCTTCTGTCAATAGTTTGCTGATCAAATTTGAGATTTCAAGAGATACGGTTGTAAAAGCTTATGAATACCTCAAATCCATCGGCATAGTCGATTCGGTTCCCGGTAAAGGATATTACATAAAGAGCACCAATTTCCGCCTCAAGGCTAAGATCTTTTTGTTGTTTAATAAATTGAGCGTTCATAAAAAGATTATTTATGATTCTTTTTCCAAAACGCTGGGTAAGCAGGCCGCCATCGATTTTTTTATTTACAATAATGATTTTCAGCTTTTCAAGAATATTATTCTGGCACATAAGGACCAGAATTATACCCATTTTGTGATAATTCCACATTTTCTGGAAGGAGGGGAACATGCGGCGGATTTTATCAATCAACTGCCTAAGCATAAGCTCATTCTGTTAGATAAAAAACTAGAAGGTATTAATGGTGATTATGCAGCTGTTTACCAGGATTTTGAGCAGGATATTTTTCAGGTTTTGGTGGAAGCATTGAACCTTTTGAAAAAGTACCGAAAAATAAAGATCATTTTCCCTCCCTACAGTTATCACCCTAAGGAAATCCTTTCCGGTTTCAAAAAGTTTTGTGTGGAATATGCCTTTGAGTATTCCATTGTGAGTGACGTTTCAAGAGAACCCATCGAAAAAAATGAAGTGTACATCAATTTGATGGAGGATGATCTGGTTACGCTCATCAAACGCGTCAAATACATGGGCCTGAAAGTAGGCCAGGAAGTGGGTATTATTTCCTATAACGAAACCCCCTTAAAGGAGATCCTCCTGGATGGGATCACGATTATCTCTACAGACTTCCAACAGCTCGGCGAAACCGCCGCACGCCTAGTCCTAGATAATGAAAAACGACATATTACCAATCCCTTTCGTTTGGTCGTCCGTAACTCTCTATAAATTAAGCGGCCGTTCGGCCGCTTAATTTATCTCCGGTTTCCTCTCTCCACAGAATAGTGCAGAACAGTTTTTTCCCGAATACAGAATGGTACGGAATAGTTTTGAGTTTCATGGCTATTAAATTTGGTTAGAATAAAATTTCGAAAAGAAAGACTTGAGCCAAATCATCGACACATTATAATAGCATAATTGGAATTTAAGATTACTTCATTATTTGTGAAAAAAGAGAAGAATTTCTGCTCGAAACTGCTGATTTCTATTCATTTCAACATTGACAAACAAAAAATTAGTTTATGAATCCTATCGCTCAAATTTTAGTGAAACCAAAGACGTTTTTGGTTATTGCCATTCTCCTGAGCATGGCACAGGTGGGGTGGAGCCAGCGTACCATCACAGGGACCGTATCGGATGCAGATACGAATGAACCCCTGATCGGGGCCAATGTAGTGGCCGCGGGTACAACTATTGGAACCGTCACAAATATTGATGGCCAGTTTAGTCTGGAAGTTCCCGACGGAACCACCAGGCTCGAAATATCTTACACCGGATATTCGGCTAAGGAAGTGTCCGTAGCCGGAACAAATGAAATAAGTGTGAGCCTTAGCCAGGGCACCGTACTCGATGAAGTCGTGGTGATTGGTTATGGTACACAAAAAAGGGCTGATGTGACAGGGGCGATTGCCCGTTTTGAGGCCGAAAACCTGGATGAACGACCCATTACCAGAGTTGACCAGGCCCTGGTCGGGCAATTGGCCGGGGTTCGCGTTCAACAAACCAGTGGTGCTCCGGGGGCAGGCTTCCGTATTCAAATCAGAGGTACGGGATCTATCAATGCCAACAACCAGCCTTTATACGTTGTGGATGGCTTTCCGCTGGAAGTAGCGGAACAAAGCAGCAGTGGGGGCTTTGGTACCGGTAACCCACTCGATAACATCAACCCGAACGATATCGCTTCCATTGAAGTGTTAAAAGATGCGGCGGCGGCGGCCATTTATGGTTCCAGGGCTTCTAATGGGGTGGTTTTGATCACCACCAAAAAAGGAAGAAGTGGAAAAGCCAAAATTAATTTGAATGCAAGTTATGGCTTCCAGCGTACAGCCAAAAAACTGGATGTACTCACTGCAGAAGAATGGGTAGAACGTGCCTCCGAAATGATAGACTACGCCTGGGTTCGTTCAGGTGATGGAAGAACAGCTGACCAAACTTCGGCAGAACGCCTGGCTATTCTGGGCGGTAACTTCAACCGTAACTTCATCAAAGATGATCGCTGGTTCCAGCCTGGCCACCCTGGTCTTGATTACATCGATTGGCAGGACGAGATGTTCCGCACAGGAGCCGTCCAAAATTACCAGCTTTCTGCTTCGGGCGGAAATGAATACGTCAACTATTATATCTCCGGAGATTATCTCGATCAAGAAGGCATCGCCATTGGTGTGGGATATAAGCAATATTCCGCCCGGGCCAATGTCGAAGTAAAAGCTAGTGACCGGCTTACTTTCGGTATCAACATTGCACCTTCTTACTCTATAGCAAGTGACCCTGGGGTGGAAGGTAAGGACCAACAAATGCATATTGCTGCCGGAATGGCTCCTGTATCGGAAGATACCGTCGGCCTGGACGTCAATGTGGGATCCTATGCACCATACACATGGGGGAACTCCCGGTCCAGCCCTGTCCGTGTAATAGAAAACTCCATTGGTGAAAGAAAGATCTTTAGGACATTAGGAACGGCATATGCTCAACTTAACTTGTTGAACGGACTCGATTTCAGATCTAGTTTCAACCTGGACAATGCCGACTTGAACGATAAAAGTTATACGCCGGCCTGGGTAACCCGTAACAGAACAGCCGGAGGCCGCTTCCAGGGATATCGCCGTCAGACCTTTGTAAATGAAAATACGCTTTCATTTAACAAAGTCTTTGGAGGCGTTCACAATGTATCAGCAATTGTCGGTACATCTTACAACACCAGCAAATTTGATAGTTGGGATATTCGCGTTTCGGGAGGTTTCAATTCAGAAGTGATCACTACCTTGAATGCGGCCAACATCAACGCAGGTGCTACCAACACCCGGGAAACAAAGAATACCTTGGTCTCCTTTTTCGGCCGGATCCAATATAATTTCAGTGATCGGTATTTATTGGCAGCATCATTGCGCCGTGATGGTTCTTCTCGCTTTGGGCCGGATACCAAATGGGGCACGTTCCCTTCTTTGTCCGCCGGCTGGAGAATTTCGGAAGAAGCCTTTATGCAGGATGTTGATTGGATCAGTAGCTTGAAACTTAGAGCCAGCTGGGGGATTTCGGGTAATAATGGTATCGGAGATTATTCACATGTTTCGACGCTTAACTTTGCCAATTATTCTTTGGGAGGAAACCTGGCTCCCGGTCAGGTACCCGGTAACTTTGCTAACCAGGCATTGAGCTGGGAAGAGTCAGAGACGGTGGACATCGGCTTCGACCTGGGCTTATTCGAGAACAGAGTATTTGCTTCTTTTGATTACTATACCAAGCGGAATACGGACCTCTTATTGAATATTCCGGTTCCAACTGCCATCGGTTTCTCTTCTGCTTTGACGAATATCGGTGAAGTATTGAATAAAGGATGGGAAGTAGAATTAACTACTCGAAACCTGACAGGAGCACTAACCTGGACTTCCAGTTTCAACTTCAGCCATAATAGCAATGAGGTAGTTCAACTGGGACCTGAAAATACACCTATTCTGGGTGGGGCTTTTGATATCACCCACAACATCTTAATGGTTGGAGAGCCTATGTATAGCTTGTACGTAGTACAACAGATAGGTATTCTCAGCCAGGCGGATATTGATGGAGGCGCTGCCTTATACGGAAATCAGCAGGAAGGAGATCCTAAATATCTCGATGCCAATAATGATGGCGTGATTTCTCCGGCCGACCGGATACTGTCCGGTCATCCCAATCCGGATTATATCTGGGGTATCAATAACAGATTTACATTTAAGAACTTTGATCTCAGTGTATTGGTCCAAGGACAATGGGGAGGAAAGATCTATTCCACTTTTGGTCGCGGTCTGGATCGTACCGGTATGGGATTTGTTGAAAATACACTGGGCTTGCATCGCGATCGCTGGCGTTCACCTGAAGATCCGGGTGCGGGTCTGAGAGGAAAGGCTTCTTCCAGTTTCGGTCGTATCAAAAATACAGACTGGCTGTATCCAAACGACTATTGGAGAATCAGGAATATTACACTCGGATATAATTTGGGGAACGTATTAAGCAACACCTTTATCAGCGGAGCAAGGATCTATGCCACGGCCGAGAACTATTTCGGTGGAGACAAATATGACGGAGGGTATAATCCGGAAGCAGTTAACAACAGTGGAGATGACTACGGAGCTTTTCCATTGCCTAAGTCCATCATTTTTGGTCTGAACTTCACTTTCTGACAAAAAAACAACTAAAATGAAAAAAATAATATTTGCAATACTTTCCTTATTTGTCCTGGCATCCTGTGAAGATGACCTGGATCTGGCTCCGATTTCGGATGCAGGTAGTAACGGCTTCTATAATAATGCGGATGACTTTGCTCAAGCCATCAATGGCGTTTATGCTACTTTTGGTGTACAAAGTAATGTGGATTATGCCAGTCGATATGTGATATTGGGCGAATCCCGTTCCGACAACATTTATTCACCTGGTGAGGCGGGTGTACGGGACTGGAACGCCATCAATAACTTTCTGAATACTATTGGAACATTGGGTTCGGTTTCTGGAGCCTGGAATGTTAACTTTAACGGCATCATGCGTGCCAATACGGTTTTGGACCAACTAGCAGAAAATCCTGGGGCCATCACTGATCCCAACCTGAGAACACAGTTTGAAGCAGAGGCCAAATTCCTTCGGGCATTTCTGTACTTTGACCTCGTAAAGTGGTTTGGAAAGGTGCCCATATTTGAAACCTTTGTGACGCCGACGGAAGCCTTGGACATAGGAAGAAGCTCCGTGTCGGAAGTATACGACCTGATCATTTCAGATCTCAATTTTGCCATTGCTAATTTGCCTGCTTCTTTTTCTGGTGCAGATAAAGGAAGAGCAACCTCTCTGGCAGCCAAAGGGATCTTAGCCCGTGTGTACATGACCCGCTCAGGCCCCCAACTGCATCCCGACGGCCCTTGTCTTGGTACCAACGAATACGATCAGGCATTGACGCTATTGAATGACATCATCAACAGCGGCCGCTTCGGGATGCTGGATGATTATGCTTCCATTTTCGACTACGATAATGAGGGGAATGACGAGATTGTCTTTGACTTTCAGTTTATCTCCGGAGGTGTAGGTGCCGGTGGATTTTATCCAACCGAATATTATGATGAAGCCTGGGCACGAGTTAATCTCCCTTTCCCGGGAGGTAATCCTGGCGACGGTTCTAAAAGAATCTCAGATGATTTGCTGAATTCTTATGAAGACGGAGATCTAAGAGTAGAGCCGACCTTCCAGATTACTTATCTTAATGAAGAAGGAGAACCGGTGGATGCTCAGTTTTACGACAAATTCATGAATGTAGACAAAGCTGGTGGCGACCGCTTCGATTGGTCTCTCAACTACCCGGTGCTTCGCTTTACTGATGTGTTGATGCTGAAAGCAGAATGTATCTTACAGGGAGCTTCTGGGGCTTCGTCGGAGGTGGATGATATCGTCAATGATGTCAGAGCCAGGGCAGGCCTTGGCCCCGTATCCGGGGTTACGCTGGATATGCTGCTGGAAGAAAGAAGGAAAGAATTTGCAGGAGAAAATCTTCGCTGGGATGACCTGGTTCGTACCGGTAAAGTGCTGGACGTTATGAACGCCTGGATCCAAAGCGAAGATGCTTCCGGGAAAATTCAAACCGTTACAACAGACTTTATTATTTACCCGATTCCTCAAAGTCAATTGACTGTTAAGGAAGGTTTGTATACTCAAAATACAGGGTATTAATTAATACTATAGGTTTATATTGGGAGATGCCCGCACGGGCATCTCCCAAAAAATATTATTGGCTGTTCGAATTAATTTATTCAAACGATTACTATTTTTTATGTTTAACTCATCTACTTTTCCTGTCAAAAAAATGCTATATCTGCTGGTGCTGGGTTTGATATCCTTAGGTTGTAATGAACAGGAAACAGAAACCAAAAGCGAACTAGTCCAAGAGCTGGAAGGCATTTTCTACTCGGACGATTTTGCGCCTATTCCTGACCGGACTTTTAATCCCGCAGACTTCGGAGCAGTTGGAGATAGCACGACTCTGAATACGGAAGCTATTCAGAAAGCGATTGATGCAGCTCATGAGGAAGGAGGGGGAAAAGTGGTTTTTAATCCGGGGATCTATTTATCGGGGGCACTGTTCTTAAAGTCTAATGTACAGTTGCATCTGGATGAAGGGGTAACGATCCGGGCTATTCAGGATGATTACCAATATCCCGAGCGACCCACTCGCATCGCCGGTTTTGAAATGGTATGGCCGACTGCTTTAATCAATGTGTATGAGCAGGAAAATGTTCGCATCACCGGAAAAGGAACCATTGACGGCAATGGAAAATACTGGTGGGATAAATTCTGGGGAGATCCGCCCAGAAGTGGGGGCATGTGGGTAGATTACGAGCGCAGGGATGTCCGCTGGGCAGTCGATTACGATTGCAAACGAGTGCGTCCGGTAGTGGTTTATAAATCTTCTGACGTTCTGCTAAAAGATTTTACGGTCTTACGGGCCGGCTTTTGGACCATTTCCCTCACCTATAGCGAACGCGTCCATGTAGATGGTTTGATCATTCGCAACAACATCGGTGGCTTCGGCCCTAGTTCAGATGGCGTGAATACGGATTCTTCCTCGGAAATATTAGTAGAAAATTGCGACATCGATTGTAATGACGATAATCTGTGCATTAAAGCAGGCAGAGATGCGGATGGCTTACGGGTCAACCGCCCCTCTGAAAACATCGTCTACCGCAATTGCATCACCCGTGCCGGGCACGGCTTGTTTACCATCGGAAGCGAAACCTCCGGCGGTATGCGCAACATTGAGGTTTACGGATTGGAGGCCATCGGAACCAATACCGGTATTCGTTTCAAATCAGCTCAGGTACGCGGTGGAGTGATCGATAACATCTGGTTTCACGACATTAAAATGAAAAACGTCAGAAGCCCTTTCCACTTTGAACTCAATTGGTACCCCGAATACAGCTATCCCAAGATCCCCGATGCCATACCGGAAGAAGAAATTTCCGATAGATGGAGAATTATGACTCAAAAAGTGATTCCTCCAGAAAGAGGCATTCCTGAATTCAAGAATCTCAAGTTTTCCAATATTGAAGTGAGTGGGGCTACAACGGCGCTCTATGCCAATGCCTATCCTGAGAAAAGCATTCACGACCTAAAGTGGGAAAATGTATCGATCCAGGCCGAAAAAGGAGGCGAGATTAATTACGGAGATGATTGGACTATAGAAAATGTCAGTATTAAACTACCTGAAGGTCAGTTGATTATCTTGAAGGGGAGTAGTAACATTGCCTTGCCTGATTCTTTAGTGCAAAAAATAGTGCCGGAAAAAAAAGAAACTAAACAGGACCGAATTAAAAAACAAGTGGAAGAACTGTCTGCTCAAAAAGAAGACCTGACTATTTTTCCCGTAAATCCTACGGCGGAAAAAATATTGATGCCGGGGGATACCACCGAATTTTCTGAAGAAATGCTAGTGTTTATTCAACCCTCCATATCCGCTTCTGTCGAATATATTGAGCCTCTGGGCGATGGTTTCTATTCCACACCGGTGAGTATTTCTTTTGATAAAAATCAGGGAAAAATTACCGTTTCCGGCGAAAAAAACCATCAATGGACTTTTAGGGTAATAATGGATTCGGCCCCTGAAAATGTGGAAGGAGCAGATAAGTGGACATTCAACGAATCAGATGGATATCTGGATATAGAGAAAGAAGCTTCAAGGCTCGAAATCATTGTACACCCCTAATGACCAAATTATGATCCGGAAAGCCTTTAAAATGAAGCTCAAACCTGGTTTTGAGACCGAATACAAAAAACGCCACGATGAGATCTGGCCCGAATTATCCTCCTTACTGTCAGAGGCTGGAATAAGTGATTACAGCATCTTTTTGGATGAAGAAACACTTACCCTGTTTGCCTGCCTGAAGCAGACGAAAGATTATGACGAACAAGCTCTGACCAAGCAACCTATCATGAGAAAATGGTGGGACTATATGGCCGACATCATGGAAACACAGCCGGATAATGCTCCGGTCAGCACTCCCTTGAAGGAAGTTTTTCACATGGACTAAAACCATCAAGTTAATGAAACACATTGCTTTATTTTTTCAGTTGATTTTTGGATTATGTCTTTTTACATCAGGATATGCCGCCGTGGAGCTCCCAGAGGTAATCGGAAGTCACATGGTTCTTCAGAGAAATGAGCAGGTCCCAGTCTGGGGTACAGCTGATCCCGGTGAAGAGGTTAGCGTCAGCTTTAAAGGTCAGCTGAAACATGTAACTGCTGATCAACAAGGTAATTGGAAGGTCTTGTTAGGACCCTTCAAAGCAAGTTTTGATCCGGCAGAGATGATCATATCCGGAAACAATCGCCTGGTATTAGAAGATATTCTTATCGGCGAGGTCTGGTTATGTGCCGGACAGTCAAATATGCAATGGACACTGGAACAATCCGCCGGAGGAGACGAGGCCATTAAGGAGGCTGATTACCCGGAAATTAGATTGTTTAATGTAAGTCGGGACGTAGCCTTCAAGCGTAAAAAAGGGAAATTGGCGAGTTGGCAGGCCTGTAGTCCGGAGACGGTACCTGATTTTTCCGGTGTCGGATATTTTTTTGGAAAATCGCTTCATACTAAGTTGAATACGCCTATTGGATTAATCAATGCTTCCTATGGGGGATCTCAGGCTGAAGCCTGGACCCCCAGGGAGTATTTAGCAGCCTCCAAAGATCTTCAACCTTGTATAGAGCGGGAAAAGATATGGGAACAGGAAAGACCTCAAGTTAAAAACGATTATGAACGACAGATCCGAGAATGGGAGCAAGCAGCTAAGGAAGCGGAAGCAAAAGGAACAAAAGCCCCCCGTAGGCCCAGAGTTCCGGATGCGCTGAGAGATTATCGGATAGCCGCTTCCATCTATCAGGGCATGATCGAACCCTTGATCCCGTTTTATATTCGCGGGGCTTTATGGTACCAGGGAGAGTCGAATGAAGAAAGAGCCGAACAGTACGAATTATTGTTATCAACCATGATCCGCTCCTGGAGAGAAAACTGGGACCAGGGGAATTTTCCGTTCGCCATTGTTCAGTTGCCCAATTTTAGAGGGGTAGAAGACCAACCAAGCGACCATGCCTGGAGCCGGCTTCGGGACGCTCAGCGCCAAACTTTCATGAAAGATCCTAATACCGGACTGATTGTTACGACCGATATCGGAGAAGCCGATGATATTCATCCCACTAACAAGCTGGATGTCGGCAATCGCCTGTGCCGCTGGGCCTTGGCAGATGTGTATGGACAAAAGATCACTAAGTCGGGACCGGTTTATCAGAAAATTAAGTTTTCGGGAAATAAAGCAGTCATTTCTTTTTCAGAAACAGGACAGGGTTTGCAAAGCTGTAAGGGGGAAGCGCTTCAGGAGTTTGCCATTGCTGGTGCGGATAAAAAGTGGTATTGGGCCAAAGCTGAAATTAAGGGAAAAAAGAAGGTGGTGGTTTGGTCTGACCAGGTTCCGGAGCCGGTCGCTGTCCGTTACGCCTTCAATAATAATCCGGCAAATCCCAATTTGTCCAACGAAACTTGTATTCCGGCTACCCCTTTTCGGACGGATATGTGGCCCGGCCCGACTGCCGGTAAGCGATGAGCCTGAGGCAATTTTGGTATCTTAAGGTATTTGATGCTAACTGTGAAAATGTCGGCAGGATGAACTTAAAACGATAAATATGAGATTCTTTTTGTTCCCGATTGCTGCTCTTCTTCTTTGGAATCCTTTTTTTTGGACAACTGAGGTGCCGGATACATTGCCGGACGTCCTCCAGGATACCGTCCTCATCAACATCAACATGGATGAAGCAGTAGGCCCGATGAATCCCATCTACTCCTGGTTTGGCCACGATGAACCCAATTATACGTACATGAAAGATGGGCGAAAATTGTTGACTGAATTGTCCGAGCTCAGCCCCGTCCCGGTTTATGTTCGTACCCATAATTTGCTGACTACCGGAAACGGAGAAGCCGCTTTAAAGTGGGGCTCTACCAATGCCTACACTGAAGACGAAAACGGTGACCCCGTTTACGACTGGACCATCATTGACCGGATCTTCGACACTTATATGGAAAGAGGTATCAAACCATTGGTGGAAATAGGATTTATGCCGGAAGCACTTTCTTCCCAGCCTGAACCCTATCGACACAATTGGCGTCCCGGCAATCAATACGCCAATATCTTCACCGGTTGGGCCTATCCTCCGAATGATTATGAAAAATGGGAGGAACTGGTTTATCAGTGGGTGAAACATTCCGTCGAGCGCTATGGAAAAGAGGAAGTGGAGTCCTGGTATTGGGAACCCTGGAACGAGCCTAATATCGGGTATTGGCAAGGGACCATGGAAGAATACTTCAAATTGTATGATTACACGGCAAAAGGAGTGAAAAGAGCCCTGCCAACCGCTGTATTTGGAGGCCCGCATACGACCGGTCCGCGGTGGGATAAGGCAGCCGAATTCCTTGAAGCCTTTATCGAGCATTGCCTGCGCGGTACAAATTACGCTACCGGAGAAACCGGAACGCCACTGGAATTCATTGCCTACCATGCCAAAGGCGCTCCCGAATTTATTGAAAACAGGGTTCAAATGAATATTGGAGCTCAATTAAGGGACATTTCCAAAGGCTTTGAAATAGTAGCCGCCCATCCTGAAATCAAAGACCTGCCCATTATCATAGGTGAATCAGACCCGGAAGGATGTGCCGCTTGTTCTATGGACATTTATCCACAAAACGGCTATCGCAACGGAACGATGTACTCCAGCTATACGGCTGCTGCTTTTTCCCGCAAAATGGAACTGGCTGACCATTACGGAGTCAATCTGCTGGGGGCTGTAAGTTGGGCTTTTGAGTTTGAAGATCAGCCCTGGTTTCACGGCTTTCGTGATCTGGCGACCAATGGAGTGGACAAACCTGTTCTGAGTGTTTTCAGAATGTTCGGTATGATGCAGGGCAGTCGTGTGGCTGTCAGGGGTAATTTGGCCTATGATTTCACAATGGTTCGGGATTCCAGTGTACGTGGAGCGGATGCTGATATCAATGCTTTGGCTTGTGTGGATGAAAAGGAAGCCACTGTCCTGGTCTGGAATTATCATGATGATGACCTGCCTGCACCTGGTGCGAATGTAAAGCTTCAGATCTCAGGGCTCTCTCAAGACGGAATGCTATTACATCATTACAGAGTGGATGAAGAGCATAGTAATGCTTATGCTTTGTGGAAAAAAATGGGATCTCCTCAAAACCCCAATTCCATACAGGTGAAAGAGTTGGAACAAGCCGGACAACTTCAACTACTGGAATCGCCCAAGTGGATCCATTCAGATGCTGAAAACTTGATTTTGGAAATTAATTTGCCTCGGCAGGGAGTGTCCTTGTTGAAGCTTAGTTGGCCTTAATAAATAAATCATGGAAAAAATAAAAACTATATTGATTACTGCTTTGATATGCCTATTCTATCATGGAATAAAGGCTCAAATACCTATTCTCGAAACCGGCTCTCAACAACCTATGCCGTCCGAATGGATCGATAAGGATACCGGGCATAAGATCAAACGCCTGACAGATAGGGCCGGCAGCAATCGCAGTTTTTATTTCCATAACGACCCCTTTCTAAAGTCTGCAGACGGCCAGTCTGACCTCATGGTCTTTTACGGCTCTACAGAGAAAGGAACCCAGTTATTCACGCTCAACCTCCAGACGCAGGAGGTCCGGCAGTTGACGGATCAAGCGGGCCGAAAGTCAGGAGAGATCCTGGCTCCGAATCGCAGAGAAGTGATTTTTCAAACCCGCGACAGCGTTTTTGCTACCCATATAGATACCAAAGAAACACGCCTGGTTTTTGTGTTCCCAGATGAATTTAAAGCAGGCATTACGACCCTGAATGCGGATGAAACTAAACTGGCCGGCACCTGGGCAGGTCCGGAGAAAAGAGCTATCCTGGAGAAATACCCCTCCAAAGGAGAGTTTTTTGACCGCATTTTTGACGCCAAAATACCACATACTCTTTTTACAGTTGACATAGCAACCGGTGCCTTGGATAAAATTCATACGGAAAAAACCTGGCTGGGGCACATTCAATTTTCTACGGTGGGCCCCGACTTATTGATGTTTTGTCATGAAGGACCCTGGCATAAGGTGGATCGCATCTGGAACATCGATATTAAAACCAAGGAGGTCAAAAAAATACACGAACGCAGCGTATACCGGGAGATAGCCGGGCATGAGTTCTGGAGTTGGGATGGTACTACCGTTTGGTACGATTTACAGATCCCTCGCGGTGAAACTTTCTTCCTGACTGGTTATAATGTGAAAAACGGCAAAAAAACGCGCTACCAGATAGATCGGAATGAATGGTCGATCCATTTCAATATTTCCCGTGACCAAAAGCTGTTCTGCGGAGACGGAGGAGACCCGACGCAGGTCGCCAAAGCGGAAGATGGCATGTGGATCTACCTTTTTACACCTAAGAAGAATCGATTGAAATCAAGGAAGCTGGTCAATATGAAGCATCATCATTACCGAGGCCTGGAGCCCAATGTTCATTTTTCTCCGGATGGCAAATGGGTGATATTCCGCGCAAATTTTGAAGGAGAAAGCCAAATCTATGCTGTTGAGATAAAAAAAAGTAAATAATTTATGAAAAAACAGTTTGCATCCTCTAATCACCTTTTTTTGCTTTTAATATTGATCGGCTTTCTATCTGAAAGCTGCTCACCTTCTACTTCTTATGATTCGGACTGGCCCGAAATCACCCAAACATCCAAGCCCTGGACGCGCTGGTGGTGGCAGGGTAGTAGTGTTACACGCGAAGGCATAACAACCGAATTGGAAGCTTATGCCGCCGCCGGCATTGGAGGCCTGGAGCTCACGCCTATTTACGGAGTCATCGGGGAGGAAGAAAACTTTATCGACTATTTATCCTCTGATTGGATGGATATGCTGGAGTTTACGATTCAGGAAGCCGAGCGACTGGGTCTGGGCCTTGACATGGCTACCGGCACCGGCTGGCCTTTTGGAGGCCCCTGGGTGGGTAGTGAGGATGCCTGTAAATATCTGGCACATCGCACCTTTCAATTAAGTGGTGGAGAAAAGCTATCAGAACCGGTTGTGTACCAGGAAGAACCTCTACTGAGATATGTCCCCAATCCGTACGTACGAGCAGATCAGGGCCCATTGAACATAGAAGAATTGTCTGATCCGATCTCTTCCAATTCTGACCTTCAGACACTGGCGGTTGATCAGCTTCGTTTTGTAAAACCCCTGCCGCTGCAAACACTAATGGCTTTTTCGGAAGATGGAGCAGTAGAGGATTTGACGACTATAGTTGACCAAAACGGCCGTTTGGACTGGACCGCTCCTGAAGGGACCTGGACCTTGTATGCCGTTTTTGAGGGACTGCATGGGAAAATGGTGGAAAGAGCGGCTCCCGGTGGGGAAGGCAATGTAATTGATCATTTTGCCGCCGCCTCCATTCAAAATTATCTGAGTCGTTTCGACAGTGCTTTTGCCAATCGAACTGCCATGCCGCGAGCCTTTTTTAACGACAGTTATGAAGTAGACGATGCCCGTGGTCAGGCCAATTGGACTCCTTTATTGTTTGAAGCCTTTGAGCAAAAAAGGGGGTATGACTTGCGACGGCAGCTACCTGCCTTGTTTGGTCAGGATACAGAAGAGAACAATATCCGAGTACTTTCCGACTTCAGAGAAACTTTCTCTGATTTACTGTTAGAAACTTTTACAGAGGAATGGAAAAAATGGGCCAAAGGAAAAGGAGCCTTGATCCGCAATCAGGCGCATGGCTCTCCCGCCAATATCCTGGATCTGTACGCTGCCTCCGATATACCGGAAACTGAAGGTATTTATCTTGAAAAAATTAAAATGGCCAGTTCTGCCGCGCATGTGGCCGGAAAAGAACTGGCTTCTGCCGAGGCAGCCACCTGGCTGGGTGAGCATTTTATGTCTGATCTTGCTGACCTAAAAGAAAACGTAGATCGCTATTTGGTCGGGGGCGTGAATCATGTGGTCTATCACGGAACGGCCTATTCTCCTCCTGGCGAAGCCTGGCCCGGTCGTTTGTTCTACGCCGCCATCCACGCCAACCCACGAAATCCTTTATGGACCGACTGGCCAACGCTTAACCAATACATTGCCCGCTCTCAAAGCATTTTGCAGGCCGGGCAGATCGATAATGATGTACTGCTTTATTTGCCGGTTTACGATCGTTATGCGACCCCCAGTCGCGAATTACTCGCCCATTTTGACGGGTTGCTGGAAGAAAAGTCGGATGTGAGTGATGTGGCAGACATTCTGCAAATAAAAGGCTATGCCTATGACTTTATATCCGACCGCCAAATTCAGGCTTTAAGTGCTGAGAACGGAGCCTTATTGAGCAATGGGAATACTTACCAAACGATCGTGGTACCGGAATGCCGATTTATGCCATTGCCGACCTTAGAAAAATTACAGTCACTCGCGGAAAATGGAGCAAGCATCGTTTTTCATAAATCTTTGCCCGGCGATGTTCCCGGCCTGGGAAATCTAGATGACCGCCAGGCAAAATTCCAGGCCATAAAATCTTCTATAGATACAGATACTGAAGGAATAGCCACTGTAGGTGCCGGCCGTTTTCTAATAGGGAATGAGCTGGAATCATTGCTTAATAAGGCAGAAGTACAGAGAGAAAGCATGGCGGATGACCTGCTGTATTACCTGCGCCGCAAACACGAAGAAGGGAGGTACTATTTCATTACTAAACCACTCAGCACGAATTTTGACGGCTGGATCACCCTCTCAACCGAAGATAAAGGTGCCGTTTTTCTGGACCCTATGACCGGAGAAGAAGGCATGCCTCAAACGCGTTTTTCCAATAATAACCAACTCGAAGTACGCGCCCAGATCAACAGGGGGGGTACCTTGATCATAAAAACCTTTAGAAATAAGGTCAATGGTGAAGCCTGGAAGTATGCAGAACCCAATGGGGATCCTGTCGTGCTGGAAGGAGAATGGACGATCCGATTCATAAAAGGAAAAGAGCCACTGCCTGTAGAAATAAAAACAAATACCTTGGATGATTGGACCCTTTTAGGTGATGAGACGCATCAATATTTTTCCGGCACGGCGAGTTATCATTTGACTTTTCCAAAGCCGGATAATCAGCCGGATGCCTGGATACTTGACCTGGGAAATGTATCTGAAACGGCCAGGGTGAAATTAAACGGGGAGGAATTAGGCGTATTGATCGGGCCTGTTTATGAAATGCTCATTGACGGAAACTTATTTCAGGAGCAGAATGAACTCGAAGTAGAGGTCACCAACCTAATGGCTAACCGCATCATTGGTTTAGAAAAATCGGGCCGGCAGTGGAAGAAGTTCTACAACATTAATTTCCCCGCTCGACTGCCCGAAAATCGAGGCAGTAACGGTCTGTTCGACGCTTCTTCCTGGCAGCCTACTTCCTCTGGTTTGACTAGCATGGTTCGGCTGATTCCCGTAAATGTTTCTCAGTAAATATTGAACATATGCCCTTTTATCTTTTTCGCCATTTTGGACTGTTGACTTTAACGTTCTTAGTATTTTCTGCTTGTTCTACCAAGTTAGAAACGGAAACTCCCTTGTGGCATGATATAGAAAGACAGATCCGGTACCAGCCGGAAGACGATGGTTTTGTCATAAAAAATGGAGAAAGAAGATTTAACCGAGCCTTGTATGGATCCAATTCCGGCTTTCGGGTAGAAACGGGTGATCTGCCGGAGTTCGCCCTGTACATGCCTCGTTTGGGAGGGACCATTCGTTTGGGTTTAATAACACCTGCTTCAAGCAAATGGCTGATCGAGGCAGATGACATAACGGCTAAATATACTCCTGGCAAAATGTCCTACTGGATAAAGGATGCATTGCTTGGAAAAGGAGCGTTACACATTGAAGTGTTGGCTTTGTATGAGGAAGAAGGCATCATCTTTCGTACCCGCCTGGAGGATGCCCCGTATAACGTCCAGCTCTTCTGGATGTACGGAGGGGCCTCAGACGAACGCTTCAATCGAGAAGGAGACATTGGGGCCGACCCGGAATCCGTTTTTTACCTAATCGCCGAAAACTGTAAGAACAACTCCTATCAGCTGAACGGCTCTGCTTTTGAAGTAAATTATCTGCCTAAAGATCGAAGATTTGAGGGGAAAACCAAACGAATGGGAGGGGTTACGCCCCCTAAAGGCCGTATCAAAACGGTGGATGCAGCTACACAATCCAATCCGGGGGACTGTTTTTCCTCTTCTTCAACTGATTCTCCAGCTATAGCAGGTACAACAGCTAATTCCAATGATTGGCAATATTTTTCCATTTACAATGCCAACAGGGATTTTTCTTACACTTATCCTCAACTGGAATCGGCCTTCCAAAATGCTGATGAAGCACGACAAAAAATAGCCAATCGCATTACCATACAAACCCCCAACGAATATCTCAATAATCTGGGCGGCGTGCTCAGCATGGCTGCCGATGCCATCTGGGAAACACCGGCTTATCGTCACGGGGCTATTGCCTGGCGGCAGCCGCTTAATGGCTGGAGAGGGGCCTATGTGGCTGACCCGCTTGGCTGGCACGACCGCGCCCGAACACACCTGCGCGCATATGGCCAGTCGCAGCTAACTGAACCGCCTGCCGGACCTTCGGTACCCGACACATCCAGGAATTTCGCTCGACAAACTGAAGAAATCGGCACCGCGATCTTTACCAGCGGTTACATTTGCCGCGACCCAGGCGGAGAGCGCCTGCGTGCCCATCATTACGACATGAACCAGGTGTACATCGACCAGTTGTTGCGCCATTTTCAGTGGACCGGCGACCTCAATTTTATCAAAGAAATGTGGCCTATTGTAGAGCGACATTTGGCCTGGGAAAAACGAAATTTTGATACAGATGGAGATGCCCTGTATGATTCCTACTGTAGCTTTTGGGCCAGCGATGCGGTTCAATATAGTGGGGGAGGAGTGGCTCATGCTTCGGCATACCATTATTATTCCAATACAAAGGCCGCTTTTCTGGCCGAGTTAATAGGCAAAAACCCGGTTCCGTACCAGGAAGAGGCACAACGCATCAAGCAAGCTTTAAATACTGAATTATGGCTGCCTGAACAAGGCTGCTATGCTGAATTCAAGGATCTGCTTGGAAAGGAACTACTGCATACCAGTCCCGGACTTTGGACCATATACCATACCATTGATTCGGAAGTGCCCGATCTCTTCCAAAACTGGCAGTTGCTTCAATACATTGATCAGGAAATCCCTCACATTCCGATCCGTGCTGAAGGATTGCCTAGGGATGATCTGTATACCCTTTCTACGACCAACTGGCTACCATACACCTGGTCGGTCAACAATGTGGCGCTGGCCGAAAACCTGCATGCGGCCCTGGCGTACTGGCAGGGAGGGCGCAATGAAGAAGCCTTCTTGCTGTGGTTCAGTAACCTCATGGAAAGCATGTACCTCGGGGCCAGCCCCGGCTCCATCCAGCAATTATCCTTTTACGATGCCATTCGCGGTGAATTATACCGGGATTTTGCCGACCCTATTGGTATGACCGCGAGATCTTTAGTGGAAGGCTTATTCGGCATTCAGCCCGATCTGCTGAATAAAAAATTGAGCATTCGTCCCGGCTTTCCGGATGCCTGGCCGATGGCTTCTATAGAAATTCCGGATCTGACCTATCAGTACGAACGGACAGAGGAGAAAGATCACTATTCCTTCTCCACTCGTTTCGGAGAGCCTTTAGAGCTGGATTTGGAAGTGAAAGCACGGAAAGCCTCTATTGAAAAGGTTTTAGTAAATGGTCAGGAAGCAGGCTGGCAGGTCAAGCCGGAAGCAGTTGGCCATCCTCTTATCCAGATCAAATGCCCGGCGGGCACTGATTTTGAGATTGACATTAGCTGGGGGAGAGAAATCGTGGACACTCCAGATCAGGAACTAATAGCTGTGGTAGGGGAGTCTTTAGAGATCAAAACAGAGAAGGCAACAATTTTAGAAGTTTTTGACCCTCAATCTGTGTTTTCTGATTATCAAATTAAGGACAGAAGCCTTAATGGTGAAATCGGGCAGGCTACGAGGCAGAAAACGGTTTTTTTGAAGCTAAAACAGAAAGAGTTGTCCTGGTGGCAGCCTATTCAGGTATCAGTGAAAAATCCCGTTGAAATCATCCCTCTCGATCGTCAGGACAAAGAATCCATCGCTTTTCGGGTAGTTAATAATCAAAAAACAAGCTTACGAGGACAACTCTTTTTGGGAGCTCCATCCGAAGAACCAATTAAGAGCGTGACCTTAGGCCCTAAGGAAACTTCGGTCGCCATTTATTATTCTTCGGAGGCTTTGTTTTGTGGGACCAATTTGATTCGATTTGAATCAGAAAACCTGGCTCCCCTTGAAAAAAACATCATCAACTGGAATTTGAAAAATAGGGAGGAAGTAGCTTTTGAATCCGTAGACTTGAGTACTTTTTTTAATGAACAGGTGAGCAATATTTTCAGGCAGTCTTATCTAAGTCCTCGCCCCGAAGGCCCGACTGTTCAACTACCACAACACGGCATCGGCAATTGGTGTTATCCCAACATAGAAGTGAATATTGATGACTCCGGCTTACGGGCAATATCAGGCGGAGCAGGTCAATTTGTAGCCCTGGAAAATATTGTTTTCCAAACGCCCGGCGCAGCTGACTCAGATAACATCGTTTTTACCTCTCAATGGGATAATTACCCCAAGGAAGTTGAAATACCCTTGCACGGAAGGTCTACTCATGCCTATTTCCTCCTGGCCGGCTCTACGAATCCCATGCAGAGCAGGATGGTCAATGGGCAGCTTGAAGTCCGCTACAAGGATGGCACTTCCACTGTTTTGGACCTTCGTAATCCGGAGAACTGGTGGCCGATCGAGCAGGATTATTATCTGGATGGATATGCCTTTTATTCCAATTCGCCCAAACCGCCAAGAGTGCATTTAAAAACCGGGAAAATACATATAGATTTCAGCGAATACATCAATATCAAAGGCTATTCAGAAACGGGCATCGACGGTGGGGCCGCCACTATACTGGACCTTCCCCTGGATCCTTCAAAAGAACTAGAAAAACTAAGGCTAAGAACTTTATCGAACGATGTGGTGATCGGGTTAATGGGTGTCAGTTTGAGTAGAAATTAGCTCGGGTTAACACTCAAGCATAGGAAGCTTTCGCCGAAAAGCGGCTATTTAGCCAGGTCCTACAAACCGCGAAGCGGTGAAATCTTCTAGCCTACGGTGCTAACCGTAGGCAGAAAAATGAGTGCCAAATAAAGCTGCAGCGCAGCGACACAATGACCTGCGCAAATCAGCATAAATCAGCGTTTATCAGCCCATACCCCAATACGGGGCCGTATGGCCGGGCACGTCTGTGCGGCCAAAAAACAGTTCTAAAAAAAAAACAAAAAACAAGAATGAGAAAAATTATCTATACTGTTTTCACCCTTCTAACCCTTTTTTCCTGTACTCAGCTTACCGAGCCAGCAGAAAGCGGAATCGACCGATATGCCTTAGTCAGCAGGAATAATGTTAAGCTATCAACTGCCGATACACTGGCCGCGCTATCCGTCGGCAACGGCAATTTTGCCTTTACCGCTGATATAAGCGGCCTTCAAAGTTTTCCGGAAAATTATGAAAGAGGTATTTCCCTTGGGACCCAATCCCAATGGGGCTGGCACAGTTTTCCCAATGAGGGCGATTACGTGATCGATGATGTGGCCGTGGAATATGAAACCTGCAATAACCACCGATTTCCCATCGCCATCCAACACAAAGAAGGCCGTGCCTTGGAAGCAACCAATTGGCTGCGCCAAAATCCGCATCGACTGCACCTGGGCATCGTCGGCCTGGTGTTGATAAAAGAAAATGGCGAAGAAGCTGTGCTTGAAGACCTCAAAGCCATCGATCAGGAACTGGATCTTTGGACCGGAACGCTTACCAGCCGGTATGAGGTAGACGGGCAGCCGGTGGAGGTGGTTTTGAATGGACACCAGGATCAAGACTTGATCGCCTTTCAAATCAAATCTCCCTTGATTTCATTAGGAAGGCTGAAGGTAAAGCTTAGATTCCCTTATGGAAAGGATTGCCATGTTTGCCCAGGCTATGACTGGGACAGCCCTGAGAAACATACAACAACTGTGATTCGAGACGAGCCGACTCAAAAATGGCTGGAACGGAAATTGGATGAAACGACTTATTACGTCGGGCTTTCCTGGGAAAATGAAGCTGCCTTTGAAGAAGTAGCTGATCATTATTATGAATTATCTCCCAATACCGATAATGATTCTTTTTCAGCCAGTGTGCTTTTTAGCGAAGACTTGGAGGAAGGAGGGATACCTGCTTTTGAGGAGGTACTCCAAAACAGTCAGGATGGGATGGAGAGCTTTTGGACAGCAGGCGGTGCCATTGATTTTTCGGAATGCACCGATCCTCGGGCAGCTGAGCTGGAAAGAAGAGTGGTGCTGTCTCAATATCTCACCAAGATCCAGTGCTCTGGTATCTACCCTCCACAGGAGACCGGTCTGACTTTTAACAGCTGGTACGGTAAGTTTCACCTCGAAATGCATTGGTGGCATGGAGTGCATTTTGCATTGTGGGACCGGATCGACTTATTAGAAAACAGCATGGGCTGGTATCAGGATATCATCGACACGGCCCAGGCAGCAGCAGAATGGCAAGGATTCGAGGGCGTCCGTTGGCCTAAGATGACAGACCCCAGGGGAAAAAGCAGCCCGTCCGGCGTAGGAGAGTTTCTGGTTTGGCAACAGCCGCATCCCATTTATTTTGCAGAATTATTTTATCGGCATTCTCCCAATGAAGAGACCCTGAAAAGATACGAGGAAATCGTTTTCAAAACAGCTGAATTTATGGTTTCCTTTGCTCAATTCGATGCTACTGACGGGAAATATCACCTCTGTCATCCGCTGATCCCGGCACAGGAAATTTTCCACGCTACCGAAACGGACGATCCACCATTTGAGTTAGCCTACTGGCATTATGCACTTTCTGTGGCACAAAAGTGGAGAGCAAGACTTGGTTTGCCGCCAAACGAAAAATGGCAGGAAATAATCGACGATCTGGCGCCACTACCCGTATCGGACGGATTATACCTGCCCTGTGCCCGGGCCTATACCGCCTATACGGATGATGACAACCGCCGGGATCACCCCATCGTGACGGGGGCTTATGGTATGCTTCCTTTGAGTCCAATGATCGATACGACGATAATGGCAGCTACTTTGGATGAAATTCTTAAAAAATGGAACTGGCAAACTACCTGGGGCTGGGATTATCCAATGTTAGCGATGAACGCGGCGAGGCTTGGCAAGCAGGATGCTGCAGTGGATGCTTTATTGATGGACGTACAAAAAAATACCTATTTGCCGAATGGACATAATTTTCAGGATCAGCGCCTAAGACTTTACCTGCCGGGCAATGGCGGTTTATTGACGGCGGTGGGCATGATGGCGGCCGGATGGGATGGATCATCCGACATGCCTAATCCTGGTTTTCCTCAGAATGGGAAGTGGAAGGTGAAGTGGGAAGGATTAGTGAAGATGCCCTGATAAAAAAAAGAGTGGGGCGGAAGCCCCACTCTTTTTTTTATCAGAGGTCTTCATTCAGGCCGACCAGCCAGTTCTGGAGGTCTACAGCGTAAGTTACATTCTTAAAAATAGCTAATTATTTACTGAAAAACAATAAGTTAAAAATATTGCATTATGAAAAGTATACATTATTTGTATTCATCTGCCTTACTTTTTATTCTCGTTTTTTGTTTTTTCAAAAGCCCTCTTCAAGCACAACCACTACCTGAAAAGGGAGACATTCTTGAAAAAATGCGATTGGCTAACGCTTATTTTATGAAAAAATGGGCCGATGTCGGAAAACGGATCATTACTGATCGGGAGCGAGCCAGCAATATCTGGACCCGGGCAGTTTATTATGAAGGCCTGATGGAGTTATTCAAGCTCGATCCTCAAAAGGAATATTACGATTACGCCTACCGCTGGGCCGAGTTTCACGACTGGAACCTCAGAGACGGCCAAACCTATACCCGAAACGCAGATAATCAATGCGCCGGCCAAACTTATATCGACCTCTATCTGATGGACCCTCAACCTCACAAAATAAAATATATTAAGGCTTCCATAGATAGCATGATGAACACTTCCAAGATTGACGACTGGAGCTGGATCGATGCCATCCAAATGGGCATGCCTGTGTTCGCTAAACTGGGAGTCATTTACGAAAACGATGCCTACTTTGAAAGAATGTATGAGATGTATCATTTTTCCAAATACAAGCACGGCGATAACGGGCTTTACAACAAAAAAGACGGACTCTGGTGGCGAGATGCCGATTTCGATCCTCCCTACACGGAGCCCAACGGCGAGGATTGCTACTGGTCGCGAGGAAATGGCTGGGTGATCATGGCGTTGGCACGTGTGTTGGAAATCGTTCCGGAGGAAGAACCCCATCGCAAGGAATACATCAAAGATCTAAAAAGACTGGCCAAGGCTTTGACTAAGGTGCAAAGAGAGGATGGTTTTTGGAATGTCAGCTTGCATGATCCTAATCATTACGGAGGAAAGGAGACGAGTGGAACGGCCATGTTCGTCTACGGCATGGCCTGGGGAGTAAATAATGGTCTTTTAAAGGAGAAAAAATACCGACCTGTTATCCTAAAAGCCTGGAATGCGATGGTAAAGGATGCTTTGCACCCTAATGGTTTCCTGGGCTATTTGCAGAGTACCGGAAAGGAACCTAAAGATGGCCAGCCCTTGAGCTATGATAAAATTCCTGACTTTGAAGATTATGGACTGGGGGCCTTCTTGCTAGCAGGAGCGGAGGTGTATCGGATGCATGATAATTAGGTTTAGAAGAAATGACTTTTTTTAGCCGCTGATAAACTATTAACTATCTCAAGATTTTGCCATGCGTCACTTTATTCTTAGCTCTATAGTGTTGCTTTTTATTTTAAGCTGTAATCGTCAGGAAGAGGAAGTATATATGTTTTCCTACTTCAAAGACAACGGGCAGGATGGCCTTCACCTTGCCTATAGTACAGACGGCCTGAAATGGGAGGCCCTAAATAATGATCAATCTTTCTTACAACCCCAATTGGGCAACGAACGCCTAATGCGCGACCCTTGTATTATCCAAGGAAAAGATGGCAACTATCACATGGTCTGGACTGTAGGCTGGAACGAAAAAGGAATAGGATATGCTTACTCCTCCGACCTGATCAATTGGAGTGAACAACAGTATATTCCAGTTATGGAGCACGAAGAGCAAGCCCGTAATTGCTGGGCCCCGGAGGTGACCTATGATGAGACCACTCAGTTGTACTACATTTATTGGGCAACAACCATCACGGGCCAATTCCCGGAAACCGACAGCACGGCGGAGTCCAATTACAATCATCGGATGTATTACGTAACTACGCCAGACTTCCAATCCTTTTCTGAGACAAAGCTCTTTTATGATGCCGGTTTTAATGTGATCGATTGTACGATTAAAAAGTCATCCGACGCTTATCTCATGTTCCTTAAAAATGAAACCTTAAAACCAGAGCCGGAAAAAAATATCTGGCTGGTAACCGCCGAATCCATTACCGGTCCCTGGTCTAAGCCTACCCAAACCATCACCGGAGATTATTGGGCAGAGGGGCCTACCGCTATTCAAATAGACGGAACCTGGACCGTATTCTTTGACAAGTACCGGAATCATAATATGGGAGCCGTTCAATCTGAGGATTTAGAAAACTGGGAAGATATTTCATCCCAGGTCTCCTTCCCGGAGGGTACCCGCCACGGAACCGTTTTTATGGTACCCCAAAAAGTTTTGGATGACCTAAGTACTGGGACAAAATTAATCAAATAAAACCTCCCTTGCCTACCCGCGCCCTGACCCTAGAGGGAACCCAGCCCGCAGGAGGGATTCCTTTAGGAAAAAAAGGCGCGCGTTGGCATTCTGAAAGTAATTTTCTTGTTCGACGATTAAATTTGTCCCAGTACTTAAAGTAGTTTTTTTCTAAAAAATGATTAAAATGAAGTCTCACCTAAGCTTAATATTCCTGATAATGCTGTTGTTTAGCTGTAATAGGAAACCTATTAATGATTCAACAGCCATTTTATTGGAGCTTCCAGATCCGGTACCTATACCTTCACCACTGCCGACCCCTCAGGCGGAGAAGTCCATCCTCATGGGTGATCCGGATTCTTTTCCGGAAGTAAAAATGGATTTCCCCATTTTTGAAGGACCTTATGAATCAAGCTGGGAATCCATTCATGAAAATTATGAGGATTATCCGGAATGGCTGAGGGAGGCAAAGTTCGGGATATGGGTTCACTTTGGCCCACAGGCCAGCGGAATGAGTGGCGATTGGTATGCACGCCGTCTGTATGTAGAAGAAGAGGAAGCTTATGCAAATCATATCCGGGATTACGGACACCCAGCTGTTGATGGACATGGGTACAAAGATGTTTTACGGACCTGGAATCCGGAAAAATATGATCCGCAGGAATTAGTCCGGCTTTATCATGATGCCGGCGCACGTTTCTTGTTTGTTCAAGGCGTTCATCATGACAACTTCGATCTTTGGGATTCAAAATTTCAGCCGTGGAACTCGGTGAACCTTGGGCCTAAACGAGACTTGTTGGCGGAATGGTCGGAGGCTGTTCGGGAGCAAAATATGTACTATGGGGTTACCTTTCATCACGAATATACCTGGTGGTGGTGGGAATCTGCTTTCCGAAGTGATCAGGAAGGGCCATATGCCGGGATGCAGTACGACGGGAAATGGGTTTATGAGGAAGACAGCGGCAAATGGTGGGAACCCTATGATCTAAAAATGCTGTACGGGCCTAATTTTAGGGAGTATGAAGGGATCGGAGTATCAAGGTATGCCCCTCAGCAGGGGATTTTTTCAAATCATTTGGATTATGCACATTGGTATGCGACGAATTGGGCGCTTCGAATATTGGATGTCATTAATAAATACGATCCGGATTTTATTTACACAGACGGCAACCATACGCAGCCTTTTAGTGGTAAAAAAAGCGGGACGGGTTTTAAATCTGATGCTGCTCAGCGAGTGATTGCTTCCTATTATAATCAGTCACTGGCCAGGCACGGCAAATCGGATGTGTTCAGTATCGTGAAATTCCACCCGGCCGGCCGAAGAGGAATCGTTACGACTTTCGAAGGAAGATATCCTAAGGAGATCAAAACTGACCAGGCCTGGATCGGTGAAAACCCCGTGGGAGACTGGTATTACGGGCCCGATTTTGTGTACAGTGCAGATGCCATAATTCGCTTTTTGCTGGAATGTGTATCCCGAGACGGAGCCTATGCAGTTAGCATCCCCATTCGGCCGGACGGCTCATTGGCACCAGAATGTTATGACATGCTGCAGGAAATTGGCGATTGGATGAAGATCAACAATGCAGGAATATATGGTAGCAAGGCCTGGAAAAAACTAGGTGAAGGTAAGGATGAAAAAATCCGGATGCTTCCCTTTGGTAAAATTGGAGCTAAGCAAGATACCTTTTCGTTTAGTCAGGAAGATTTCCGTTTTACCCAGGGAAAAGACGGCCATTTATATGCCTACTGCATGAGGGTCCCCAGGCCGGGAAGCGAATTGAGCATTAAATCTCTAGGAAAAAAGGCTGGATTACTGGAGAAAGCTGTTAAATTAGTTGAATTGCTGGGAAGCGATGCAAAAATTAAGTGGGAGCAAGGACCAGAAGCGCTAACAATCAGCTTTCCTGCCTCACAAGATCAATTTAAAACAGCCATATGTTTTAGGGTGATCACGGACTAGACATTAGCTTATAAATCCAGCTCCTATGAGTCTTGCTACCCAAGCTTTTCTGGCCATCTTACCTATCCTTTTAGTAGGTGCTTTACTGGTAGGTCTACGCTGGCCTGCCAAAAGAGTGATGCCCTTGGCCTTTATCGTTTCTGCAGTCATTGCCGCTGTTTTTTGGCATATTGATCTTAATCACCTGTTGGCGTCCACCATCCAGGGCTTGTTTATCACGGCCGACATTTTATACATTATTTTCGGGGCCATTCTCCTTTTAAATACCTTAAAATATTCGGGAGCCGTTTCTGTAATTCGCCAGGGTTTTGCGACCATCAGTGAAGACAGGCGAGTGCAGGTGGTGATTATTGTCTGGCTTTTTGGGGCTTTTATTGAAGGGGCGGCAGGCTTTGGCACGCCAGCAGCCATTGCGGCTCCTTTGCTGGTGGCCTTAGGTTTTCCGGCCCTGGCCGCAGTGATGCTCGGCATGATGGTGCAGAGCACACCTGTTACTTTTGGGGCGGTGGGGACACCTGTATTAGTTGGCGTTCGAGGCGGTATAGAGCATCCGGAACTCACGGCTCAATTAGCTGCAAGTGGAATGGAGTATGGAGATTATCTTCAACTGGTCACTACCAATGCTGTGGTGATCCATGCCTTGGCCGGCACACTTATGCCTCTTTTTATGTGTGTTATGATGACCCGTTTTTTTGGTAAAAACCGCTCGTGGAAAGAAGGTTTGTCGATTTTCCCTTTTGCCTTGTTTGGAGGACTGGCTTTTACCATCCCTTATGTGTTAGCCGGACTGTTTCTGGGGCCGGAGTTTCCTTCATTACTGGGAGCTTTAGTTGGCTTGAGCATAGTGACCTTTGCTGCCAAAAGAGGTTTTTTAATCCCTAAGAAAAGCTGGGATTTTGCTCCTTCTTCTGAATGGCCCGCCGAGTGGCTGGGCGTTTTGGAAATGAAGATATCGGATATGGCAGAGGGGAGGAAAATGTCGATGGTAAAAGCCTGGATTCCTTATTTATTGGTTGCCTTGTTTTTGGTGTTGAGCAGAATTGATCAATTACCGGTCAAAGCATTTTTATCGAATATAAAAATCAGTTGGAATGATATTCTAGGTACGGGGATCAATGCCGCATCTGCACCCTTGTATCTTCCGGGAAGCATTCTGGTATTGGTCGTCCTCATCACGGCTTTTTTACATAAAATGGAATTTAAAGAATTCAAATCTGCTTTTTGGGATTCCGGAAAAATTATTTGGGGAGCGGGATTTGTCCTGATCTTTACAATTCCTATGGTCAGAATTTATATTAATTCCGGCATTAATGAACTTGGAATCTCTAGCATGCCCATTGCCATGGCGGAATATGTAGCGGCCAAAGTAGGCAGGATCTGGCCGCTTTTCTCACCAATGATAGGTGCACTCGGCGCTTTTATAGCCGGCAGTAATACGGTGAGTAATTTGATGTTTAGTCTGTTCCAGTTTGGAGTGGCCGCCAAGCTGACGATGTCAACCACCATGATCGTCAGCCTTCAGGCCGTTGGAGCTGCAGCCGGGAATATGATCGCGATACACAATGTGGTGGCGGCCTCGGCTACGGTAGGTTTGCTAGGGCAGGAGGGGAGTGTTTTGCGAAAAACCATTATTCCAACCATATACTATGTATTGGTCATTGGAATAATCGGCCTAATAGCCATTCACTTAATTGAGGTTGTAGACCCTTTTTAAAGCTTTTAGATTGCTAAAGTCATGAAAGCTTTTTTTACCTTACAAGCACTTATCAAAATGAATGACTTATTTTTTTTATTGCTAATCACTACAACAAAATGAAAAAGACGCTCGCCTGCCTGGCATCTGTAATGATCCTCTTAATGCTGATAATGACTTCCTGCGGAACCGGTAAAAATTCACCAGAAGCCGGCTTCACTACCTTATTCAACGGAGAAAACCTGGATGGCTGGGTAGGAAACACCCAATCCTACCAGGCAGTAGATGGTATGATCGTTGTGAATCCCGATGTGGAGGGAGCCGAAGGAAGTGGCGGTAATTTGTATACGGAAAAAGAGTACAGTGACTTTATCTTCCGTTTTGAATTTCAACTGCCTCCCGACGGAAATAATGGTCTGGGCATTCATGCTCCCCTCGAAGGAGATGCGGCCTATGTAGGAAAAGAAATCCAGATCCTGGATAACTCTGCCGAAATGTATGCCAATCTAGAGCCTTATCAATATCATGGCTCCGTATACGGGATCATACCTGCCAAGCGCGGATACCTGAAGCCGGTAGGAGAGTGGAACGAAGAAGAGGTGATCGTGGAGGGTTCTAAAATAAAAGTCATTCTAAACGGCACGACCATTGTAGATGGCGATTTCCTGGAGGCTAGCAAAAACGGAACGATGGATGGCAAAGATCATCCCGGCCTGAAAAGGACCAAAGGGCATATAGGCTTTTTGGGACATGGTTATGTGGTGAAGTTTAGAAATATCCGTATCAAGGACCTAAGTGAAAAATAATATGAGACATTTCCTGATTTTAATACCACTTGCTTTTATTTTGCTTAGTTGTAACTCTAGCTTGAATAAAATCAGGCTATTTGATGGCAAAAGCCTGGATGGTTGGACGATATACGGCAGTGAAAAGTGGTATGTCGAGGATGGAGAACTAATCTGCGAAAGTGGCCCCGAAGCTGAATACGGTTATCTGGCCACCAATGACTTTTACGACGATTTCGAATTGAGCCTGGAGTTTAAACAAGAAGCAGATGGCAATAGCGGCGTTTTTTTTAGATCCACGGTAGAAGGCACCAAAATTAGCGGCTGGCAAGTTGAAGTAGCGCCCCCTGGGAAATTTACAGGCGGTATCTATGAGTCCTACGGCCGTGGATGGTTGATTAAGCCGGAACCAGAAAAGGACAGTGCCTTAAAGATGGGCGACTGGAATACCTTGAAAATTAAGGCAGTCGGCCCTGTAGTTACCAGCTGGTTAAATGGGGTAGAGATGATTCAGATTGAAGATCAAAAAATTGGAGCAGGAAAAGGAGCCATAGTCCTTCAAATTCACGATGGAGGTGGCATCAAGGTTCGTTGGCGGAATATTATGATCAAACCCATAGCTCAAAGATAGCTAATAACTGGAGCGGCCACTTGACCCGAACATTGAACATGGATAATTACCTTTTAGCAATTAGCTGTACCGGCAGATTATTTTATGGACAAAGATGTCCTCATATGAAGGGAGCCCCAGCGGGGCGGCACACCTGTCTGGCCGCTGTCAGATGTGCCGCCCCGCTGGGGCTCTATGAAGTTTAGTATGGGCTTTTCCCCATGCTGACGCATGGGGTTACCGATATATCGTCCCTCCGGGACTCTTTGTCCATAAGGCAAAATGGTAGTTCGATTAGCCATTAGCGTAGCTGCTATTCTCAATGTATTGGAACTTCAGTTTTCAATTTTCAATGTTCGGACCTACCGGCCGCTCTATTGATTTGTTATCTTTAGTAAAAAAATATCAATTCCACTGAATAAAAGTTTTTAGTCCATGAAAAGAAGAGATTTCCTCAAAAATACAGCAGTCTTATCCTCTATAACCCTGTTGCCTTCCAGCGCCTGGGCCATGACCCAGAACGACACTTTGAGAACGGCTCATATTGGAGTAGGGGGGATGGGCATGGAAGACCTGAAATCGTTTGCTTCCCATCCGGATGTGGTGGTAACGGCCTTATGTGATGTAGATGCGAATGCTTTGGCGAAAGCGAAGGAGATGTTCCCCAAAGCTAAGGTGTATGCTGATTACAGAAAGCTGCTGGAGGAAATGGGAAATGAGATAGATGCCGTCGTGGTGTCCACGCCTGATCATACACATGCACCTGCCTCCATGATGGCCATGGAAATGGACAAGGCCGTGTACTGCCAAAAGCCGCTGACGCACCATGTGACAGAGGCCAGGGCCATGCGGAAAATGGCAGAAGACAAAAAGCTGGTTACTCAAATGGGCATCCAGGTGCACTCTTTTTACGATTATAAATTAGCAACCTTATTAATTCAGTCGGGCATTATTGGCAAAGTCCATACTGTTCGGGCCTGGTCGCCCAAAAACTGGGGCTTTGACGGGCCGGAACCGGAAGGCTCGGACCCGGAACCGGAACATCTGGACTGGAATCTTTGGCTGGGCACCTCTGCCAAAAGACCTTACAAAGAAGGGGTGTACCATCCCGGAAACTGGAGAAAGTTACTGGATTATGGATGCGGCACCTTAGGTGATATGGGGGTGCACATTTTTGATACCCCTTACAATGCTCTGGCGCTGGATGTACCCAGAACCATTAAGAACAAATGCCGAAAGCCTACCGGATTTGGTTTCCCAGAGCATAATATTGTTACCTACAAGTTTCCCGGCACTCAATACACGGCCAAAAGCCTGAAATGGATTTGGTACGACGGGGCCGGAGCTCCTAAAGATCACAAGGACCTAAGACTCCCCAATGGTGAAGCCCTTCCTGACCAGGGGGCTATGTTTATGGGAGAAAAAGGGCGCTTGCTGCTTCCTCACTTTATGCAATTGCCCCGCCTGATCGTGGATGGTAGGTATCAGAAAATTGACATTTCCAAATACGATCCTGCTGGTAAGCTAGGTGCACCAACAAAAGACTACGGACCGGAGGCGAATAAGCACTATCACGAGTTTGTGGAAGCTTGTTTTGGAAAAAAAGATTGCAGTGCACCGTTTTCTTATTCCGCCAGGCTAACGGAGACCATCCTGTTGGGCGTCATTGCTGGTCGTTTCCCCAACAAGACTTTGCATTGGGACAGTGAAAAGGCTGAGTTTAAAGAAAAGGAGGCGAATCAGTATTTGGACTCGGAGTATCGAATGTTTTAGGCAGCCTTTTAAAAAAAAATAGTATTGTCATGAGCACAATTAAGCTCTATAATTTTTCAGGTGGCACGAAAGAAAGGCTAACTTTAATTCAATGGGTATTGACATATAGCACCGTTCGATTAGGACTGAAAGAATCCAAAGAACTGATCGATGAATTAGTGGACGGGAAGGAAATTGAGATAGAGCTTAACGATGAGAAAAAGGAGGAAGCCACCCGTCAACTAGGACGGTTGAAAGTTGATTTTAAATAATGAAGCGCGGATTTTGTTAGGAAAAAACTTTCGTTGGTGGCGGTTTCCAAACCGTAGGTTGGAAACCGCCACCAACGTAACCGTCACGAAGGAGCATTCAAACCTCCGCCCGAATAGCTTCGATCTCCTCAATAGTCTTGGGCTTGGCTTTGCCCAATAATTGAGCTCCTTGTTCAGTCATAACAAGATCTTCTTCATTGCGGATGCCGCCAAAATGGCGGAAGCTATCGACTTTTTCCCAATTAATAAATTCATTGAATTTGTTCTGGGAACGCCATAGGTCAATCAACTCAGGAATGAAATAAATGCCGGGCTCAATCGTAAATACATGCCCTACTTTTAGTGGTTTGGCCAGGCGCAACGATTTTAATCCGAACTGGGTGCTTTTGGGTGAGCCATCATAACCGACCCAAACCTCACCCAAGTCCTCCATGTCATGAACATCCAAGCCCATCATATGGCCGGTTCCACAGGGAAAGAACAGCGCATGGGCGCCTGCTTCAACGGCATCCGAAGTATTTCCCTTGGTGAACCCCATGGCCTTTAAGCCATCGAAAATAGCGGTGCAGGCGGCCAGATGTGCATTTTTGAAAGGAATCCCCAAGCCTAGGGCATCGATTGCCGCCTGGTGGGCCTCTAAAGTGATCTGATAAATTTCTTTTTGTTCGGAAGTTAACTTTTTACCCACCGGAAAGGTGCTCGACAGATCCCCGGCATAAGACATGGGGTTTTCATAACCGGCATCCAACAAAAACAGATCACCTTCCTGGATGGTGTTCCCATGGTAATGATTATGCAGGGTTTGGCCATTTTTAGTGGCAATGATGGGGAAAGAAATATTACCTCCGGCGGCGATGGCCGTTTTGTACACTTCGGCAGTTACCTCCGCCTCGGTCATGCCCGCTTTGGCAAATTTCATGGCCGCCACATGCATATCCACTGAAACATCAACGGCACGGTTGAGCTCAACTAATTCTTCTTCCGTTTTAAACTCCCGTTGTGAGATCACTGCTTTTACCAAATCCAGCGAGTATTTAGTGGCGACCTCATGAGGTGGGAGGCCAATCAACTCACCTAGTTTGATTTTATTTTCGGGACGATACAAGGGCAAAAAATGAAGGGGTTGCTTATTTTTCTTAACTGATTCCAGCATAGCAGGGAGCTTACTACTGGCTTTTAAATGAGCCACCCCGCATTTTGCGGCCTGCTCCGCAATACTTGGCTGTGGACCCATCCACACGGTATCTTCGATGGTATGCTCATTTCCAAAAAGGATTTCCCGGTCATGGTCGATATCGATCAAGCCTACCAGTCCCGGACGTTGGATGCCGAAATAATACAGAAAGGTACTGTCTTGCCGAAAATGATAGGTGTTGTCGGTATAATTCATAGGAGACAGTTCGTTACCGAACAGTAGTATCAATCCTTTGCCTACTTTCTCCTTTAGGGTTCTTCGTCTTTCTGTATATGTTTTTGGAGGGAACATTTCTCTTGTTTTTTTAATGAAATAGAAGCGGCTTCAATAAAATGAATTTTTGTTACTTTCATGCTGTTGCCAATTGACCTTTTAAAAAAAATTATGAAACCCCTGTTTAGGGATAGAATTGGACGCCGCCCCGGGCGGCGTCCAATTCTATCCCTAATTTGTAAATCTAAAGGTGCGTGTATCGCAACTTAGATTAATTAAAATTTTCTAAAAAAGTAAAACGACTGCCTCTTCCTGAGGGCAATAATCATTTTTTATACCTAATAAAATCAAATTAAAAATGTCCGCACAAATTTATGAACACGGCCTCAAAAGATGGATTGAGGATGAAAAAGCAGCTCTGGAACTGATTACTGTTATTGGCAAGTTATGGTTTGAAAAATCTATTGAATTACTACTTTTTCGTAATCAATTGGTTGAGAAAAGCTCCTCTGAGATACTTAATCTACATCACTATGCCCGTGAAGTCGTCAAGCAACCCATCACTATTCATGACACATTAAAGCTAGCCAAGGCTATTTTTTATGTTGACATTGCTCCCTCTCGGCTAGATATAGGCAGAATAAATGTGGAATGGCTGAGTGAAAAACAAGACTATACCGATGAAGTGGCTTTCATTTCTAATAAATTGAAAGCCTTTGTAGGTAAGGATAAAATTAATTTGCAACCAAAAGATGTAGTTTTATATGGATTTGGTCGAATCGGTCGAATAGCGGCACGCGAACTGATTGTACAAGCAGGTAAAGGAGAGCAATTGCGATTGAGGGCAGTGGTTACTCGTGATAAATCGCCAGAAGATATTATTAAACGGGCTAATTTATTGATGACGGATTCTGTACACGGTAATTTTCCTGGAACGGTGATTACAGATGTGGATAATCAATGCCTATGGATTAATGGCCATAAGGTACAATTCATTTCAGCAGGCAAACCTGAAGATATTGATTATACAGAATATGGTATTGAGGAGGCACTCGTTATAGATAATACGGGTGCTTGGCGAGATAGAGTAGGTTTGAGTCGTCATTTACAAGCTAAAGGAACTTCCAAAGTTTTATTGACTGCCCCGGGCAAAGGAGATATTCCTAATATTGTTTATGGAGTGAACAGCAACAAGTATGATTATAAGGACGAAAAAATATGGTCTGCTGCCAGCTGTACTACTAATGCTATTCTTCCTGTTTTAGCGGTTATTAATCAAACCTTAGGTATTGAAAAAGGGCATGCCGAAACGGTCCATTCTTATACAAATGATCAAAACCTGTTGGATAACTTTCACCGTAAGCACCGTAGAGGCCGTTCGGCCGCTTTAAATATGGTTATTACAGAGACAGGGGCGGCAAGTGCCATCGCTAAAGTATTACCAGAATTGGAAGGTAAGTTTACAGGAAATGCGATCCGGGTGCCTACACCGAATGTCTCCCTTGCTGTTTTAAATTTGCAGGTCCAACAAAAAACAACCAAAGAAGCCGTGAACGAAATTATGCGTCAAGCTGCCTTAAAGGGTGAGCTGGTGGAGCAAATCAAATATTCCTTCTATGACGAGTTGGTTTCGAGTGATTTGGTGGGTAGTCCAACACCTTCTATTTTCGATTCTCCCTCTACCATTGTTTCAAAAGATGGAAAAGGAATTGTTCTGTATGTATGGTATGATAATGAATATGGCTATACCCGACAAGTGATGCGTGTGGCGAAGCGGTTGGCAGGAGTGACTCGGTTACGGTATTATTAGGCCTTGTTTTTAGCCTCTCGCCAACCTTGCCGAATGGCATAAAAGAATACTCCTCATTGAGAACAGATATAAAAAAGGGCATACTTTTAACAGCAACCAGCCTAGGTAAGGTTTGGCCATGAGGCATATCATTTTGTTGGTATCACCTTCCGGATTGTTCCATCCTCGTTGTAATGCAACTTGTCAAAGCAAATGGATCTGCGAAAAGGGTGTACCGATCCCTCATGTCCCCAACCAAACTTCTCCTCAACTTCAGGGTGATTCTTAAAATATAAGTCAGAATTGTGGTAAAACAGGTACCACTGGCCTTTGTATTCAACAATGGAGTGATGGTTTGTACCACTATTCATTCTTTCCAGAATAACACCTTTGTATTCGAATGGTCCTAGTGGATGGTCACTTGTGCAATATTTTATTTCCCCACTTTTTCCAACATAGGAGAGGTAATATTTTCCCTTGTATTTGTGCATCCAGATGGCTTCAAAAAAATCAGGTGTACCTTCCAGCAGATGTACTTTGCCGTCGTAAGAAATCATATCATCATTTAGTTTGATGGCATTAACAACTAGCTGTCCCATGTATAGATAAGCTTGCCCATCATCGTCTATAAAAACTCCGGGATCGATGAAATCCCGGTTACAGACTACTCCATTTGAATTGATGTGAATGAGAGCTGAATCCAATGGATCTTTAAAATAACCATAGGGGGTATCGCTAACAGCAACTCCAATTTTGCTTTGTTCGACAGGATAATAGAAATAGTATTTCCCATTCCGTGCTATACAATCGGGAGCCCAGGCCATGGTATCCGCCCAGCTTATTTCGTCCAATGAAAAAGCTTTACCGTGGTCGGTCCAGTTTTTCATATCCGTAGTTGAGAATACGTGCCAATCTTTCATGTTAAACCATTCGGCATCGTCTTCATCATGCGACGGAAATACATAGAGCGTATCGTTAAACACTCTGGCCGAAGGGTCAGCTGTATACATATGGGTGATGAAAGGATTTTGGGAGAACCCTAAAACACTAATTAACAATAGCGCTAAGATCAAAAAAGATTGTTTCATTGTGTATTTTATTATACGAAAGAGTTAGTTTAATAATCACGACAAAACTTAGCTAACATCAACTGCTCATGGGGAAGATAGAACAAAAACGTGAAATACGCTGTAAGAGCTATGATCAAAATCTTCGAATAGAATTGCCGGTACTGCTAGAAGATCTAGTAAAGGAAAATGCGCTGGTTCGCATCATAGATGAATTTCTTTTTTGAGAGCGTTGGATTTGTTATCAAAGGATTGTGACCAGACAATTTCCCAATCGTGAGATTTTCCAGTAAAGCCTTTGTGATTAGAATTATGCCTGCGAAGCCTTTCTGCGAGGTCAAGGGAAGTAAATCCTACATAAAACTTATTAATCTTAGAGGAGAAAATAATATAAGTGTAGTAAGGCATGGTGTAAAAATGAGAAAACCACCATCAACGAATTGATAGTGGTTAGGAATGTTGCGGTGACGGCGGGATTCGAACCCGCGGTACCCCTTTCAGAGTACGTCGGTTTAGCAAACCGGTGGTTTCAGCCACTCACCCACGTCACCGAATGGCTAAAAGTAATTAAATAGGGCGGCAGGATTCGATTTAAGCGGCCCTCCCGCCCGAGGCGGGATGCGCAAGTCGGGCCTGCACTATGCTAAGTCATTGAGGAAGCGTTTAGCCCCACGTTTTTTTATGTTTTTTTCTTTTTTGAGAGCGTTGGATTTGTTATCAAAGGATTGTGACCAGACAATTTCCCAATCGTGAGATTTTCCAGTAAAGCCTTTGTGATTAGAATTATG
>JAUIKE010000288.1 GCA_030430845.1 Bacteroidia bacterium | reverse complement strand
GTTTCAGGTTTTACTACAGACTGATGTTACAAGATTTGTGAAAAGTGTCGCAGCTACGCAGCTTTTGAGGAAGCGTTTTTTATTCCTTGGGCTGACGCCCAAGGTTGGAAGCTTTCGCCGCCGAGCGGCTCTTTGACAGAGACAAAACCGCGAAGCAATGATAGCTAATTGCCTGCGGTTTCAAGCGAAGGCAAAAAAACAACCTAGTCGAGTAACGTTGCTGCGACACCTTTAAGCATAATACAATGCCTAACATCCTAAAATTAAGGAAATTTTAGATTTTGAAAGTGCTTGAGCACTCTAAGAGCCCTCAAGGTATTCCATCGACTCGGCTGCCCGGCTTCTTCCATATCGAAGTGCGTCAGGCCGGAGTACTTCGCCTGCATATTCCATCTGCCGTCTTTTTTTCTTTTTTTCAGCAAAACCTGGATAGCTGCATACATACGCAGGTCGTACTTCAACTCGGCCCAATGTAAATAATCAAGAGCCCGGAGTATATCGTACTTCCATCTACAGGGATATGTGAGTCGAAGAAAATCTTTCTTGATGATCTCGCCCGTCCGATCGGAAATGTAGAGCTGATGGAGCAACATAAATTCCTGAGAGGATTGCTCTGTTTCCAGCAATTCAGATAAGCGATATTGATAACCGTTCAGATAGTAAGAGCGAATGCCCTCAGCCACTGATAAGGTAGAATGCAGAGAACTGTGCCTGGCACCCGAGCGATTAAAGCGACAATTAAAGCCTCCGTCCTTCATTTTCTGGGAAAGAATAAAGTCAACCACTGATTCCAGCTGTTTTTCCGGCGCTTTAAAATGACAGGCATAATTCAGGAACATGCCGTTCACACACACGTCACTTTGAGTAATAGTAGAGGAAGCTGCATGCACTTTGATCCCTCCGTCTGCTCCTTTTTCCCGATCCAGAGCCCTATTAATAGCCCTGTCAACCTGATGATTGCCAGGCGGAAGTTCCAGGTTCCGCAGATCTAATAAGGTATAATGCGTCGAAATCCATTTGGGCTGGTAAAACGAGCGTCCCCAATAGCCATTAGCAAGCTGCCGGCTTAGAAACGCTTGTCCCCAACCTTCCTCTGCAATGCTTTTTCTAAGATCGGGACGTTCTTCGCCCAGTAGGTCGCGATATACCTGATATTGGATGGAGACGTCACCTTCAAGGAGCCAGGATAGGATTTGTTGGTTGGTCATTGGATATTGGGCGATCTACTTTTTGTTGTTCAAGTTAGAAAAAATTGTTATAAATTATGCCCAAATTAAACTAATTCAAACAATATGAAATTGATATTCACCTTATTGACTACGGTACTTCTTTCTTTCTCCGTCTATGCCCAAAATGGACTATATGTAAAGTATCAACTCGATCTAACAGCAACTAGTGATGAAGCTGATATGATGGCGATGATGATGAACGGGAGTACCATGGAACTGGCCTTCAGTAAAAGTCGCACTTTTGCAAAAACACAAATGGGGTCTATGATGACCATGAGCATTCAATATGAGGTCGAGCAAGATGATATGCTTATGTTAATGTCTGGCATGATGGGCAACATGGCCTTTCAGGGAAAGCTCAAAGAGATGGAAGAAAAAGAGGAAGAAGCTGATCAAAAAAATGATGGAGACATTCAGCTAATTAATGAAACCAGAAAGATAATGGGGTACAAATGTAAAAAAGCCATTTTGACGGATGCCGAAGGGAATAAGGCCACCTACTGGTATGCCGAAAAAATTACACCACCCAACGGCCTGGACCAAATGCCGAATCAAGTTCCGGGACTTTGCCTCGAAATGTCGCTCCCTAATAAAAATGGCCTGCTTATGACCTACAAGGCCATTACAGTTAAAGAAGATGTGGACATAGACGAATATATTGTGAAAATACCCGAAGGCGTTGAAGTGCAGTCACTTAAGGATCTAAAGAATATGGGCGGCGGATTCTAAATGTTTTTTCAGGAGCTCTTTTTTTGAAAAAACTTTGTTTTTAAAAAAGAGGAGCTCCTGAAAGCATATCTAAATTTTATCCAAAGTTTTTTCAAAAACAGATAAAGCCTCTTTTATTTGTAGCTCCTCTACCACCAGCGGCGGTATCCACCTCAGCACATTTTTATAAGTTCCACAAAGCAAAAGCAACAATCTGGCATCCAAACAAGCTTTCAATACCTCAGCGGCCGTCTCCGCATCCGGCTTTCCATCTGAGGTTGTAAACTCTGTAGCGACCATCAGTCCCTTACCCCGTACATCGCCAATCACGGGATATTGAGATTGAAGTTGTCTTAAGCCTTCCATTAATTGCCGGCCGCGGTCTGCTGCATTTCCCACCAAGGCTTCCTCTCGGATGGTCTCAATTGTGGCACAAGCTGCTGCGCTGGCAATGGCGCTCCCTCCCCCATAGGTACCTCCGTGCGTACCAGGCGTCCATTTTTCCATCAATTCCTTTGAAGCTCCGATGGCGGAAATAGGTAATCCACTGCCAAGGCCCTTGGCCATCACCAGAATATCCGGTTCTATCCCGGAATGCTGGTAGCAGAAAAAATTTCCGGTTCTTCCGAAGCCGCTTTGCACTTCATCAATGATCAAAAGGATGCCGTGCTCGTCACATATTTTTCTAAGGTGTTGTAAAAACCGGGCCGGTGCAGGTACATAGCCTCCTTCTCCCAGGATGGGTTCGATGATAATGGCGGCCGTTTCGTCGGGTGCCGTCTGTCCCTGAAGTACCAGGTCTAACTGCTTGATGCAAAAATCGATGGTTGTTTCCTCATCCCAGCCATAATAATAAGTATAAGGGAAAGGTGCTACAAAAATCCCTCCGGGAAGAGGCTGGTATTTATGACGGTACACCGTTTTGGAGGTTGTCATGGCCATGGCCAGGTGGGTACGCCCGTGAAAGCTACCCTGAAAAACAATCACGTTTTGACGGCCGGTAGCTGCTTTGGCCAGTTTGACGCAGCCTTCTGTAGCCTCCGCTCCACTATTGGCAAAAAAGAAGCGATCGATATGAGGAGGAGTCACTTCATTTAAGAGCGCTGCCAGCCGAACGGTGGCCGGGGGGATCACACAATTCATCTGACCAAAAAGCAGCTGCTCGGCTTGTTGCTTGATGGCTTCCACCACTTTTGGGTGGCAGTGCCCGGTATTGATCACGCCAATGCCGGAGGTGAAGTCTGTATATTGATTTCCCTGATCATCATAGAGGTAGATACCTTGTCCTTTTACGGGTTGGACATGAGTCAGGTGTGTCCAGACGGGGGATAGGAGTTCGGTCGATTGAATGGTTTGTGGAGCCATGATTGTTGGTTGTTGTCAGTTTTCAATTATTCGTTGTTTTTGAATGTCGGAATTCCTGGTAAGAAGCTTACCAATCCCTACATTTCATTTCGGGCTTGGTAATCTTCGCCCTTCTAATTCGCCCTTCGCCCTTCGACATAGTCGTAGATCATACGCGACACCTTAGCCATACGCTCCGTCCCGGAATCAAAGTCACCTAACTCTTTCGACAGGAGCACCAGCACATACTTTCGTCCATCCGGCAAAAAGACGATCCCGGAATCATGATGAACGGCGGTGATGCTTCCTGTTTTATGTGCTACTTTTACTTCTTCCGGTAATTGGGCGGGAATAATTTCGTTGAACTTCTGGTCCAGCAAAATATCGATCATGTCGTCACAAGCTTGCTGATTAACGACCTCGCCATTTCCCAGCTTTTCAAAGATACGCATTAAGTCATAGGCGGTGGTGCTGTTACTGAGGCCTTTTTCAAAGGCCTTGATGTCCTCTACCCCTCTGAGCACCTGGATGTCCGGGGCGCCCAGTTCGCGCATGGATTGTGTTACTTTTTTGGCATCCACCAGTTCAATCAGGATATTGGTTGCGAGGTTGCTGCTTACGATGATCATATCGTAGGCCAGGTCGTAGATGGTTCTTTTAACACCTACGCGGGTATAGAGTTCGGATTCGCTATCATCGCCAACGCTCAGGCTGTAGAGGCTGCTATCTACGATGCTATGAAATTCATTTTTGACCAGAACGGAATCTGATAAAGAGAACTTCCCTTCTGCGGCTTGTTTGTAAAGTTCGATCAGCACCGGAGTTTTCATGGTACTGGCGGCATGGAAGGAATCGCGGGCATTGATGAGGAGTTCTTCTCCGGTATCCAGGTCTTTGAAGGCAAGGGCAAAGGTCCCTTTTTCTTCTTCGAACTCCTGAATGATTTGTTGTTCCAGCTTTGAGAGCGTCAGCTCTGACTGGCAAGAGGTTAGGCCTAAAGCAATAAGGCAGGCAAAAGCAGTGAATTTTAGCAGGTTCATACTTTAATTATTTGTGAGTGAGCTCTAAAAATAATGAAAAGTAACTTTAGACCTCAAAGGTCTCGAGACCTTTGAGGTCTAAAATCGCACTCTAGCCGCTCCATCGCAGTGACACTACTAACTCACAATCAATCAATTACACTTTTTCACCCTCCATTTCTCTCAAGTTTTTCCTCACTTTCCCTGCCTGCAACAAATGCCGCTGATTGTGATAAATAACAAAGCGGAAGGTATCGCCTAATCGCAGTTTGATCAAATTACTTATCGAGATGGCCGTTTTGGTTTTGGTGAGATTGACCGTCCCGGCCTGATCAAGCAGCTGAAGCATGCGCTGCTGCTGCTTCAAAAAGCGATCGATCACGGTTGGGCCGAGCTCTGAGTGCAGCGGGTTCATATTCTTAGGAGACTTCATCTTTTTTACCACGCCCTCTTTTGGCCGTATCATGTCAGTGAAATAATTCCCCAGCCGGCCCGGCCTGAACTGATCGGCCTCCTTATCAACAGGAGCAGCCAGCATTCTTTTTTCAATTTCCACCAAATAAAAATCGCCATACCTATTCAAATGCTCCAGGCACTCCAGTATGCTCCAGCTATCAGCCGAAGCCCGGTAATTCAACTCTTTAATGCTTAATTTTTTGAATTCAGCAGCCTGGCTGATAAGGTCGGATGTTACCTTTTTTAATTCTTCAATAAGGGTGTTCCTGTTCATAATCTTTCTTTTTTTACAAAGGTCAGCCTTCAGATAGGAAAAAACATTGACTTGAATCAAGATTTCTGGATTCGGCTGAGTGTTTCGGGCGACATGCGCAGGTAGGAGGCAATATACTTAGCCGGAACTTCCTGAAACAGATGAGGGCTTCTTTTCAGCACCCTTTGCAAGCGCTCCACCGGAGAATAGGTTAGCAAATCAATTTCCCGCTCCAGTTGTTGTACAAGCAGATCTTCCAACATCGCATTATATTGTCTCAATCTTTCCTTATCATCTCCGATGAACTTCAGAAATTCGGTTTTTGATAAAGCCTTCAGGCGCGTTTTACGAATGGCTTGTAAGTATAATTCCGAAGGGATGTCTTTTAAAAAGGAAGACAGCGAAGTGATCAGGGAGCCTTTATATCCAAGGCGGATGGTGTGCTCCTCTAACTCGGTCAGATAAAAAGCCCTGACCGCCCCGCTTTCTATCCAGTAGATATGGCGCTCAATGGTTCCAGCCTGAATGATGAATTCGTTGCGTTCAACGTCCAAGGTTTTGCCCTGCCCGGACATGGCAAGGATCAAATCTTTTGTGATTTTTTCGGCCGGCGTCATAAGTAAGGTACTTGCTGTTTGATGCCAATGTAAGTATATTTTGTTCAAGCATCTAAGGATCAGGGTATTCTTTTGCTCAACAGGGCCCCACAAGCTCCAGAACAAACAAAATACTCCTAGCGCATACAAATTTGGCCTCAAAGCCTAAAACGCAAGTGCTTACCTCCATGAGGTTGTTTAAAATTTAACAACCGTATTTCAGTAAATGAAGTCGTTTAAGAACGAATTATTTATATTGAGAAAAATTTTTAGCATTCTTTTGTCAACTTCAATCACTAAAAAAAACGAGATGCAAATCAAAAAACTTTTTTCATCAGCTTTCATCGGCACCCTAATTTTTTTTATGGTGGGCTGTAACGAAACCTCTACCACCAAAGATGTAAGCGAACTTTCAGAAGAAGAACTCATGGAACTAGCCAAAGGCATTCACGAACGGGTCATGACCCTCGACACACATTGCGATATCAACACCTCTAATTTCACGGAAGAGAAAAACTATACCCAGGACCTCGAAACTCAGGTCACCCTCCCCAAGATGGAAGATGGGGGGCTGGATGTCGCCTGGTTCATCGTCTATACCGGCCAGGGTGACCTGACCGAGGAAGGTTATGCGGCTGCTTACGAAAACGCCATGGACAAATTCACCGCCATCCATCGCCTTTGCGAAGAGATTGCCCCGGACCGCATAGGCCTGGCCACTACGTCCGAAGAAGCTCGTAAAATTTACGCTGAAGGTAAAAAAGTAGCCATGATCGGTATCGAAAACGGATACCCTGTAGGAACGGATATATCTAATGTCAAAAAATTCTACGACCTGGGCGGTCGCTACATGTCGCTTTCTCATAATGGACACAGTCAGCTTTGTGACTCCAATACCGGCGAAGCCGACAGCGTCTGGATGCACAATGGCGTAAGTGAACTGGGTAAAGAAGTCATCAAAGAAATGAACAAATGGGGTATGATGATCGACGTATCCCATCCTTCCAAAAAGTCGATGAAGGACATGATCGAGTTGAGTGAAGCGCCCATTATTGCTTCCCATTCCTCTGCCAGAGCACTCTGCAATCATTCCCGTAACCTGGATGATGAGCAGTTAATGTGGATGAAAGAAAACGGAGGAGTCGTTCAAACGGTAGCCTTTAGTTCTTATGTAAATACAGAAAAACACGAAGCATTTAATGAAAAAACCCAGGAAGTCATCGACCAATTGGCCGCAGAACAAGACTTTAAAAGATTATCCTGGGGTGAAGTACGCGAACTGGGGCAGGAGGAAAGAGAAGCCTACATCGCAAAGTACAGAGAGATCCGCAAAATGGCCGAACCCAAAATCGAAGAGCTAAAAGCTGAAATAGAGCCAGTCAATATTTCCGATTTTGTGGACCACATCGATTACCTGGTCGAAAAGATAGGTCTCGACCATGTAGGGATCAGCTCTGACTTTGACGGTGGTGGCGGCATCGACGGATGGAGCGATGCCAGCGAAACCTTCAATGTGACACTTGAGTTAGTCAGACGCGGCTATACCGAAGAGCAAATCAGCCAGCTCTGGAGCGGCAACCTACTCCGTGTATTGGATGAGGTACAGGCTGTGGCCCAAAAACTTCAGGCCAAAGAAAGTTAATTATCAATGGTCATGATTTCCGGTCTATTCTTCCACAAATCTTCAGCATTTGAGTAACTTTAGTAAAGTTTAACTAGGGGGTTGTGTAAAAAGTCCTTCGGCCTTTTCACACAACCAATAATATATTTTTTGGAGGTGGTTTAAAGAAAAAAACTTCGTTTTTTTCTTTAAACCAGGCATGTTTCACATGCCGGTTGACATTTAAAATAAAAGGTTCTTCAATTGAGTAAAGTATGCGTATTTTAGTTTAAAGCAACAAACAAAATATGCGAGCTATTACTCAAAAAGAAGAACCAAGTTC
>JAUIKE010000287.1 GCA_030430845.1 Bacteroidia bacterium | reverse complement strand
GTGAACCAGTTTTCGCAGCCCTCAGGAGCATCTTCGGGAGAGTATTTGGAAGAAATATTGATGTATACCGTAGGATCATCTGAGATCTGGCCGGCCTCCAACAGGGAAAATTCCTCTTGGTAGTTATCACTGAATAGAATGTTATGCAAGTTTAGATTGTCAAACTGTTTTTTGATGCCCCAATAAAAGATCAGCGCAGAAGTGGATTTTTGCTGCCGAAGAATTCGTTTGGGCTTTTTATGCCTGGGAAGTAATTGATGGTAGGTATAAAAAATATCCATATTGCTGATCACCCGGTCGTACTCAATGCAATGATCTCCAACGCGGATACCCTTCACCTTTTTTCCCTGGCTTAAAATTTCATCGATCCTGGTTTCAAAATAGAATTTGACGCCTTTTCGAAGGGCCAGTTGATAGATACTATTGGTAATGGAAAACATCCCGTCCTTGGGGTAAAAAGCGCCGATTTCGTGCTCAAAATAAGGGATCATGCTTAACAAGCCGGGCGCTTTGTAAGGATTGGAGCCGTTATAGGTGGCAAAACGGTTGAACAGCTGCACCATTTTGGGGTGATCCAAATATTTTTTGTGTACACTGTTCATATTGCCAAACAGGTGCAGTTTGGGAAGCCTTCTCAGGGCTTTAAGGACGTCCTTGTGCATCCAGGTTTTGGCTTTGTGTAGGGATTTTTCGAGGAAGATCCGGCCGGTTAACTCATACTTCAATTGGCCGTTCTGTAGGATGGCTTTTACCTGCTCCGGGGGTACACCCAGCACATTTTTAGCTTCCTCTGCAAATTTTTCTGACTCGGCATGCGCCTCCAGGTAAGTGCCGTCTTCCCAGAAGTAATGACAAACCACTGGAAGACGCAGGTAGGAAAAATGAGGCTCGATCTCTTCACCAGCCAGTTTGAAGAGGTCTTCCACATACTGAGGCATAGTGAAAAGCGAGGGCCCCGCATCAAAACGGTAGCCGTTCAGTTCGAATTGGGACAACTTTCCGCCCGGATAATCATTTGCTTCATATACCTCCACCTCATATCCGCGGCAAGCCATTCGCACAGCAGAAGCTAAGCCCGCTACCCCCGCTCCAATGATCGCTACTTTCAATTTGCTGGTTTTTTGTTAACAAGATAAGAAATGATGGGCTAACAAAAAATCGGGCTTTTGGTTGTTGTTGCTTTCAAAAGATTGCTGTGACGCAGTGATCAAAATCGAATAATAACTTTTCGGGCTTAAGTATTTTTAATAAATTTGCACTTGTATGAAAACCTTATAAGACATATCAACCTTCCCTTCCTGGGAAAATTAACGCAAGGTAGGTGACTTTCTATAATTGCCACATCCCTAATACCTATGCGTTGTAAATTCACTTATTTACCTCTTTAGGAAATTTTAAAAGTAAAATAATATGATCACAGATATTATTAAAATGTCTGCAAAGCCTGCTTTGTATGCCAAGGGCTCTGCCTTTATGTGGACAGATGAGTATATTTCAAAACAATTATTAAACCTTCATTTAAATCCTGATTTAGACCTTGCCAGCAGGAAAAAAGAAAGCATTCAAAAAACCGCAAACTGGATTTTAGATACCCAAAAAGGCAAAAGCAATCTAAACATACTTGACTTAGGTTGTGGTCCGGGACTCTATACTGAAATATTTGCAAAAGCCGGCCATAAGGTGACCGGAATGGACATTTCAAATAACTCAATCGAGTATGCTGAAAAATCGGCCAGAGAAAAAGGTCTTGACATTGAATACATCATGGCAAGTTATCTTGAGTTCGAACTAGAAAAGGATAAATATGATTTAGTAGTATTGGTATATACCGATTTAGGGGTATTGTTACCTCGCGAAAGAGATCGTTTATTAAGAATGATATATAATACCCTAAAACAGGGCGGTACATTCATTTTTGATGTACTTAAAGACAATGCACTTAAGCAAAAGCAAATCTCCCGAGGCTGGGAAGCCACAACGAGTGGTTTTTGGAAAGGCAGTCCATATTTAGCTTTATCAGAATCGTTTTTATACCAGGAGCAAAAAGTAATACTGTACCAGCATCTGGTAATGGATTCCCAAAACAATTTCGAAACCTATCGTTTTTGGACTCATTTCTTTAACCGGGAAGATTTGGTAGAAATTTTGGAAAAACAGAGCTTTTGCAATATTGAATTTAGAGAAGACATATTACCCAAAGGGGATTTATGGAGTGGTGAGAATGTTATTTTTACTATAGCTTCCAAGCTTGTAAATTAAATCTTGTGTTCGTGGTGATCGACAGATCGCCACGAACTTAACTGACTCAGGAATATTGGTTATTTCCAATTCTATACCTCTTCTTCCTTAGGAATATCCACCCTAAACACCGTCCCTACTCCTTCCTCGGTTTCAAAACTGATCTGTCCATTCACCGCGTCGATTATATTTTTGGAGATGGCCAGGCCCAGGCCGGTACCGGAAGACTTAGTCGTAAAATTGGGCACAAACACCTTTTTGTGCAATTCTTTAGGAATGCCGGTCCCGTTGTCTCGAATGCTGATCCGGGCTGTTCCATTATCAGTACTCAGACTGATAGCAATATTTCCCTCCCGCTCTTCTGGGATAGCTTGAATACCGTTTTTGACGAGGTTGTTAAGCACTCTCAGGAATTGTTCTTTGTCGGCATTGACCATAACTTCTTCTTGGGGTAAGGCCAGGTCAATGGAGAGCTGTTCGCTCTGCTGATCTTTGAAAAGATTATAAACGGACTCCAGCAGTAGGTTTAGAGAAAAAGTAGATAGCTGGACCTTGGGCATTTTGGCAAAATTAGAGAACTCCGTGGCGATCCTGGACAAGCTGTCGATCTGTTCGATCAGCGTTTTAGAAATGCGGCTGAGCAATTGTTCTCTTTCCTCCGGACTCTGCTGATCTTTGGCGCGCATCAGGTATTGCACGTTCAGTTTCATTGGAGTGAGCGGGTTTTTGATCTCGTGGGCGACCTGCTGAGCCATTTCCCTCCAGGCTTCTTCCCGCTCTGATTTCTTGAGTTGCTGAGCTTGTTCCTCTACCTTTTCGATCATTTGGTTGTAAATATGGATGAGCTGCCCAATTTCATCCTGGCTGTCGTATTGCAGTCGCTGATTTTCTTCCAAAGAAAAATTGCTGAGCATGGCTCCGATGCTGACGATAGGCCGGGTAATAGAGTTCGTAATCCAAATGGCCAAAACAATGGCGGCACATAGCAATAAGGCATACACCGCTACCAGAGAACGCAGGAAGCTGACTGTCGATTCATCAATTTCAGTCGATACGAGCCGGGCCGCTTGAATGGATGTATTTGCAATGTTTTGCTGAACGGTAGGTGAATTGGCCTGAGCAGTTGAGTTTTGCATAAAATTAAAAGAAACAAAGCCGACAAAAAGGAAGGATATCAAAATTGCGCCAACGGTGCCCGTCTGAATGCGGGTACTGAGTGAGCGATATTCAATGGCAAAAATGGTGAACCCTTCTTTTACAAGGCCGAAGAAGGATAAGAATTGGATGATAAACAGGCTGATCAGGAGTAAAATAAAGAATAAGGAGGAAATGGCCACCGGCTCCGTAAGGTCAAATAAGGGTTTGAATAATAAAATGTTCCGGCCTCCCGCTTCTCTATATAACATTTGAAGCCCACGAGAATTGATGGAATAGGAAACTTCTTCTGATTGCTCAACTGTTCGGGGCGCGGCAAACCATCTTTGAGTATTTTCCAGGCTTTCCATCTGCTGCTGATTGACTACTCTGAACCCAATAAAGCCTGGGCTACCGGGGTCTGTAAATTCTGCAAATGCCAATTGCGGGTCGGAGCGGAGTTCTTCTTCACTTTTTACATCCAGGTTTTGTAAAATATACTGTGCCTGGACAATACCCTTTTCAATAGAAGTTTGCTGAAAATATTTCATAAAGATCACTCCAGGGAAAAGCGAATAGGGGATCAGCAAGATCAAGGTCCAGGATAAATTACTGCTTCGGTTGTCCATATAACTGTCCCACAAAGGCAGAAAAGTCATCATGACCATAAAGCCGATCAGCGGTGAAAACTGCACCGGGAGCAACTGAAGAGCCAGAAAGCCCAAAATAAATCCCATGAGAATTCCCGTAACCCGGAATCTTTTCTTGACTTGCTGACGCTGCAAATACCTGATTAAGTGCTGGGTGCCAAAATAATGTCCCAAAATGAGGACCGCGGCACTCACCAGGTTAAGCAGGACCTGCGGATAGAGAGAAATGGTGTTCTGAAAGTTGAACAGAATATCTGCGTCAAAGAACAACTTTTTGAGTGCCCAGGCTAAAATCCAAAGGCTGATTGCAATGGAGCTATATATTAATACAGGAAGCCAGTGAATGGGCCGTTTCCATTCTCCTTCCCCTTGTTTGTAGTTTAGTATCAGGGCCAGAATAAAAATACTACCCAAAAAGCATTCCAGCGCACTAAAGACCCCTACAGAGGGTAGGCCGATTTGGGCAAGGAGTGCCTGGCCTTCAAAGATCTTTTCATAGTGGAATGATTTTAATAGCAGCCAAAAAAGCAGGTACCCGACAAGCAAAAGCACGAAGGTCCATTTCTTGCGATGTTTAAAGAAGGGAAGCCATCTGTTTGTCATAAAACGTATTTGAATGGAACCATAGTAGGGGGTAGCAATGATATTAAATAAATCAAGTTGCGATATTGCTCACGATTGAATAAATTTTTCTATTACAGCTGATAAAATAGGCTGCGGCCGCCGCCGCAACTTATTTTATCAGCTGTAATGAAATTTATCCTTTGTTCATTGCAACTTGAATTATATAATAGTGTATACGAAGAAAGCTGCTTTTTGTTCTCATTCAGGACATCCCTTGTAGGGAATCTTTTTTACAAAAAAGCCGTTATATTTACATATTCTTTGCTAAAACGGACCCTGTCGCGGGAGGTCGTGAAAAAGCCTGATGGTATTTACACTTCCTCGTGAGGAAAGTCCGGACAACGTAGAGCGCCACACCATCTAACGGATGGGAGGGCAGTATAGGATTAATTTTCATACTGGCTTACAGATAGTGTCACAGAAACAATACCGTCTCCGTACACCGAAGCATTTGCAGAGGTGTACATTGCCAGAGCAATTTGGATCGAAGGTTCGCCTTCGCCAAGGCTGCGGCAAATGGGATAAGGGTGAAAACGTGCGGGGCCTCGGCCCTTAATGTAAGAGCGCACGCTCCAGATAGGTAACTACCAGGAGGGATAAACCTTGTGGGTTGAAATGCCATGTAAATCTCGATCAATTGGCCGGGCTGCTCGCCTGGTTTCTACGGAAGTCGGGAAGGGTAGGCAGATAGACGCTGCTGGTGACGGCAGCGCTAGATAAATGACGGGGATCCGCTTTAGGCGGATAACAGAATCCGGCTTATGAGTTTTGGTGAAGAAAAAAAAGAAGAGGCTGTCTCAAAAGACCTACGGTCTTTTTCGACAGCCAATAATATTCTTTTAGGAGGTGCTTTTTAGAGAAAAACTTTGTTTTTCTCTAAAAAGCACCTCCTAAAAAAAACTTTATGGGGCGTCGAATCCGCCTTAGGCGGACGAAGGAGTTATGAGACAGCCCCTTCTTTTTTTAATATTAGGAGTCTCCTTCAAAATTGAAGAGTAAGGAGAATCTCAACGTATTATCCAATGGATTTCGCTGACTGGTGGTCGGGATTAAGTAAGAAAAGTTTAATCCAAAGACGTTGTATTTCAATCCCAGACCTACCGTAAAGAACTTCCGATTCCCTTTCTGAGAGTGCTCGTTGAAGTAGCCGGCTCTTACCGCAAACTGCTGGTCATACCAGTACTCAACACCAAAGGAGTACATCAACTCGCGAATTTCTTCTGATAAGCCTTCCGGTGCATCGCCGAAAGAAGAGAATATACCCGCAATAGGCGATTTTTCCTTATAATCGGGAATTCCGTTGGCATCCAGGTCACAGTCTCCACCCTGACAAGGAGTAGGAACCATGAGCTTATTGACATCGGCGGCTATGGTCAGGCGGTTGAATTCGTTGAGGTCAATGTCCCAGGCAGCTCCCAAACCGAAGTTAGCTGGGAGAAAGTCACGCACCGTCGATCGGGTGTAAGTAATCTTTGACCCGATATTGGTCAGTGCCAGACCTACCCTCAAGTTCGATTCAGCCGTATTCAGGTTGATAGGAGCTTCGTAGGTAAAGGAAATGTCGGCAGCACCGGCAATCCCTACTTCGATGGTTTCACCACCCGGAGCGATCTGGCCGGCAGCCAGGTTCGAATAAATGAATTTACCGGTGATGGCAGCCGAGAAGTTATCACTCAACTTTCTGGCATAAGCCACCGAGACTTCAAACTCATTCGGCCGGCCGGGTACCAGAGGCTGGCCGTTTTCATCGGTAAACTGAATGGTTCCCAGTGAAAAATAGCGAAGCCCGAAGCCCAGGGTTTCCAGGTCGGTTAATTTATAATATCCTGTAAGATAAGCCAGGTAAACGTCATTGAGGCCCAATGCACGCAACCAAGGCGTATACGTAGCTGAGATCCCCAGCTTGTCTTCTGCAAATGCTAATTTGGAGGCGTTAAAGTGCATGGCGTTAGGATCGGCGGACAGGCCTATACCTACATCTCCCATCGCACCCGAACGTGCATCTGAAACAATTCTTAAGAATGGAACAGCCGTAACAACGGTGTTGGTACATGGCGTTCCGTCCAGGTTGTAGTATTTCCCGTCAGGGCCCTCATAGCATTGTGCTTGTAAGTCGACATTGCTCAACTGTACAAGGAGTAGAGCTAAAATAGATTGAAGTAGTAATTTCTTCATGAGATGGCTACAATTTTCAAATTTTGTGCAAAGATATAAATGTTGAGCAAATCCATGTAGTTTGGATATGTGCTATTTATCATACGCAAAAATCGTCATCTTATTTTAGCAAGACCAACTTTTCAAATTCACTTTCGCTCTCTAGCGGCGTATTTAAGCCGTTTTGAGCTCTCACTTTTACTTTATATAAATATATGCCTCTTGCAAGCGTGTCGCCAAAATCATCCTTTCCATCCCAGGGGATACAATCGTCCTGACGTAGCGCACCATCCGAAAAAATAGTCGACCGCAAGGTTTTGACCAGTCTGCCCGACACCGTATAAATATCAATTTTTACGTCCAACTCAATCCCGCTAATATTGTGGTCGAACTGGAAACAGGTCCGGTCCGTAAAGGGATTAGGATAATTTAATACATGCCGAAGGGCCAGTCCTTCAGAGGAGGCCACAATAAATTCTGTGTATCCTTCGGAAGAATTATTGGCCACATCCCAGGCTTTTACTCTGATGGTATGGCGACCTTCCTCTAACTTTGCTAGTGGAAAGCGGACCTGCCCACTGGTATAATCATCCAGCTCTGATTCGTAAAAGTCATTGAGCAATAACACCTGCTGGGTATTGTCATCCAGAACTCCCTCCAGATCATGACCTATACTATTCCCTACAACATTGATGCCGTTTTCATCATTTAGCTTAACCAATAATGTCGGATTTTCATCGGTAATGCCTCCAA
>JAUIKE010000286.1 GCA_030430845.1 Bacteroidia bacterium | reverse complement strand
CAGGCATTTGTATATCCAAAAATACCAGGTCTGGCTTTTTTTGTTGAATATCAAGAATACCTTCTTCCGGCCCGGCACAACTGGAGATCACCTCTACCAGCGGGCAATACTTTTGCAGTAGCAAACGAAGACTTTCCCGTGCATCGGCTTCATCATCTATAATAATGGATCGTATCATCATACAAAATTTAGAGGTACCACTTATCAAACGGGACCTTCCACTTATGTTGCTTTTTCCCCACTTATAAAGTTACACTATTCCTTTGTTCCTGCATTTTATATCTTGATCAGTGTACAAAAAATTATCATTGCCTGAAAGTTTAAATATAATAAACCAAACCAAATGAGAACTCTTTTGTGTTTTTTCCTGCTTGCACATTTGCCGATTACACTGGCTGCTCAGGCCCTTCCACAACAGGTAGAGCTTCAGGAGCTGGGTTTGGGTTTTGATATTCCACCAGGCTGGACCGGCCAGATAGAAGGGGAGTACATTTTTTTGGGACATAACTCTATACCCGGTTTGATGATCTTATCTCAAAATAACAGCATGAATACTGAAGAAATGCTCAACTTTGCTATGCGTGGAATTGAAGAAGAGGGACTACAACTTCGGCCGGAAGCTCAATTCGCTACTAAAGGTAACAAGCGCGTAGAAGGATATTATACCGGCCGCTTAAATGGAACTCAAGTCAAGGCATACGCTATCGGCATGATCAACAACTTGGGGAGTGGCATGAATATTTTGATCCTCACAGAGGCCGGCCTTTTTAAACAGGCGCACATAGTTGAGGCCAATAAATTAGCTAGTTCGGTTCGATTTTACCAGGCAAAGGAGTCTAATAGCACCGTCTTTTGGAAAAATAAGCTTTTGGGCAAACAGCTTAAATATATGTACACCAACACCAACAGTGATTATGTAGGTGGTTCGGTCGGCTTATCGGAAATAACAACCATCGACCTTTGTTCAGATGGATCGTTTTTTTACTATTCCAATAGCCAGTCTCATATCGCCGTAGGATCCACCGCAGCTGATCAATCCACCGCCTCTTCCAGCGGAGGGGCCAACTTGTCTAACAGCAATATCAGCGGAACGTATTTGATTTATTCCTTAGGGCAGGAGACTATTTTGGAATTGTCCTACCAAGACGGTACGGTCGTCGAATATGACTTATCGACCAATCATTCCGGCCAGACTTTTCTTGATAATACCCGTTATTTGGTCTTGGAAAATCAAAGATGTAGATGATCCCCTGCCTCGCTTGTGGCGGCTTCCCCGCCGCCCACTCGCTCGTGGCGGTTTCCAAACCGCCGTACGTGGTTTACCGCCAGTTTCCTAACTGGCGAAACCCTGCCTGAGCCGAGAAACATTCATTTTAGGACCTCCAAAAATAAAGTAAGATATCCCTTTAGGTCAAATTTTTCTGATTTAGAGTAGACATAGTATGCTTATTTCACGCCCAAATTTAAATAAAATAGGTTTTGGGGATTCCCTCAGTCCCAGAAAGGACAATTTTTTATTAGTTTCCAAGCTGGAGTTAATAATCACCAGTTTGGAATCGCTCGTGGCGGCTTCCCAGCCGCCCAACGTAATATCTCGCCAGTTTCCAAACTGGCGATATGAATACGGAAGGTTTTTTATGCCGAAGTTTAAATGAGGTAGTTTTTGGGGGATCGCCAGTTAGGAAACTGGCGAGATATTACGTTGGGCGGTTTGGAAACCCGCCACGAGCGGGGAGCGGGCCCATTTATTCCCTATTATCCTCTACAACTCTAAATTTGGTTACATTTTCAAGAATAGCTCCATTTTCATTAATCTGATAAACATAGTGATCTTCGTTTCTAGCTTCCAGAGATGGAGGTAAAACCCTTAAAAAACTTGTTTTAATAATATTCTCTATTTCCGATTTATCCAGAATAATTTTATCTCCTTCAATTTGATATTTCCCATATTGATAACTTGAGCCTAAGCAGAAACTATTGAAAATATAAGTGCCATCTAGCTTGAAATCAATTCCTGTACCATTAAAATCCCCGTCATAGAAAATTTTAAGTAGTGTTGGTTTGTTAAAGTCGGATTCAATTTTCCAGTTAATTAAGACCATGGAAAAAAGGATGACGGCCCATAGTATACTTGATACAAGGTATTTTTTATGGCTTGTTTTTTTATAAATCACCCAATCAATTCTTATAATTAGAATGCCTAGAGTGATGCCTAATGTTCCCAATACACCAAAAGTAAGGATGTCAAAAATAAAATCTGAATACTTAAATTGAAATACGCTATTCATTAAAATGGCTCCCAGTATGGCAGTTAGCACAATTCTAAGTCTATGATTATTGGCGCTCATTTTTTCACATTAACTATTCCGGTTTAATACGATTCCGATAATCAGCAAAATTCCACGACTTCCAGCTCCTTCCTTCCAACTTATTAGCAAACCCCACACGCCGTCTTTTCATCCGTGCATTAAAATATTGTTTCTCTTCTTGATGGAGTATTTTTTCGGAAAAAAGGTAGTCTCGATGTTTTTCCAGCAGGAAAATATTTTTATCCGACATACTCATCAAAAAATAAAGATCCACCTGCTCGTTTTTGGCCTGAAAAATATTGAAACGGGTAATGACCAAATCCCAGTTGACACAGGAAATAAGCAGTAAACTCAGATAAACACCCCAGGCATTACTCACCAATAGATAGAAAATGCTCTTCCGCTGAGCTATTTTTACATACATGCTAAGTAGTCCAAAAGAAACCAGCATTAGGAAAAAAGCCAACCACAAACGATAGTAAGCCATGCCGTAATGGATGATGTAAATAATATCCTGGTAAAAGGTCATGAGGGCCAGCAAAGCGTTTTGTGCCAGCCAGGTATAGGCCAGTACCTTCAGCACCTGATTATTCGGGTAAAAATTGAGATTGCGCCGGAAGAAAAGCAGCAAGACGCCCATTGCCATCAAAATACTCAGTATTAACAACTCGGTAGAAGCGTGCAGGCTCTGACTGAGTTCGTGGGCCTGGGAGCTGAATTGCATCCGGATCAAATCGGATAAATGAGAAATATTCACGAGCAGCAACAAACCATTCAAAATACTGATGCTGAGCATAGCGATCATATACTCCTTTTTTAATCCCATTATAGAAGAAAAAAGTCTCCAAACCGTTTTTCTTCGCTTAAGCTCGAGATCCGTAGGAAACAGAATCTCCAGTTTGCTTGCCAACTTTTGTACTAAAGGAACCAATACGCTTTTCCAAAGGACACTTCCGAAAATAACTACCCCCCAAATAAACATCCAAAAGGCCGGACCCGGGTTTTTCCAGAAAATAATATTGCTGAACCATTGACTTAAGCGGTCCAATACATGCTCAAAACCCGGTACTGCCTGGTAATAAACAGATAGAAACAGCCAGGCTAATATTAAAGGGATCAGAAGTAGTTGAGCCCATTTAAACAAGTTTTTCCAGTCCCCCCGCAGGCTTTTTCCCATATTTTGAACCATACTGATAGGGGCACTCAAAAAACTTCCCATTCCTAATAAGAAGCCAAACCCCAGGAAGCGAAGCGTTCTGTGTTGAATCGCACCGATGTATAAAATGAAGGACAAAATATAGACGGTTTGTGCAAGGGCCGAATGATGCCAAACCACGAACATGCTTGCCGTTATGGTTCCCAGAGCGATGAATAGGGTAGACTTTTGCCCTATAATTTCTGGGTTTTGGTAAAAAGTGAGGCCTACAAATAACAGAGTGAATATCAGTGTATTTAAGCCCATTCCTTCTCCGGTGAAAAGAAAGGCCATGAGCAATCCTCCTGCTATCGTGATCAGGTTTTTGAATAGAACAGTTCTCATTTGTTTTGGATTTTTTTAATGGGTAAATAGATCATGAAGAGGAGCAGCGAAAAGCATCCGGTGGTCAGTAGCGCCATTCCTAAGGAATCCATATCTGTCAGGAGGTAGTAAAAGTCGAGTAAGAGAACTTGTGGTTGGGAAAACACCTCCCAGGAATTCCACCGTAAAAAGCGGCCCAGATAGACCCCGAAACTACATAAGGGGATGAGTGTAATGGCTAAAAAAGCGTCGTAGTTTTTCCCGAAACGATTCTGCACCCACCTTTGGACATGCAAAAGAGAAAAAATTCCTAAGATCAAACCTACCCAGGCAAAGCTAAGAATGAGGATCAGGTCGTACCACAAAGGTACCAGAGGACGGGGGCGTAAATGCAATAGGTCTGTTACAATGTAGGGGGCGTTGGGAAAAAAGAGTAGCCAGATGCCCACTATTCCTCCGGTGATCCAAAGAAACTTTTTCCCCATGACCTTGTCTATCCAAGGCAAGGTTATACTGATCATATAGGGAATCCAGGCCAGGAATAAATTCCAGGCCAGAAAAGCAAAGGTGTAGCCTCGATTATTTTTGATCTTGCTGACACTCAACTCGGCCAGATCTAATTCGGCATTCTGCCAATATACTATGCGAATCAATAGCAGTATGCCGCAACAAATACTGCTGAAAAAGAGTAAAATAAATTCTGAATTGCGATTGTACATAAAGTACTTTGGTTTTCAAAGTTAATTATTAAAGGAAAGGGGGTTGTAGCTCCGCACATGTTGCTTATAAGGCGGAGCTAATTGGCGTTTAATTTTTAACCGCCGAATTTAAGCAAGCTAAAGCTCGCTTTCCTGGCAAGCTGAAGCTTGCTGTCCGATTAGGCGCTTATTGTTTTAACGCCAATCAACTCCACCTTGCTATTTGGTACTTTTTATAATCTTCTCCAAGGCATTCAAATGCTCACTAAAAGCCTTTTTTCCGTCCTCTGTCGCCGCATAGGAGGTGTTGGGCTTTCGGGCAATGAATTGTTTTTTAACTTTCAGATACCCTGCCTTCTCCAAGGCTTTAATATGGCTAGCCAGTCGGCCATCCGTTAAATCCAGTTTTTCTTTAAGGGTATTAAAATCGCTCCAATCATTCACCATCAGGATGGACATGATCCCCAGGCGGACCATATTGTCGAACTGTTTGTTTAATCCTGTGATGATCTTTTTCATGTTGTGGTAGTAGTCTAGTGTTTTGTAGTCTGGTAGCCTGGAATGTTTATTTTCGGTTACACGGTTACACGGTTACACGGTTACACGGTTACACGGTTACACGGTTACACCCTTCCGCTCATATTTAAAGTACATCAGACTCCCATACAGAATATGAAGCACCCCAAAACCAAAGGCCCAGAGTTCCAGACCATTCCCAATAAAGAACATACCGATCAAGCCAAGGCCGATCTGAGAAAGCCCCAGGTAGCGAATATCATTCAGGGTATACTTACTGGCATTAAGTAAGGCTAAGCCATAAAAAATAAGTGTAGCCGGAGCAATGAAGCCAATAAAACCGTGATATAATAAAGCCAGGCAAAATATCCCTCCTGCAACCAATGGAATAAATAAATTGATCAGCAGACGTTGTGTCAGAGGGTCCCAAATGGCCTGATTATTTCTTTTCGCTTTGCGAGTCGTAAAAAAAATGCCTGAGCATATACCTAGTATTAATACCACAAACCCGTCAATCACCAGGAACTCTGTTAACCCAAGTCCCCATTTTTCTTCAATTCTGGCCTGGTTGAAATACAGATATTTCTGGCTAAAAGGAGTCATTCCTAAGTAAATGTAAACCCCCGCCGCTCCCAAAAGAGCAAAAAAGCCGGCCGCAATACCTGATAAACCGCTGAGTGAAATAAAGCGCGAAGAACGCTCCATCAAGTTGCGAATCTGTTCAAGGGCCTCCAGTTGTGGATGTGGTTGCGTCATACTAAAGTACTTTGGATTGCAAAGTAAGTCAAATCAAACAATTTTGCAAACGGCAACTGGTTCTTAACAATTCCTTTGTATTTTTAGAGGATCGGATTGGGTACCAAGCCCCCTTAATTGCTACTAACAAGGTAGATTGATCAAATTTCAAAATTCCTCAAAGAACCATATTGACTGAAATCTAGAACCAATGAATACCCTGAAAAAACTCTTCATTCTCCTTCTTATTTTTAGTTCCTCAGAACTCTTAGCACAACACGTTAGCCTAGAAACAAACTGGGCCTTCCAGTCCACTGGAAAAAGCGAGCAAATATTCCGAACAGGGGTACGTACCTACGAAGGAGGGGCTATGATGGCCGGTCTTACTCGTTCCAGAAGAGGAAAAAAAGAAGATGGCTGGATAGTAAAACTGGACGATCAGGGAAAGCAAGAATGGGAGTATGTAAACGGCGGAGATGGGAATGATGGGTTTTATGATATTTTGGCCACTTCTGATAATGCATTTTTAGCTGTAGGGAATTCTTTTATTGATGATCAGACGAAAGGCTGGTTAGTTAAAGTTGACTCTGATGGTCGTAAGTTATGGGAGCAATCCTTTTCTGCCGGTATTAGTAATTACTTACGGAAAGTGATCCAAACTCAGGACGGAGGCTATCTGGCTGTCGGAGAGACCTATTTCATCAGCCAGGAAGATTTTGACGGTTGGGTCATTAAAGTAAGCCAGGATGGCCGGCTGGAATGGGAACGAACCATCAGCGAGGCCGGGACCGAGCTATTAAGTGATCTGGTGCAGCTTTCAGATGGCACCTATGCGGTTGCCGGGTCAACAAAAAATAAGGAAACAGATACTTTCCAAGGACTGCTTGTCCGCCTGAATGCCAAGGGACAGCCCATCCAGAAGAAGCTGTTTAATCATACTGGAAACCTGGTCATATACGGCTTGACCTACACATTTGACGGCGGCTTAGCGCTCATCGGCTCTGCAAGTGATGAGCAGGCTGGTACCAATGCCGGCTGGCTGGCCAAGCTGGATAAAGATTGGAATACGCAGTGGGAAAAAACTTACGGTTATCAGCGTATTGCCAATCTGAAAGAAATTCAACCTACGCCGGATGGGGGCTATTTATTGGTAGGAACTAAAAATATTGATCAGACGGAGGATTACGACCAGTGGGTCCTGAAATTGGACCGTCAGTGGCGGATCGTTTGGGACCATACCTTCAGCTTCGCTGATGTGGATAAAATTAATGATCTGATCTCAGTAAAAGAAGGAGAGTATATTTTTGTCGGTTCCTCTAAAAAAGCTGGAAATACTCAACATCAGGGGTGGAGTATGCAGTTGCAGGTCATTTCTCCCAAAATGAAGATCGAGCAATTCGTTTATGAAAAAATCGAGGAATGGAAACAAAGAGGAGAGTTCGAAACGACTAACAATTTCCTGGCCAGAGTGACCGAAGAAAAACGTCAGCAAAAAGCGAAAGAATACGAACAAATCATTCTGCGACAATTAAAAAACGAATTACGCCAGAGTATTTATGGCGAAGAATTCAAATTAGGCCAATACGATCCCGATAACCAATCTTATTTGCTGACCTATCAGGACAACGAATTTATTATTCCGGTTCCTGTCGGGGAAGCTCCCACCTTCAAAGGCGTTTTTGAAAGCGCTGTTTTTGGAAATATTGATTTTATCCTGAATGGTGAATATTTGAGACTCAGTCATTTCGAGATCCAACATCCAAGCCTTTCAAAGACCTTTGTTTGGGACTACACCA
>JAUIKE010000285.1 GCA_030430845.1 Bacteroidia bacterium | reverse complement strand
TTACGCTCGGCCTTTTCGGCTTCCATTTCGAGTTCTTCTATCCTCTTTTTAATTGACTGAATGGTATCCACGATCTCTTTTTCACTTTTCCAGGCTGCCCGGATAGAATCCCGCTCTTGCTTGGCATTGGCGATCTGTCCATCGATCACTTTCATTTTCTTGTCATTACTCTCTCGCTTGATCGCTTCGCGCTCGATTTCGAGCTGGCGAACTTTGCGGTCCCATTCATCAATTTCTTCGGGAACAGAATCCAGTTCCAGGCGAAGTCGGGCTGCTGCCTCATCGATCAGGTCGATGGCCTTATCCGGCAGGTGCCGGTCGGTGATGTATCGGTTGGACAGTTCGGCTGCAGCAATGAGCGCCTCGTCCAGAATTTCAATTTTGTGGTAGACTTCATAACGTTCTTGCAAACCACGCAGAATGGAAATAGTATCTTCCACACTAGGCTCCTCAATGAGGATGGTCTGAAAGCGACGCACCAGGGCTTTATCCTTTTCGAAATATTTTTGGTATTCATCGAGGGTAGTGGCACCGATCGTACGCAATTCACCTCTGGCCAGGGCTGGTTTGAGGATATTGGCGGCATCCATGGCACCGCCGCCACCGCCTGCTCCGATCAGGGTATGGATTTCATCCACAAATAAGATGATCTGGCCATTCGCTTCGGTGACTTCTTTGATGACTCCTTTGAGGCGTTCTTCAAACTCACCTTTATATTTAGCTCCGGCGATCAGTGCTGCGATATCGAGGGTAAAGATCTTTTTCGTTTTCAGGTTTTCGGGTACATCCTGCTTGACGATCCGCCAGGCGATCCCTTCTACAATTGCTGTTTTACCTACACCGGCCTCACCAACTAAAATAGGATTGTTCTTTTTCCGGCGGGAAAGAATGTGCAGCACCCTTCTGATCTCTTCATCCCGTCCGATGATCGGGTCTAATTTGCCGGATTCAGCTCGCTCGTTCAGATTGATGGCATATTTGCCTAAGGCATTATAAGTTTCTTCGGCGCTTTGGTCGGTTACTTTTTTTCCTTTGCGTAGTTCCTGGATCGCTTTTTTGAGTTCCTCTTCTGAGGCACCTAATTCTTTCAGGATCGTGGCGCCTTTATCCGTCCCTTGCAGGATACCCATCATCATCAATTCGATAGAAATGTATTCATCGCCGTACTCCTTAAGCATTTTTTTGGCGCGGCTGAGGGCTTTGTTGGCCTCGTTGGTCAGGAATTGCTTTTCTGAGCCTTCCACCTTAGGGTAGCCTTTCACAGCTGTATCCAGCTTTGTCTTTAAGGCTATGGTGCTTACGCCCGATTTTTGGAATAAAAAGTTGGTTACGTTATCATCCGTTTCCATGATCCCTTTTATCAAGTGAGGGGTATCCACCTGTTGTTGATCCAAGCCCGCAGCGATTTGCTGAGCTTTCAATATGGACTCCTGGGCTTTTATCGTGAAATTATCGTAGGTCATATGTTTTGTTTTCATGAATGAAGCGAGCCAATGCCCGCTTCATTCATATTAATATTCATTTTGACGTTAAAAATCGCTTATATGTTTCATCTGGAAAAATCCAACTTACAATAATCATGGCGAAAAGGCTAGCCAGTCCGCCTAAAATAAGACTAGGGATATCGGATGGGCGGACAAACTCGAAATAAATCCAGACGGCCATTCCGGTCACTACTGAGCTTAACGCCCCTGCATCGGAAGCACGCTTCCAATACAATCCTGCCGTTAAAGGTACAAAAAGAGAGACTAAACTCAAGGCCGAAGATTGTCCGACCAGGTCATAAATATTCCCTTCGTAAGCGGCCAGTGCAGCCGAGCAGATTGCTACAAACACCACTGAAAGTCTCATGACGAGCAGGAGCCTTTTATCGGAGATATTTTTCACATAAGGTCGAACCAGGTTTTCCCCGATCACCGTCGCCGGTGCCAACATAGCGCCGGATGTGGTACTAAGAATGGCAGATAATAAGGCGCCGAAAAACAACACCTGCAACAGCAAATTGCCATGCTCCAGAACCATCATGGGAATCACCATTTGTGTATCCCCACTTTGGATTTCGGGATACAGCATTTTCCCACATAATCCAATCAGTAAAGGGATGAAGCCAATGGTCAGGTACATGAAGCCAGACAGATAAGAAGCTTGAACGGCTGTACGTGCGTTCCGGGCCGACATGACCCGTTGAAATACATCCTGCTGCGGTATCGACCCCAAGCCTATCGTTATCCAGGCGGCAATGTACTCCACCCAGTGATGGAAGCCTCCTTCTGGAATAAAACGGAAAAATCCCTGCGGTGTTGCCGCCAGCACTTCCTGAAAACCTCCGACCTGTCGGAGTAGAATAATGGCTAAATACAGTAAACCACCTAAGATCATCACAGTCTGAACAGAATCTGTTACAGATACCGCCCACATACCCCCGATATAGGTATATACCACGACGACCAAGGTGCAAATCAGGATGCCTACAATTAGTGGAAAACCAGCCAGCGTTTTCAAAATGATCGCCATAGCTACCAGTTGGGCAGCTATCCACCCAAAGTAGGAAGGCACCATAAAAATAGCCGATACGAATTCCACCCGCCTGCTAAAACGGAGCCTGAAAAAATCATTGAAGGTCAGGATGTTCAGTTTGTATAAGGGTTTGGCAAAAAATGCTCCCACCAATATGAGGCACAAAGCAGCTCCAAAGGGATCTTCAATTACCCCCAGCAATCCGTTCTCCACAAACTCAGAAGAAGCCCCCATGATGGTCTCGGAGCCAAACCAGGTAGCAAACAGGGCCGAAGCGGCAATAACCATGGGCAAATTCCGGCCGGCAATTACAAAATCTTGGGTGTTCTTGACTTTTCTCGAGGCCCACCATCCAATCAGGAGGGTAATGCTCAGGTAAATAGCGATGAAACTTAGTAACATGGTGTTCTGGTGTTCTGTCCGCCTATAGAGGCGTGCGTTGACTGGTATTCTGGTTTAAGATATTGATTTAATTCTGTAATTTGCTAGTAGAGAAAGAATAACTTAAAACGGGGTTCCCATCAAAGGTTTTTCAAGCGTATATCAGTCACTTAAAATTCTCTTAATTCGGAATTAAGTCCCAACGAACGAAACAGTTATGACTGTCTAGGCATTTAATGGGTAGGGAAAATTGTCAGTCGTATTACGTATTTTCAGCCTTTAAGACAAATTTAACTGGGCAACTATAATTTTAATTGCACAATTCGCTTTTAACGGTTGTTAATATGAAAGAATTAAATACACTGCTTAAAATACTTATCAGGACCTTTTCCGGCCATGGAAAAGGTCTTAATGAAAGTTTTACACAGTGTTTTAAAATCCCCGCTTTAATAAAATTGCTTCAACTATGAAATGGAAAAAAATTGTATGGTTAGGGGTAGGTTTATTGTTTTTTACCGGGCAGCTAAGCGCCCAGTATTTTGGCAGAAACAAGCCCCACTATGAGTCCTTTGACTACAAAGTATACCAAACTCCTACATTTGAAATTTATCACTATTTAAAAAACGAACAAACGCTGGACCGTTTTGCTCAATTTGCGGAGCAATGGTATCAGTTGCACCGTAATATTCTCCGGGATACCTTCACAAGCAAGAACCCGCTCATCCTTTATAATGATCATGCGGATTTTCAGCAGACCAATGCGATCATGGGGGGCGTAGGTGTCGGTACCGGCGGTGTAACGGAAGCCTTTAAAAACAGGGTTATCCTTCCTTTTGCGATGACCAATCAGCAAACTTTTCATGTGCTTGGGCACGAATTAGTCCACGCTTTTCAATACGATATAGTTATTAACGGTGACTCCACCTCTCTGCAAAATATTGCTAATCTACCACTTTGGCTGGTAGAAGGATTGGCGGAATACATGTCTATCGGAAGGGTGGATGCCCATACAGCCATGTGGATGCGCAGCGCAGTTGCCAATAATGATGTGCCTACTATCAGGGACCTCAATAATCCGAAGTATTTCCCTTATCGTTATGGTCAGGCCTTTTGGGCTTTTCTGACCGGCTTGAAGGGAGATGATGTTATTCGTCCTTTTTACGAGGCCACAGCTAAATACGGGTTCGAGCAGGCCTGCCGGGTTGTACTGGGCATGAGCAGTGAGAACCTTTCGGAGCTGTGGGTCAGCGCCATCAAACAGCACTTTGGACAATATGTCGGTGATCAGTATCTGGCTGAATTGGAAAAACTAGAGAAAGAAAAGGAGGCCGTCACCGACAAGAAGAAGAAAAAGAGCAAGAAAAACGATCCGAAACCTAAAAGTATAAAGGAAGACTTTATTGGTCGTCAAATGCTGGGAAATGAAAAGGAATCCGGTCGCATTAATATTGCCCCGGTCATCAGCCCGAACGGGCGATATGCCATCTTTCTTTCCGAGCGCAACCTCTTTAGCATCGACCTGTTTTTGGCAGATATCAGTAAAAAAGAGATCATCCGGGAAGTGGCCAGCTCCTCCAAGAGCTCCCACATCGATGATTTTGATTACATAGAATCGGCCGGTACCTGGTCATCAAATAGTAAAGAATTTGCTTTCGTCGGCTTCAAAAAGGGACAGAACATACTGATCATTAAAGAAGCCCTTACTGGTAAAACCATAGAAGAGATCAAGATACCCGGCGTTCCGGCTTTCAGTAACCCAACCTGGTCGCCCAATGGAGACCAGATTGTAGTGTCCGGCCTGGTACAGGGACAGGCAGACCTTTATGCCTATAATCTGAAGACTAAAAAAACAACTCAGTTGACTAATGATATTTATTCCGAGCTACATCCTTCCTGGTCAGAAGACGGTCAAAGTATCATCTTTTCATCTGATAAATTAAGCATGGAAAATGGCCGTACCAACGGAAAATGGACCTTTAACCTAGCCATTTTAGATGTGGTAAACAAAACGACCGAGCACCTCAACATTTTCCCCGGGGCAGATAACCTCAACCCGATTGAAGATGCCAATGGTGACATCGTCTTTTTATCCAATCGCGATGGTTTCCGGAACATGTACCGCTATGAACCTACTACGGGAAAGGTATTTAAGATGACGGATTTTATTACCGGCATCAGTGGGATTACCCATTATGCTCCGGCTATCAGTTTGTCGAGACGCCAGGAACGGATTCTGTATACCTATTACAACAACAATCAATACTCCGTATACAAAGGAGATTATGACGAGTTTTTATCCGAAGAAGTAGACCCGACGGCTGTTGACTTTGCCCCTGCGACACTTCCTCGCCTCAACAAGCAGGCACCTATGATGGTAGATACTCAACTCGAAAATCTGGATGAGTCATTTAAAGAGAATACCGAAGTGACGGGTACCTTTAAGGAAAGGGACTACAAAGCACAATTCAAACTTGATTATATCGGTGGCGGCGCCGGGGTCGGCGTAACCAACTCCAACTTCATCATGGGAGGCAACAATCGACTAGCCGGTGCGGTCGATATGTTATTCAGTGATATTGTCGGCAATCAAAACCTTTTTGTTTCAGCATCCATGAATGGAGAGATCCAGGACTTTGGGGCCAGTGTCATGTATTTGAACCGCAAGAAGCCTCTCAACTGGGGAATATATGGTTCTCATATACCGATTCGGTATCTCTCAGGAGGCTTTTTTACCGACCAAAACGGGAATATCGTAAATGAAGTCATTGAAATTGACGGACAAGAATACCCTTCCAATTATGTAATTGACCAGTTCCGGCAGTTCATTGATGAAGTAGGTATTCTTTCTCAATATGCTTTTTCTCAGACCCTCAGGTGGGAGGCAACTGCTTCCTTTTCGAGGTTTTCTACAAGGTGGGATCGCAACTATTACTACGCCGAAGCCTTCGGTGGCTTTTACGGTAACTTATTTTTCCTGGACCGTCAGAAACTGGAGACTGCACCTGGGTTTAGTTTGTGGAGAACCGGAACTGCCCTGGTAGGAGACAACAGCTATTTTGGTTTAACGGCTCCTTTAAGAGGACATCGCTTCAGAGTTGGAGTAGATCATTACTTCGGAGAATTTAATTTTACGGCTCCGACCGTTGATCTGAGAGCTTACAAATTCCTCCGGCCTTTTACGGTGGCTGTTAGAGGCTATCACTATGGTCGGTATGGAGGCAACAGTGAAGAAATCTCTCCTCTGTTTGTCGGATCTCCGTGGCTGGTTAGAGGTTATAATACGGATGCTACGCAGCAGTATTTGCAAGGAGGATTAAATGGTATCGGAGGCAACTATGTACTTCCGGGCACCGGCTTTGGTGGTTCCATTCCTGTATCTGATGAGGTATTATTCTCTTTATTAGGTAGCAAGATGGCTGTCGCCAACCTGGAAATCCGTTTGCCGTTTACAGGACCTCGGCAACTAGCACTTATCAAATCCTCGTTTCTTTTTTCGGACCTCAACCTGTTTTTTGATGCAGGTATGGCATGGTTTGACTTTGATCAGTTAGGGGAAAGCCCAGAACGATACCCAAGTGTTTCTCCTCTGTTCAGTACGGGAGCTTCTCTTCGCATTAACTTATTCGGGTCGTTAATAATTGAACCATATTATGCTATTCCGTTGCTGGAAGGTGCCGAACCTGGCTTTGGCTTGAACTTAATCCAGGGGTGGTAATTATATAAATTATGGATGGGGTTGTGGGGTTGTGTAAAAAGTCCTTCGGCCTTTTCACTCAACCAATAATATATTTTTTGGAGGTGGTTTAAAGAAAAAAACTTCGTTTTTTTCTTTAAACCACCTCCAAAACAAAATTATCTGGGGTGGGTAAAAACGAGGAACGAGTTTTTACACAACCCCACAACCCCAACCCCATCCATAACTCAAAAATCCCTAAAAATAAAAAAGGGGGATCCCACCAGATCCCCCTTTTTTATTTTATGTTAAAATTTATTTAAAATATTTTTTTGTATCCTCTAAGATTTGTTTACTTTTGATTAACAAAAAAGTTGTCGTGTAAAGCGAATTACACGACAACGAAATTGGATTAGTATGAAAAAACTCTCATTGGTTCCTATTTCAAAGGGCTATCTATAAAAATAGATAGCTCTTTTTTTATTTCCGGCTTCGGTACGAACTCCCAAAAATGCTTCTCCATCCATACCTCATCACAAAGATCAATCCTAAGAGAAAGAGTACCACATATTGAAACCGGATCTGGGTAAATGCAATTACCCGGAATCGATCCACCATCCACATAATGGCCAAAGCTGCTGTTATTAACATGATCAGCCCAGACAGTCGATCAAAGCCTGGAATATAATCCAGGGCCACATTTTTTCTGATGATCCAAAGCGTTACTAACATGGAAGCGATGGGTAGAATCTGCGTGTAAAGGTCAGTCCCCATGATATTTCGCTTCTCGAACATAAATAAATAAATGTTGAGGGTAATGGCGAAAATACCAGGAATACAGACCAGGTAGATCAACACCGCATAAATATAATTCCAGGGAAAATAGTGGCTTCGATCTTTATCAAGTACCCCTGCAACGGCGGCCAAAACCGGGATTAATAAAAAGTATCCCAGTATAAAATTTGGATGATCAGAAAAATATTCAAATAACTCTTGCAGCGTCATGCTAAATTTGACT
>JAUIKE010000284.1 GCA_030430845.1 Bacteroidia bacterium | reverse complement strand
CCCGGAGTGCTTTGGTGAAGCCGTACAAAGCAAATTTAGTTGTCGAATAAGAACCACTTTTCGGATAGGCCCGCTGACTGGCGATGGAGCACACATTAATAATGTGCCCGCTGCTCTGCTCGATCATGCCCGGCACCAAGGCTTTTGTCAAATAAAAAGGAGCAAAGAAATTAATCTTCATCAGGTCCTCCATCTGCTCATCGGTCTCCTCCAGCATTTCGCTTGGATAGAAATGTCCTGCATTATTGACTAAGATGTCAATTTTTTCCCATTCCAACTGAATAGCTTCCGCAAAAGCGATTACCTGCTCCTTATGACGAAGATCTACTGTCATTACAAAAACTTTGACATCAGCATTAGTTTTCTCCAGTTCCAACTTCAGGTTTTTCAGGTCCTCTTTACTGCGCGCACACAAAAAGAGATGATGCCCATAGCTGGCGAGCAGTTCTGCAGTGGCTCTGCCGATTCCTTTGGTAGCTCCGGTAATGACGCAATTCATAGTAAAAAAATTAATTAATTAATTAATATCCACCGGGCTGCCCTTCGGCAGCCCGGTGGATATTAATGATAAGTTTGAACAAAAATGCCCTAATTATGATTGAAAAAAGACCTTTTTCAAAGAAAAAAATCTCAGTTTGCGATATTTCGCCTGGAACTTCTAATTTTGGGGCACAAAACAATTTTTAATGCAAACCAGGGCGGCAGGTGCCGCCCCGGTTTGCATTAATTTCTTCCAAGACAAAACAATCGCGTATTTAAAAGCGTATTTTTGTTTTAGGATCACTGCCAAAGCTAGACGTAGAAAACATGAATTTTAAGATACTAACTCATTTTGGGCGTTACCTGATCATGATGGGCACAGCTTTTTCCAGGCCGGAGAAGACTTCCATGTACTATAAGGAAACGATGCGCCAGATGAATGATATCGGTGTGGGCTCTCTCACGATTGTAGGCCTCATAGCAGTATTCATCGGTGCTGTAACGGCCGTACAGTTTGCCTATCAGTTGGATGGGACCCTGGTACCCATTTATTATATTGGCTATATCGTTCGGGATTCCACTATTATTGAGCTGGCTCCCACCATTACCTGTTTGGTATTGGCCGGAAAGGTCGGATCTAATATTGCGGCTGAAATCGGGGGTATGCGCCAAAAAGAGCACATCGATGCCATGGAGATCATGGGCGTCAACACGGCGGCCTATCTGATTATGCCTAAAGTCGTAGCGGCTTTGGTGGTCATTCCATTATTGGTAGCTATTGCGGCCTTTGTAAGTGTTTTTGGAGGATACATAGCCGTTGTTCCTGCCGGGTATATGTCTCATGAAGAATATATTCAGGGAGTACGTTCATTTTTCGATTCGTACAACATTTTCCTCATGTTTGTAAAGGCCACGGTTTTTGCCTACCTGCTTACCTCTGTATCAGCTTATCAGGGGTACTACGTAAAAGGAGGGAGCATCGAACTAGGGCAGGCCAGCACCAATGCAGTAGTGTTCAGTGATATTTTAATCCTTTTGGCCGATTACTTAATCGCCGTTCTGTTAACTTAAGAAGAATAGTATGATTCGTACAGAAAATATTCATAAAAAGTTTGGCGACCATCACGTGCTGAAGGGCATTACCACCGAGTTTTTCAAAGGCAAAACCAACCTGATCATCGGTCGTAGTGGTGCGGGGAAAACAGTACTGCTAAAGTTATTGGTCGGCTTACTGGAACCTACGGAAGGAGACATCTTTTACGATGATGTCAATTTTAATAAGCTTGGCAAGAAAGATACCCGTACCCTTCGAATGGATGTAGGCATGCTGTTCCAGGCCTCTGCCCTATTTGACTCCATGACCGTTGAGGAGAATATCCGTTTCCCGCTCGACATGTTCACCAATATGACCCGTAAAGAAAAGCGCAAGCGGGTCGATTTCTGCCTGGAGCGTGTCAGCCTCGGCTTTGTGAACGATAAATATCCATCCGAGATCAGTGGGGGTATGCAAAAACGGGTCGGAATTGCGCGGGCCATCGTACTGAACCCTAAATACCTCTTCTGTGATGAACCGAACTCAGGCCTTGACCCCAAAACGGCTATCGTCATCGATGAACTAATCAAAAGTATCACCATAGAAAACAATATTACCACCGTTATCAATACGCACGATATGAACTCTGTAATGGGGATCGGCGATAACATCATTTTGCTACACCAGGGGCAGATCGCCTGGCGTGGCAATAATGGAGAGGTAATGGAAAGCGACAATGAGATCCTTCAGAACTTTATTTTTGCGTCTCCTTTCCTGCAAGATTTGAGGGATGCTGCGCTGGAGAAGTGATGCTAAGCTCTGCCAGTACTCAGCGGATGCTGAGGCCTCCTGTCGTCGGCCTGATGCTCGTTTGGCTGCCTCCGGCAGCCAAACGATGTTGAAAGGTTGACTTTTGCTAAATTTCTAGCAGCCTGCATATTATTAAAACCGCATCAAACGTCAGCATCATCACGCCGCAGGCGTGAAAAGCCTCCTAGCATCAGGCCGACGACAGGAGGCCTCAGCATCCGCTGAGTACTGGCAGAGCTTAGCATCACTTCTTGGGTAATGAATTACCAATTTGATTTCAAAAAAACTTGCAGCTTCCAATATTTTATCTTTATCTTTGCGGTCCAATTAAACTTTCAGGAAGAATGCCCAGGTGCTGAAATTGGTAGACAGGCATGGTTGAGGGCCATGTGTCCGTTAGGGCGTGCGGGTTCGAGTCCCGCTCTGGGCACGATCATTATTAAAGGGCTGACGAATTGAATCGTCAGCCCTTTTTTGATACAACCTACCTTACATGAGAAAGAATCTTCCCAGTCTCTCGGCAGAGGCGATGGCAGACAATAAAGTGCGACGAGAACAATACCTTTCTCTGCTCGACAGTATTCCGCATAAAAAGAAGGAAGGCTATTTCGGCTCCAACAGCGCCAGCTGGGCCCTCTACCGCGAACCCTGGGTACTGATTGGCGGGATACGTGCTTTGCTGCTCCAAATAGCCCACCCAGCCATCGCCGATGGGGTGCACCGCTATAGTAATTTTCAGGAAGATGCGCTGGATCGGGGTAGACGGACCTTCCTGGCTATGGCTAAAATTTATTTTGCTGAGGCGGAAGTGGCTCGTCGTACCGCTTTGCAACTCCATACCATACATTCGTTTATCAGAGGGACTTACATCTCGAAAGCTGGAGAGAGAAAGGAATATTGTGCCAATGATCCTGACTTACTACTATGGGTGCTCGCCACTCTGGTGGATACGAGCTTCCAGGTTTTTGATATTCTGGAGGACGGGCTCAATCAAAAACTGAAACAACAATTTTATGAAGAAACCAAGGTCACTGCCCGCTTAATGGGCATACCCGAAGAGCATTTCCCTCCTACCATTGATGGTTTTGAGCATTACTTCAAAAAAACGGTCGAACAGGAATTAAAAGTTGATGCCACCAGCCTGCAATTGGCAAAGGCCATACTTAATAATCGGTACTCCAGTAAGAAACTCGCAGAAAGGCTGGCGGTCGGTCTCTTACCCCCAACTTTGAGCGAAGCCTTTGGGTTGGAAAATACATCCAATGTACAAGGCAAATTTGCCCGAATGCACAAAAGGCTTAAAATGCTATACAAGCTTATCCCCGCCTATTTTAGATATGCACCGGCCTGGCACCAGGCACATTTTCGAATTGCAAAGGGCGAGGGGCGAAGAACGAAGGTTTTGGGACGATTATATCAATGGCTAAGCACGAAAATACATCTTCCCTTAAGCATTTGACCTGGTTATTGAACTTATTTGTTATTGGGCCTGCCGTTTACCTTTTTCAGGTAAGCCATCACATCAAAACTCTCAAGTGAATTGATAACCAAATCAGGGGTATAAGCAAATTTATGGAGTTCCTCTTTTTTGGAAACACCGGATAAGGTAAGAATCGTTTTGTACCCCACCTGAATGCCGCCGAGAATATCGGTGGTCATAGTATCTCCTATCATGGTGGTCTCCTCTGTAGCAAGACCCAGCTTTTTGCGAGCGACCCTCATCATGACGGGGCTTGGCTTACCAACCGAAAAGGCCTGAATGCCGGTCGCCTCCTCTATCATGGCAATGACTGCTTTGATGCCAAGGTTATTCCAGCCTTTTATTTTAGGTGAAGGATCAAGGTTGGTAGCAACTAACTTCGCTCCGTTCAGGATCATGTCCACTGCATTATTAACCATTTCGAGCGTAAAATTACGCCCCTCTCCTACCACTACAAAGTCAGGGTTCTGAGATACCAGCGAATAGCCATTTTCGTGTAGGCTGGTTAACAATCCTCCTTCACCCAATACATAAGCGGTGCCGTGTGGTTTCTGCCTGGCGAGAAACCAGCCGGTCGCCATGGCGCTGGTAAATACATTTTCTTCCTTGGCCTCAATTCCGATCCCTGCCAGTTTATTGACTACATCCCGCGGGCTGCGCTGACTGTTGTTGGTCAAAAAAAGAAAAGGGATATTGTTCTTCTGTAATGCAGCGATGAAGGTATCCGCGCCGGGTATTAGGTCATTATGACTGTAAATAACCCCATCCATATCAATAAGAAATCCTTGTGGCATGATTTTTCGTTTTTTTATCTCTCAAAAGTAAAACATATTTTATAAAACACTTACTCAACTAAATCAATCACCATGTTGTTTTAGAGGTGTTTTGAAGTCGTAATAAATAAAAAGTACCATTTTTAAAGCATCTGTATTTTACTTATCTTTTGGTTTATACTACAAAAGCTGACTAAAATATCGCATGTTTGTTTTATGATCATATATTCATACCTTTGTGCCTATGGAAACGAACAATGGAGTACTAAACAAGCAAGAAGCTGAAAAGCTGGAACGGATTGCATTCATTTTGAAAACCGTTGCGCACCCTATGCGTTTGGGGATTATCCACTTGTTGGAACAGCATCCCAAATTATCGGTTAGTGAAATCTGTGAAATGCTTGGCAGCGAGCAGTCCCTTACTTCTCATCATCTACAAAATATGAGGCTCAAGGGGATCCTTAGCGTCAAAAGACAGGGCCGCAGTATGATGTATTCGTTAAAAGAAAGAGATGTTTCTCTAATCATAGAATGCCTCGAAAACTGCCAATGTAACATGTAATAGGTAAAAGCACTTACGAGTGCTTTTTTTTGGCCAATTGCATGAATAAAACAACATACTTTAAAGTATTGCTACTTCCGGAATTTTAGAAGAGTCAGGTTCTTGAACAGAAAGATTTAAAGATAATTTGACATGTCCGTGCCAAATTACCTTTAAATAAGGGCACTTGCTCTCTATTTAATCAACATCTAGCTAATCTCATATGAAGACATTTTGGGACCGGCGATATGCCGAGGAAGAATATGTTTACGGAAAAGCTCCCAATTCATTTTTTAAGCAAGAACTCAAAAAGCTACGTCCGGGTCGCTTATTGCTGCCCGCAGATGGAGAAGGCAGGAATGCCGTATATGCTGCCGGCCTTGGCTGGCTGGCAGAAGCCTTTGATTATAGTAGCAGCGCCCGGGAAAAAGCCTTGCAGCTAGCCAAAGAGAAAAAAGTAAGCATACAATATACCGAGACGGACATTCACTCCTTTGATTGGCCCTCAGACGTTTATGATGCAATCGGACTATTTTTTGTTCATCTCCAGCCGGATAGCCGGCCTTTTCTTCACTCCAAAGTAATGCAAGCACTCAAACCCGGAGGCACTCTCATCCTGGAAGGTTTTGCAAAAGAGCAATTGCCCCTTTCATCAGGCGGCCCTAAAAAACTGGATATGCTTTTTTCCAAAGCCGAACTTTTGCAGGATTTTTCCACATATCTGCCCGATTATTTAGTACAAGAAAGTGTAATTTTGGAGGAAGGACCTTTTCACAATGGCCGTGCAGAGGTCATTCGACTGATTATAAAAAAATAAACAAAACGAATACAATCAAATGGGGATCGTAAAAAAGAACAATAAATTATACAGCATTTTTAATCTAAAATGCCCCGGTTGTCATACCGGCAACTTATTCAAAACACCGACTTTTTCGTTCAACAAGCCCTTTGACATGCCCAAAAGCTGCCCTAAATGTGGCCAGGATTTTGAACCGGAACCGGGCTTTTATTTTGGAGCGATGTTCATCTCTTACATCTTTACCGGTTTTTTCTGTCTAGGATTTACTATGTTCCTTCATTGGGTAGTCGGTTGGAGTACAGCGGCCTCTTTCGGGGCGCTGATTGCGGTATGTGCTATTCTATTTGTCTATATTTTCAGATTAGCGCGCTCTATCTGGATCAATATTAATATCAAATATGACCCTAAAAAGGCTGCAATAGCCGCTGGTCAAGAATAAAAATCCTTAACCAAATTTATTATTATGAAAGACCTGAAAATAGCCAAAGAAGTGTATGAGGCCATTGCCGAAGAGATTCATAGTGATTCCAGCCCGGTAGGCATTGATGCAAAAAAAACGCACATTATTATTCTGGATAAACTTTTAAAGTTGGAAAAAAAACTTGAAAGCATCGAGAAAAGACTGAAGCAATTGGAAAAGTAATATCATCGATAATGGACACTCATATATTAGACCTTGTACGGAAAAATTACCCCCAAATAGCAGAAAAAAGGTTGCAGGAAGAAATTGCTGAAGTGGGTAAGCTCCTCTCATTCAAAGAAGGAGAGATCATCCAGGATATCGGCAGTTACATAAAAATGGTTCCTCTCATTTTGGAGGGCTCCATAAAAGTATCCAGAGAAGACGAAGATGGCAACGAACTATTCCTCTATTATCTGATAGCGGGCGAAACCTGCTCTATGTCTTTTACCTGTTGTATGATGAATAAAAGAAGTGAAATCCGAACCGTCGCAGAGGAGGACACCACCTTAATCGGCATTCCCATCCGATATATGGATGATTGGATGAGCCGTTATCAAAGTTGGAAGAACTTCGTTATGCGTACCTACGATTCACGAATGCTGGAACTTGTCAAAACGATCGATAGCATTGCATTCAAAAAAATGGATGAACGCTTGATGCAATACCTTGAAAACAAAAGTGAAGCTCATAAATCTAATGTGATTTCAAGTACGCATCAGGAAATCGCCTATGATCTGAACGCTTCCCGAGAAGCGATCTCTCGTTTGTTAAAACAAATGGAGAAAGAAAAGATCGTGAAATTGGGTAGGAATAAAATTGAATTACTTTAAAACTTTAACATGAGACATCCCGAATTTTTTAGCTGATGACCAAAAACAGATGCTATCCCGATTTTCAATCGGGAGATGCTGTGATGCTATTTCGGGGTTGTGTAAAAAGTCCTTCGGCCTTTTCACACAACCAATAATATTCTTTTGGGAGGTCGTTTTAAGAAAAAAACTTTGTTTTTTTCTTAAAACGACCTCCCAAATAAAATTTAATGGGGTGGGTAAAAACGAGGAACGAGTTTTTACACAACCCCTCCCGATGCTAACGATTTATACTGCTAAGTAGAAAAAAGGGCTCCATTTTTAGATAAAAAAGTCGTCAGTATCCTAGCATCACAGCATCATTCGGCTGCCCCCGGCAGCCAAATCAGCATCATTTTATTAGGGGCCTTTCGAAAA
>JAUIKE010000054.1 GCA_030430845.1 Bacteroidia bacterium | reverse complement strand
TTTTAAGAAAAAAACTTTGTTTTTTTCTTAAAACGACCTCCCAAAAGAATATTATTGGTTGTGTGAAAAGGCCGAAGGACTTTTTACACAACCCCAAAAAGAAAATAATTTGGCGTCGAATAACGACGACCCGACGGTCCGTATGGAAGGAGTTATGAGACAGCCTCCGGTTATTTGTTATTGAAATGTTTCATAATCTCCCGGGCGTCATTTTGTCGAGGGTGGCTTGAGTCCTCGGCGATGGAAGACCAGGCTTCGAGGGCAGCCACTTCATTGCCGGCTTTCCAGGCGGTAAAGGCTTTTTGCCACTGTGCTTCGAGATAGTAAGTCCGGGCTGAAGAGGGGATTTCGCCGAAACGCTGAATGGCTTGATCCGTTTCGCCGATTTGAGTGAGGGCAATTCCTGTGAGCAGCAGCACGCGTGGTTTTTGTGGGAAACTCGGGTCGGAGAGTAAGTCGTTAAAGCCCAGCAAGGCCTCTTGATAATTAGCTGTTTGGAAGTCAATCAGAGCCTGTCTGAGCGTTTCTTCCTCAGTATTACCGGAAAGTAAGCCGGAATTAGCTATTTCCTCAGGATTGTAATAGCTATTGATCACTGCCACGGGATCCGGCTGATTTCCGAACCATCCGAACTGCCATCCGGCTACACTTAAGATGATGAGTACGGAAGCGGCGGCAGCCAGCCAGTTAAGGCGGCGGCGCATGCTGCTTCGGGGCTTCAGTGCAACGACCTTTTCGCGAGTCTCTTCTTCAGAGGCCGGGCGATGTTTTTGCTGCTTGAGCAATTGCCGGCCTTTGATCATCATGTCCCTTGTCATTTTTTCCTGAAAAAATGCCTCGGTGGCGAGCATGGCCTGGCGTTGCTTTTCGACTTCTTCGGCCAATTCCGGATCGCTGTCGAGGCGAAACTCGAATCCTTCGAGCTCCGGGCCTTGTAAGTCGCCGTTCAAATAGCGTTCGATAATATTTAATTGGTTGTTTTCCATTGTGTTGTGTTTTTCCAATGGGGGTGAAAAGGTGCGAATTTCAACCTCAAAGGTCTCGAGACCTTTGAGGTCTAAGATCACCCCACCATTCTTGCTTTTAACTCCATAAAACAATTACTAATAGCACGTTGTATTTTCAATTCACCTACTTCCTTTTGACTGGCAATCTTCTTGACGGACTGCCCTCCGAAGTAGGCACGCAACAAATTCTGGCATTTTTCGCCCATTGTATCTACAAAGGGCTCTAGTTCCTCAAGAATACCTTTGCGCAGTCGGTTCCGGCAGCGAAAAACACTTTGCCGGGCGGTATGAGCATTTTTTAGGTCCGCCATGTGGGCGATGTCCTCCATTTTGTATCCCTCAAAATAAGCCTGTAGTAGGTGCTGACAATTATTCGTGAGCTTAGCCATCGCCGCTTCAATAGCGTTCATTATTATTTGGAAGCTTTGAGATTCTGCTTCCGTTTTTTCAAGAAAAAGCAGTAATTGCTCAGGATTGTGCGAATCGTCTGAGAATTCCTTCCATTCCGGGATCTCTACTTCCTCTATATTCGTACCTGTTGCTAATCGGTCTTTGGCAGATTCAGTCTCTAAATCGGTAGGTGCATGCTGGTTGGCTTCATTACTTTTGGTCGTCTTCTTTCGCAGGATGTCAACACATCGACGGTAAAAAATCCGGTAGAACCAGGTCGTAAAAGCGGATTCCCCTCTGAAACTATCCTGGATTACGGCCTTCATCATATTGATCATGGCTTTGCTGTAGGCAGTAAGAATCTCATCTTCGGTAAGTGCGCCGAATTTTTGCTGCATCTGATAAACCTGATGAAATAATTTTTCAAATAAGCAATTCATAGCTTTTTCCTTGCTTTTTCCGCCTTTTTTTAATCCTTCTATCAGGTCTTCATAAGTAGTATTGTTGCATTCTTTCCATTCGGAGCTGTCTAGGTCCATAAATCTCATGGGAGGATGGGTGTTTATGAAGTGTTCAGGTTCAGATTTTTCCAGCTTGGGAATGACCTGAACTCGGTTTTATCATTTTTGATTGCTACAATTTAACTAAAGTTATCTCTTTTTGTCAAAGATGTTTGATAAAAATCATTGTGTCGGATCAATGGAGGAGGTACATTCTTTAATGAAAGGATTCATCATCGCTTTTATAACCGATTGGATCCAAATAATTGATCATTTAAAAAATCAATCATGAAAAGGATTAAATTGTTCAACCTTCGTTTTGAGCAAGTATTTATCCGATTTTATGTGATGATGGCTGTTGTGATTGGTTTTGGTTTCCTAAATCAATTTGCCATTGCCGCCATCCTCGGATACATTGCTGCCATTGGCTTTATCCTGGGAGTAGGTTTTGAAATGCCTGCTACTTCTGCGATGAGTAGGAAAGAGAAAGAAACTATTCTCGAGGCTAAACACAAAACAATTGCTAAAGCCGCATAAATGTTTTTTGGGCTTGTATAAAAAGACCTCCGGCCTTTTTATCAAGGCCACATTAAAACTGGCACACTTATTGCAATAAATTATAATGTGTGTAAGTTATGGTAAAAAATAGTAATTCAGCTCGTACATAGTACGGGCTTTTTTTTTGTATAGAGGGGTGAAAAACTTGGCACACTTATTGCAATAAATTATAATGTGTGTAAGTTATGGTAAAAAATAGTTATTTCAGCTCGTACATAGTACGGGCTTTTTTTTATTTGAAGCTTTCGTTCCGGTTATTTCAACCTTAGACTTAAAATATCTTTGGTTTGTCGGGCCCTTTCCATCCCTTGCCTGGATGCCTGAATCGCAAAGCCATACGTACCGTACAAACTTTGAACAATGCTTTTTAGCAGTTTATCATCCATAAAAGAATAATCACCCTTCCGGATTTCGTCGAATTCGACGTTATAGATCATAAAATCCGCGAAATACTTTTCATTAATGTTATGCTGTCGTTCATAATCCATTCGAATGGATTCGTGTGAAGAATAGTAATCTTCTAGTCGCTTTTTTAGCTCGAAGTCATTAAACAGACCCAAGTCACCGGAATTGATAAGCGTTTTGTAGGTCACATCCTGTGGCTTGAAGTGAACGATTTCAGCCAAGCTGAAAATTTTCATGGCTATGGTGTCACGCCCATTCTGAAGTCCATATAGATAAGGCATGATCCGTTGAATTTGCTGGATCTTTTGTTCAAAAGCTTCAATATTATTTTGTAGGTGTTCGGTTTCACTATCAATATCTGCGATCAGACTTTGAAGGTATTGTTGCCTAATATTTCGATTCTTGTTATTTTCTGCCCATTGATTAAGGCTAAATGCTATTGAAATACCTATAATCACTATGATAACCTCTCCAAGGGCATACTTCCAGTTGATCCTATTTAGTTTGCTCATTGGTGTTAAGCTTGATTTTTTAATTCCATTTGATACAGGTCAAAGCCCGGTGCCCAGTAATCCTTTTCCTTTTTTTGCAACTCGAATCCCATTTTTTCGAAAAAACGCCAGGCGTGCTGAGAGGTACGCACCATGACCCGTTTGAGTGGTTCTTCCCGTTTTATTTCCTTTAAGGAATGCTCAACCAGCGCTTTCCCGATTCCATGCCCATGAAAATCAGGGTGGATAAAATACCAGGAGATTCGACATTCCTCTTCCAGGATATTATAACCACCGGCACCAACCACATTTTTTCCTTTTTCAAAAACAAAGAAGTGTTGTGCATCTTTTTCGAGATACGCTTCCAGGTCAGTTCGTTCTTCAGCTGCAAAATACTCAGGCGTATTAAGTAAAAAAAGCTTAATGACATCTTGGAAATCGCCAGTTTGATAGGGTCGGATCATGACTTACTTTTTGACTGTAAGTTAAGAAACTGCCGGGACCATTTTTCCTTGTTTCGAAACCAAATAAGAAAGCCGGCCCCGATCACTAAAAAGGTAGCGATGCTTAACATACTGAAAAACGGAGTTTGAGGAATTCTGGTGAAGGCCTCAGATACAAAGGCCGCATACAGTCCGATAACCGACCAGTACATAAAATTAAAATGGAGTACCACCCACTGCCCGGGCTTTTTGATAATGACAGGTACCATTCCAGCCGTAAGTGTCAGCAGTGATACAACTGAAAAAAAATGAAACATCCCAAATCCGTCAAAAAGTCGATAGATCATAAAAGAGGTGATCAGCATGATTAGCATAGCTCCGCTATAGAAATACCCTAGTCTTCGGTGGCGAGGGGTTCCCTTAGGAATAATCAATACCGTGGTACCGAATATTAGAGCAGCGATGGCTGAAAATAAATGGATATCTCCCGTAAGGTCATATGTGAATGGGGTCATTTCTATCTGGTTTTTTATAAAAAATAAGGCACCCCCAGGGGAATACAAAATTTAATAGAAAATTCTGATTTGAATGGTCAAGAGGACCTGCATGGCAAAATGTTCTGCGGTTAGGCGGGTATATATAAAAAATAATTTGGAGGCCAATTATTTTTTAAGCCTTTGATCCAGAGCGTATTGCCCCGGCCCGAAAACATATAATAAAAAGGCCACCACCAGCAGGTGAAGAGCGGGAGCCATGTTGATGTAGGTGTCTCCATGCAACAAGTGTACTCCAATAATCGCCACCAGAAAATTCAGGATCATCAACAAACTGGCCAACTTAACCCGAAAGCCCACTATCCAGCAAATACCGGCCAGAAATTGTACATATACGGAGACTACCGCGCTTATAAGCGGCAAAGGAAAACCGTTGATATCCAAAAAATCCCTGAATTCTAACATGCGCTCCCAGGAAATAATATTATCAATGGTTCCATATATCAGACGCGCCCCAAAAGCCAGTCGCAGAAGGAATAAAGCAAGAGGTTTATTATCCAATTTAGTTTTGCCGATCATGATACAGTTGCCTTCATTAAATGATAATTTCCAATAACCCAATAACCCAATAACCCAATAACCCAATAACCCAATATCCTAATACCCCTCCGCACTTCCTTCCCCTCGGCTATCCGCAGCTCCCTCAAAACCGGCAAACTGCCCGTTCTCGTATTTTAAGCTGATACCATGGGCATTTCCTAAGGCCCTGGTTCTTTGAACCTCGTGTCCAAGTGTTTTCAGTTCCTTAAAGGTATCTTCCGGAATATCATTTTCAAGGGCAATAATATTAGGCTCCACAAAACTGATGCGGGCTGCCTGAATGGCTTCATCGATGCTCATGTTAAAATCGATGAGGTTCATGATCATTTGTGGTACGGTTTGGGGAATCGTATGGCCTCCTGGCGTACCCAGGGCGTAAACAGGGGCCTGATCTTTGAAAATAATGACCGGGCAATCGCCGGATAGCTTTCTTTGGCCGGGGATGGCGTCCATCGGATTTCCCTTCGGCTCGTAGGTGCAATAAGCAAGGGAGTTGTTAAACCAAATACCGGTCCCTTCAGGCATGATCTTGCTGCCGAAAAGGTTACCCAGGGTTTGGGTAGCACTGACAATGTTGCCTTCTTTGTCGGCCACTACAAAATGAGTGGTATTCCGCCCTTCCGGTGCGGAATAAGCGGGTGGAGAAAAAACGGATGCCTGCTGAGGATCGATGCCTGCAACTTGTTCAGCCAGATAATTATCGGAGAGCAGTTTTTCCAGAGGCGGCGGAGCAATTTCAGGATCACCGGCGTAACGAAGCCGGCACCAGAAGGCATGTTTGGTGACTTCAGCATAATAATGTAGGTATTCGGTGCTGTTGTGTGCCAAGTCCTTATCACCCAATTTTTGCATCATACCAAGCCGGATAAGGGCCGGAAAGGAATTGGCTGGAGGGGATGCCGTAAAAACATCATAGCCTTTGTAATTCACTTGAATGGGCTCCCACCATTCGGCCTTGTCTTTTTGGAGATCTTCTAAGGCCAGAAAGCTCTCTTTTTCCTGCATAGTCACGGCAATGACTTGAGCGAGTTCACCTTCATAAAAATAAGCGCGACCTTTTTCTTTGAGTTGCTCTAGGGAATGAGCAAGATCACCCTGGACTAGTTGCTCCCCTTTCTTCAGAGGCTTCCCATTTTTTCCGAAAATATCCTGCGCATGCTCAGGGAAATCTTCAAAAGCATAGCCGATCATATTGGCCAGGCGCTCGCTTACGGTAAAACCTTCTTCGGCCAGTTGAATGGCTGGGTCAAACAATTCTTGCCAGCTCAATTGACCATATTCTTTTGACATCGCATCCCAGGCGTTGACATTGCCGGGGGTAGATACGGATTTGGCCCCTCTGCGGTTTTCTTCATACTCAGGCGTTGGTGGCCGCATCAGGTCGGAATTCATATTGAAAGGAATCTTGCCGCTGGAATCCAGAAATCGCACCTTTTTTGACGAGGCATCATAAACGAGGATCGTGCCATAGCCCCCCATGCCCGACATCATAGGCTCAACTACGTTCAGCGCGGCTGCTACCGCTACGGCCGCATCGAAGGCATTGCCGCCCTTTTGAAGGATCTCGAGGCCTGCCTGGGTAGCTAGTGGATGGGCAGATGAGACAAAGCCTTCTTTTGGCAAATTAACAGGCTGTTGTTCATCAATTTTAGGGGTAGAGTTACAGCTAAAAAAAAGGAATAGGAGAACGAGGAAAAAGAGACATCGTTGCATATGGATCTTATTTTGTTAAAAGCAATTTTTTCCATTCTTTTCCGATATTGACAGAGGCTGGTATGTCATGTACTCCCGCCATGCTTTTGGCATGTATGTGGGTATTATTTGGCCGAATGAAGCTGAGTCTGTATTTCTTATCCTCAATTTTTAAATGCATACCTGCCGAGAAATAGTAGAATGGAAAATGAATAGCCTGAATTTTTGATACTGGGACTTTGAAAATCGGCATGGTTTTTTGGTTGGATAAATAGTCAGCTAAACCAGGCACTTCCAGCCTTTTTTCCAGAGAGGATAATGCATTAGAGCCCAGGGTGCCTGAATTAAAAAGGACATACGAAAGTTGTTCGTCACGAAGCTTCAGCTGGCCAGGTATGCTATTGATGATTCCAAGCAATAGCCAGGCTGGGGAAGAGAAGGCCGGGGAGGATTCTTTTTGGGTGTGTATGATTTTTTTCATAAGGTCGGGCTTAAGTAGTGGAAGTTAAAGATATTAATTTTGATCGACTTCTATGAGTCAATGTCCAGGGGACTTCTTAGGGCCCATTCTGTTGTTCTTTTTCCTCCTAGCAGTTTTTCGGTGTATTGAATAAGCTTAAAGGTGTTGTTTATTTCTAAAAAGCTATTTTCCAACAACCTTAAAAAAACAGGGTCTAGTTGTTGTATCTGGAGGTTGAGCCGCTTATTCTTGTACCTTCTTTCTCTTTTTAATTGAAAAAAGACATCAATACATTGCTTGATGATGTCCGCCCGGATTAATTCAACTGCCAGACCATCCTTATTTAGCAAAGCGTCATTCAGATCTTTTTCCAGGTCATCTAATCCGTATTTGGCGAGTTCAATCTGAAAATGTTTTAATGGATCAGGGGGACGGTTCCAAATAGCTTCAGCCTCTTTTATCAGTTGAGCGACAAGAGGCTCCTTTTGAAAGAGTATTTTTCCATGAGCCAGCATATGGGCAGTGTGAGGACTTTTTTCCGTATTAAAGTATTGCCGAATCTGGACTGGAGGGTTTTTAAAATATTCGATTTCGATTCCGTTTATCCAGGTGTTGCCTCTTTCTCTGAAGGTGCATTTTGAATCCAGGATTACGTAAATATCAACATCAGAGTGGGCGTCAAATGGGCCATGGGCATAAGAACCTGTCAGTATGGCTCCGATAACAAGTTTTTTCTTCCGAAGGTCTGCTACAAATTTTTGGATAGCTAATTCAATCTGATCCATGATGATTTTTTGAATCAAACCCTACAATAGTGAAAATCATTCCCAGAACGTCTTTTTTGGGGTACGTGGATTCAGCTTCCATTAAACTAAGGAAGCATTCAATTGAATAGGCAGGCGAAAGTCAATTCCAGCAAAATCCCATACGGGCAGGCTTGCAAAACCTGCCAATATCGGACAAAAGCGGACAGGGGAGGGTATGGGTGGCAGGAATTTTGTAACTTTGGGGTGTCAAAACGGGCGCTAGTGACCTGGTGACTCCAAGTCACCAGGTCACTAGCGAGCCACTCCATAAATCCTGGGCCAGGAGCGCTCCTTCACCTGCACTGCACCTCAGCCTTTCAGGACCTCCACCTTTAACTCCTTTTCCACAATTTTTCCATTAACCTTACTTACATAGAAACCCTTGCTGCCTTCACGAGAGGTGACCGCCTTTTTTAGTTCCTGTCCGCTAAAAAGTAATCCGACCCGGTCATCCAGGGCATAACCGTTCATCAGGCTGCCGTCCATGATCATTTCGTGGTAAGAATCCCGGCGAGGGCCTTCAGTGTAAAAATGAGGGCAATGACTGCCTTTTAAGAAACCAAGCGCATTCATAGCAGATAAAGCGACCGGGCGAGAATCCGTCGAGCCTTGCTCGAACCAGCAGATGGACCCCGCGCTACCACCTCCCAAAACAATGCCCTGTTCCCAGGCTTGCTTCAGTATTTTATCTACTCCCTGAGCTTTCCAGATGGCGATCATATTTAAGGTATTGCCTCCTGAAACCCAGATAGCATCCATGCTTAGAAGTACCTCCTCAAATGTTTCTTTTTGGCGGTAACTGGATACGAACATTCTCTGTACAAAAGGCTGAAAACCTAGGCCATGGGCCCGCTCAAACCAGTTGAGTACTCTTGAATCTCGATCGGCAGAGGCTGTAGGGAGCAGGCAAACCTAAGGATTTTTCTTGCCCGTCAAATTGATGAAAAACTTCATCATCAGATCATCTGAACTGCCACCGGTTACAAATATAGTGGGCTGCCCGGCATTGGGCCTTTCGGAAAGGGAGGTTGCTAGTTCTTGTTGCGGCAGGAAAGGGGCGGCACTCAAAGCCCCGGAGGTACGTATGAAGTCTCTTCTTTTCATATGGATTATTTTTTTCCTTAAAATAAATAAAAAGAGGAATTTTGCGGCCGCACGGCCGCAAAATTCCTCTTTTTATTCACTTTAATTCTCTCAGTAAACCCTCTAAATCCAACCTCCTCGTATACATTTCCAAACCACCATCCTCCGTTTTAGGCCACTGCTCTTTGGGGCGGTCCCAGTACAATTCTACTCCGTTCTTATCAGGATCGTCCAGGTAGATCGCTTCAGAAACACCATGATCGGCCGCGCCGGTGAGTGGGTAATTAGCTTCCAACAATCGCTTTAATATTTCTGCCAGCTCCTTACGGGTGGCGTATAATAAAGCCGTATGAAACAAGCCCGGTGCCCTCTGCGGAGCCGGGCCGGCTCCTTTGCTGTACCAGACATTCAAACCGATATGGTGGTGGTAGCCGCCGGCAGAGATGAAAGCAGCATCTTCTCCATACTTTTGCATCAACTCAAAGCCGAGTAAGTCACAATAAAAAGCCAGCGACTTGTCCAGGTCACTTACCTTTAAATGAACATGTCCGATCCGGGTGCCGGCAGGGACTTTATAATTGTTTTCCATCTTTCCTGTTATTGGTCTTCTAATTTTCTTAACATCCCATCCAACACCTGACGGTCCATCAAGTTCCCGTTTTTGATTACCATTTGGATAGCCTGCGTATTCGTGATGTCGTCCAGAGGATTAGCATTTAGCAGAACCAGGTCGGCAATTTTGCCTTCTTCAATAGTTCCCAACTGATCTTCCATACTGAAGTACTGCGCCGGTCGGAGCGTGGCGGCTTCCAGTACTTCCAGCGGCGTAAGTCCGCTTTTGACCAATAACCTGAGTTCCTCATGAAGGCTGAGCCCAGGCGTAAGCATAGCAATGGGCGTATCCGTTCCGGCCATAATCTTAACGCCGGCATCGGGGAGCCGACTAACCATGTCGTATCCCCAGTTGGCATATTTAACGGCACTGGAATCCAGTGGGAGTTCTGAGATCTGAAGGGCCATATTAGTCCATTGATTACCGACGGTGTCTGGCGTATATTTAAAATACTCTCTCCAGGAAGGTCGATCCCATACTCTGTTTTGCCGGGCCACCAGAATAGTGAGGGTGGGTACGAGCCAGGTATCATTTTCGGAAAGAGCCGCTAGCACCTGTGAACGCAATTGCGGATCCTGCTGATCAATAGAATAAAAGCGGTATTGCTGGTGCAAGCGACTCCTTAAGTCTCCACCGGCCTCATCTTTCCCTTCTGCCAATGATTTTCTCCTTTCTTCCATTAACTGCGCCCAGTCCTGGGTACAAGACATTTCCAGGTTGCGCATGTGCTCAATACTGCTGAGACCGGCCTCGGAGGCGCTGATGACATCCATACTTAAGGGAACATGACCGGTTACAGGAAGGCCCTGCTTTTTAGCTTCGTCCAATAAAGCCTCATATACATCGGGACGCAACATTTCGTACGCTTTAAGCAAATCAACCCCCTCCTCTTTTAATCGAATCACCAGTTGCCGGGCTTCTTCCGGACTACCCACTCCGACACCTAAGGCCGGCCGGCCAGGAGAGGAGCCGTCATATACCGTCGGTAACCCATCAATCAGTGGGCCTGCAATCATCACCCGTGGACTGGTGCCCGGGTTTTTATTAGAGGCTTCTTTATAAGGTTTGACTTCTTCGATCTTACCTCCGGTATCCCGGACGCTCGTAACTCCATTGACCAAAAACAGATCGAACATTGCCGGTGCGATCAATTTGTCATACACAAAGTGTACATGGGCATCCCAAAGACCCGGAATCAGAAACTTTCCTGTTCCATTGATCCAGGTGGTTTCTTCAGGTAGTTCATACTGATCAGATGGGAGGACTTTCAAGATTTTGTTTTCTTTAACCAGGACGGTCATATCATCTTGTTGTCCGTTTTGGGCGTCGATGATAGTGACATTGGTTATGGCAAAATCTGGCATGTCTTCTTCTGAAATGGACTGCTTACAGCTTGATGACCCAAAGACAAGGGCTAAGGCCCAGAAAGCTTGAAGTAGTAAAAGATGAGTGTTGGATTTCTTTTTCATTGGAAGAAAATAGTGTTTATGGAAATTAAATTTGATACAGGCCTGGTTTTCTGTTAAAATAAGATAGCTAATTATATTGAAGGTAAGGAATTCGTAAATTGAGAACTAAAAATTAGGTGCTTTATGGAATTATGCCGGGCTGCCTATGAAGTGGCCCTTCTTCATTGCCGAGTGTTTATTGCCTTTATAGTCATTTCTATCTTCCTTGCCATCTTTGTTGAATATTTCGGTAAAAAAAAGGCCAGAGGTTTTTTTGTGATGACAATGACCTGGGTAGTTATCAACTTCATTGTAGCTCTTCTACTATTTCATCACATACGGATACCTGAACTAGCCTACCTGGAAAAAACACTCACCCATATTTTAAATTGGGTTGGGATCAATATTTTGCTGGATTTTTTTTATGGGATATGCGGGTTAATATTACTCAGGAGGTCTCATTTTCGATCAAAATGGAGTGACTATTTATGGGGCTTTGGAGTAGCCGTACTGTTCCAGAGTGGAGGTCTGCTGTTGTTGGACCTGATCTTCTTTTACAGGGTAGATGTTTTGTATAATACTTTTTTGGAGTTAGTTAACTAAAGCAAGTTACCTTCTAAGGATATATCTTTTTCCAACCTTTCGAGGGCTGCTGCGTCATGAGAAGGCAAATAGACTAAAGAAGAACCTGCGGCATAGGTCTTAATAGCTTTAAATGTTTTTTTCGCTGCCTTAAAATCCTGATGCCCTCCGGCCATTTCTTCCTGAATTAATTGTCTTTGATCGTAGGTCGTGTCGCCGGCCAGGAAGTAGTCCTTTCCCTTCGTTTTTAAGAGAATGGAGCAATGGCCTTTGGTATGACCAGGCGTAGCCACCATTAATATTTCTTTGGATTCGGTCAGGGAAATCGAGCCTTCAAACGGAAGCCCAGGGGCATTCTTTAATTCAAGCATTTTGGGATCAAACCATTTGGGATATAAACTTTTCAGTGCAAAACTCGGGTGTTCCCATTCATATTGATTGACGAAAATGTCGGTTTCATCGAAATAATGGAGCCCGTCGAAATGGTCGAGATGGAGATGGGTAAGGATTACGCTTTTTAGATCTTTTTGTTGATAACCCAGTTTTTGTAGTTGCGGACCGACTTCTTCCTCCGGCTCAATTCGAAAAGTAAAAGAACGGGTGTTGATAAAATTGAGGATCGGCCCTTCTTGTTTGAAATAGCCTTCTTCTTTAACGCGAACATTTTCACCGGTGTCGATCACAAACACCCCTTCCGGATGATCAATAACCCATACCCATATTGGCATGAATTCCGTGAATTGACTATCCAGGAGAAAGTTGAGTTTAGAAAAAAGTGCTCCGCCCTGGGCTTTCCGAAATTTTGTTTTTACACTAACCATACCCGTTGTAAACCCGTGGATGGAACCTTCACCATCACTAAACTGTACTTTTTTGGAATATTGCTTTTTCATGATTCATCCTTTTTTTTACAAAGGTGCAGGACGAAACAGAGAGTTCAATTGACTTAAGTCAAGAAGTGATTTTGCGCCGCACCCTGCTTAAGGTTTCGGGTTTGATACCTAGGTAAGATGCAATATGTTGTAGTTGGGCTACCTGTAATATATCGGGGAAAGATTCCAGGAACCAACGATAGCGTCCTTCTGCGTCCGACTTCAACATTTTGGCAATGCGAAAGTCTTTGGCTATGCAAACCTGCTCGATGAGTTTTCTACCCAAAATATTGATGTTTATGTTCTGCTCATAAAGTCCCATCAACTGCTCGTATGTAATTGTTCCGATTGTACAATCGGTTATGGCCACCAGGTTGTCCATGGCCGGTTCATGAGCATAGAATCCGTAGTAAGAACCACAGAATGAATCAGGACGATGGAATTCGAGGGTAATATCATTTCCCTGATAATCGATCTGATACGTTCGGAGGAAGCCTTCCTGGATGTAGGCGATGGTTTGCACGTATTGACCTTCCCGTACGTAATGCTCTCCGGCGGCCAGAGGTCGGTAGTTTAACTGCCCGAGAAACATTTCTTTGATCTCTTTGGGAACATCGTTTAGGTATTGTTCTACGGTAATGGTCATTGATTTATTTTTTGAATGTTTACCTTTTCACCTCCTGCCCTTTTATGTAAAAGCACAGTTCATACTTTGGCGCACCCGGAAAGGCTTCGCTTATCTTGCTAAAACCAGTAACACTGGAGTGCTTTAGATACAGATTTTCCTTTGCAGCCGCCTTTTGAGCATTAAAGGTGATTAGCAGTTTATCTGTTTTTTCATAAGCTTTAATCCATTGAAGGGAAAGCAAGATGGGCTGATCCGTAACTAAGTTATACTTTTCAAGATCAATGCTCATCAGGCCTTTTTTAGTGGGGGCCGGCAGCAGTATATTTTCCCGAACCAGGTTGTCTCCTTTCTGTCCGTTTTCATATTGAAAGATATTCAGTCGAAACAGCAAGCTATCTCTACTTCCTCTATTCACTATAAAGTGGGCGCTCTTGATCCAGGTTTCTTGCTCGATGGGTAATAAGGCCGCTATTTCAGTACCGAGCTGGCTGTTCGCAAAACCTACGCTCTGCTTGCGTTTGCGTTTGTCGTTTCCAATGGTGATGGTTTTGGAGGACCACTGCTTGGCTAGCAATTCGACCTTGTCAATGGTATAAGTTACAGCTGATAATTGGATGACAGGATTTTCTTTAAGGCTTGATACTGACAGCTCCCGGCCCTCATAACCAATAGAAGAGATGCTGACCAGATCATCTGGTTTGGCCTTTTCAATGGATAGTTGAAAAACACCGACCTCGTCGCTGACTGAGCCGCTGCCCAGGCTTTTTATCCCAATATTCACAAATGGAACCGGGCTTCCTGTTTGAGCGTCGATAATTTTACCCTGAATGATATTTTGGGAAAAAAGAAAAAAGGGAGTAAAGGAAAATAGAAACAGGAAAAGAAATAGTTGATTGTTATTCATTGTTTTTTGGTTCATAGTTTATATCTACCAACATCCACTCCTTAAAACTTCCTTTTCACTTCACTCATTATCCAACTGACGTCCTTAAAATTAATTTTTCGATAAATGGTCGGCTTCTTTGTGACGTAATTACCTCAACAAATCAAATAAAAACAATCAACAATGAAAAATTCAATTTTAATTTTCTTCGCTGTCTTTTCTCTTGGCTTACTTACTTTCAGTTGTGAAAAAGAAAAAGTGACTTCTCAAGAAGAAGGAGCCGACTATTTTTTCACTTGTAAGATGGACGGGAAGGATTATACCATCAAAGGAAATACGCTGGCTTATGGTGTTAAATGGGATGATTCTTACTCTGTATACGGGGTATCCAACCTGAACGGCGACAATGTGATTTACCTCAACCTGAAAAAAGAATTAGGGATAGGGACCCATCAAATGACCGATTCTAATAACTATGGCCTGGTTTCCTTACAAGACGGAACATCCTGGAGTACCTACTGGGGAGCTGGTACTGGAAGCGTGACCATCACCGAAAAAACTGAGTCCGTAGTAAAAGGAACCTTCTCTTTTACAGCCTATAATGCAGATGATGAAAGCGAAAAGATGACTGTTACGGATGGATCCTTTAGAGTCGTTTTTAGAGACTAATATTTTGGGAATAGCTATCCGTCATGGTACGATGTATAGCTATTCCCTTTTTTTCCAGATCTTTAAATAATTGACTTTCATTCACCACTTCTCCCATTAAATATAAGCCTGGCTCGGAAATGCTGCCGTCAAGATACTGATTCAAGCAGGCCACCACTGCCTGGGCCGTCAATTCATATCCATCTTTCGAATGAAGCATATACTTCAATTCACTTTTTTCTCCGTCCTTAATACCCGAAGCTTGCAGAATCAATTCCACCCTGGGGAGTTTTCGGTCCAGTTTTTTAATATGGTTATAAAATAGTTTGCTGCATATTTTTTGACTCCACTTGACGTTAATTTTGCCTAGAATATAGGCCAATGTAAAAATCACATAATCAATATAAGGATTGAAGCCGGCGGCGTAAGTACCCGCAACTGTTAGGCCCAGTTCCTTATCCAGAAGCTGAATTTCTCTCATCGGAAGCGGATAGCATGACTTTGTGCCGAAGTATTTGGGGAATTCGATCTTCTTTAAGTCTTTGTACCCCGCAGTTCTCCAATGCCCCTCCTCCAGCACTTGTGCGTTTTTCTGGGAAACTTCATAGATCAGCTCATGGACGGATTCGGGGGTTTCAAAAATGGGGTCCATGGCCATAAAAACGCTAGCTTCTTGATAACGATCAAACTGATCTTTTGCCAGCTTAATAATGGGAGCGATCACCCCAGGGTGAAAGCCGCACTGCGTGATGAAAATTCTGTCTTTTTCCAGAATGACGTTTTTATGTGCAGACAGTTGGTCCACTACATCTCCTCTGACCAGAATATCCATCAGATCTACCTCGGCTTCCAGAGCAACTTCGGCCACCGTTTTCATCAAGTCGGGAATGGTAGCGGTAACGATGACCAGGTCCATTTCCCTAAAGCTTGTTAATAGTAAGGTCTTATCTGCTGCATCTACTGCGATGGCGTGGATGCTGGATTGGGGAAACTTTTGTGATAAGGCTTTTTGGAAAGCTTGGGCTTTTGCCAGATTCCTGCCGGCAATAGTCAATTCGCAATGGTGGTATTTTAACAAATTTCTGGCCAGGGGTCTTCCCGCCGCTCCATATCCGCCAAGGATTAAGATTCGTTTTTTCATTTTTAAAGGGTTTGTGGGCTTCGCAACCTGGCGGTTCAATGGTATTAGGCTTTTTCGACTCCCCAAATTCAATCCTTTCTATTCTGCGAATCGATCAACTCTTGGAAATCATTGGGATAAAGAAACACTACAATCTGCTCATTTAAATTGGCATAAGTCAGAGCGGAATTTAGTTGTATGTAGTATTTGTAGTCTTCTTTCGATTTTAAAATCAGGATGATGCCGGACTTTTTGTTCGTCTGTAATCCATACCAGATCGCTTGTCCTATGGCGTCTTTCCATTTGTTGGCCCATTCTACTTCAAAAGCATATTCCTCGGTTAGCAGGTCTATTCTTCCACTTTCTACGGAGTATTCTCGCTCACCTCCGATGAGTTGCTGGATGAAGTCGGCGTGTTCGTTCTCGTTCCAATCTTTTGATTGACTAAAAGCAGTGGAAAAGGTGGTTATTAAGGCAAGAAGAATTAGGATACTTAAAAAGTTAAAACGCATATTTGTTCTTTAGTCAATGTTTTTATTGATATCTACGTCATAGTACAAATCTTCCATACGAATATCGATATCTAAAGATTGAAGTTTTATTTGTTGATCTATTCCTTCAAATCGTGTAATTCGCCACAAATCACTGTTTTCTTTTTTTATATGCAGTTTGGCATCATTAGTGATGGGCTTGCAGTTGTTCCCTTTTTTTCTTAGGCTGTTTCTTAACTCTGAATATACATTTCCAATTAGCAAAGCATGTTCTATTGTGCCTCCAGCCAATGCATATATCATTCCGTCATGGTATTCATGTTTTTGACCGGTTTGAATTTCATGTTGAATGTATTCTTCAACGCTTAGTCTTGGCAACTTTTCGGCTTTCATTTTTTCTTTTCAATATAAATATTCTAGTGCAAAATATAAAGGAGTGGGGCAAAGTCCAACTTTCATTCACCCCCACTTTTCATTGCTTCACAAACCTATAAGCTTTCTCTTTACCCAACTTCAAAAAATAAATACCTTTCTGAAGAGAAGATATGTCGATCGTTCCCCGGCCGTTCACCAACTGGATATACTGGTCCTTTACCACATATCCTTCCACATCACTGATGGTTATTCTGGATTTAGAAGGCCAAGAGGAAGACGCCGCATTGAGAAAGATGGTATCCATGCTTGGATTAGGGTAGATCGAAAAAGTAAGGTCTTTTGTACGCTCGTTTGAAGAGGTTGTATGGCGTACGCTTAGATCCAATCGTAAAATGCTGTCACAACCGTTGACAGTGGTATATTTAGCGGAATAAATTCCAGCTTCAGTCAGTGTTTGCCCCTCCCAGATCAGGTTTTCCCCGGCCTGAATGGTATCTGTATACTCAAGGAAGTAGGAAGGGGTATTACTCAGATTCAACTGGAAAACCCGATCGAAGCCATTTGGCAGGGTGAAAGTAGCGTAATAGGTTCCGGGCTCCGAATAAGTATTGCCATTCCAGACGATGCCCTCTTTCCCACAAAGGTTAATGGTGTCGACCAGGTAATTAGTGAGTTCTCCGACAATAAATACATCCGAAAAAATGAATTCGTTTTTGTTGTATTTGTCCGGATTCTCGTCTATGTCATCTTTGGAAGTATAAAGAATATCCCTTTTTTCTTCCAAAGAAAGGGACTGGTCAGATGGGTAGATTTTAACAAAATGTTCGCCATAAGTGGGTAATTGATAAAAATAGGCTTGTTTCCTGTAATAAGTACTGAACCCATCAAAAGTGATAAAGTCCCGGGGAATGCCATCTACCTCTATGATAAAATAGCCGCCCGTAGGTCCAAAGATGGTATTGACTCCTACCTGATCCCCTATAAATGAGAAGGTATAAGAGGAAGAGGACTGTTCGGAAACCAAGTAAAAGGTTTCTTCATTAATAAAGTGGTCCAGATATGGAACCTCCCCGGCCATATCTATTTGGTTAAATCCATGATTGTTAGGTAGAATAGGAGAGAGCATTTTTGAGAATTCATAATTGTCAGGTACTAATTTCGGCTGTATAATATGTGCTTTCGGCTGCGTATTATGATTGATGGTTTTAAAACTTCGCGCCAGAACAGATGCGTAAACACCATGGCCGTAATCGGTAGGGTGTACGTTATCGATAGCGAAGACATACTGCCCCTCACTGTTTTGGGAGGTTCGATGATTGGCGATCCGGTCGTTATAGACCACCGAGTCGGTTTTAAGTAATTTGGTGACTTCCGTACCCCAGAATATTGCAGGAATGCTATAATGATCCGCAATGGCATCATGTTTGGAGGCCGAAAGATTCATAAGTCCCTCCTCATAATCGTCAAAAAAGGATCCGGAGACGGTATAAACAAAGCAGATATCCGTATATGGATTTTGCTTCCATATTTTTCGCACCATGCCTTCCATACTTTTTTGAACATCAGAAGATCCACCCCAGCCGTCATTGACCACAAACTCGACGAAGATCAGGTCGAAGTCGGCTTTCGATAATAAGTCCCGATCCAAGCGAAAAACTCCAAATTTTGAGTTCGTCCCTCCAATAGATGCGTCGAAATCATTTAGCATGCCCAAATGATAATATTCCCGGAGCCAGGCAACGGTTTTGGGACGCCAACCTTCATTTTCGGTGATACTGCCACCAAAGAATCCGACATTGATGACCTCATTGTTTTGAACCTTATTAAAAAAGTTGGGCAGCCCGTCTCGTGCCTGGAATTCGACGGTATCACGTTTTTCCCATTGGGCATATCCAGTGTTTATATAAAGAAATAGGATGATGAGTAAGATTAGAGTCTCTTTCATATTAGGTCGTTTATGAAAAATGTGTCAGTTCACCGTATTAGGATAAAACGAAGAGGGGCGCTGATGGACAACACCTTTAGGTTGGCAAGAAGGAGTTGTAAGATAGTGATTGATTTTTATTTTTTTAACAGGTCCTTCAGCACTTCGTCCAAATCCGGAAACCTAAAGTTAAAACCCTCCTTTGCTAATCGTTCGGATTTCACATATCTTCCATATAAAGCCAATTCAGGGTCTGTTCTGAAAATGAGCCGGGCTCCTATTCTGGTCAAAAATTCGGGGGCCGGTAAACCAATGGGCATTCCCATCCTCTTTCTCAGAGCTTTCATGAACTCCTCATTAGATACAGGCTTGGGGGCACTGGCAATGTAAGCGCCTTCATATTGTTTGTTGATAATGGCCTGATGAATGATCTCGTTCATATCGAATTCATGGATCCAGCTGATCCCTTGTTGGCCGTGGCCGACTTTTCCTCCCAGGCCCAGCCGGACAATTCGCTTTAAACTTTGGAGCGCTCCACCATTTTTGCCAATGACAAAACTGGTGCGTAATCTGACTTCCCTCAGGCCTTTAGGAACAGACTCCAGAAAAGCTTCTTCCCAGGCTTTTCCCACAAAAGGAGCCAATCCGTAGCCGGTCGAAGAGCCTTCTGTGCAAAGCTGTGAGGGCGGATCTCCGTAAATATGAGCCGTAGACATCTGTACCCAGATCTTGGGAGGCTTATCCACTAATTGAAGGGCTCTCCCAATAGCCTTAGTAGAATCTACTCTGGAACGCAGGATCAAATCGCAATTGTCGGGTGTTTTGATGCAGTCGACGGTTTTGCCGGCCAGGTTGACGACGGCTTGGGCATCTTCCAGCACTTTTACCCAGTCTCCTACAGATACGGCATCCCATTGTCGGAATTCAAAGGGGACGGCAGGGGAGGGGGCATTCCTGGCAAGCAGAATGGGATGAAAGCCTCTTTCTTTCAAGTGATGGGCCAGGCTCAGGCCGATGAAGCCAGTGCCGCCGAAGATGGGGATGTTGGGTGGGTGACTTTTCATTATGACTGTTTTCTGGTAATGAAGGTTTTGGTAATAAACGCTTTGGCCGGCACTTTTCTTTTTTCAAAAGCCTCCATTAATCCTTGATCCTTATAAGGCACGGATAATTTTTGCAATTCGAAGCGGTTATTAAATACCTTCAAGATACCTATTCTTAGCTCGGCTTTATAGATCTTCAGCGCTTTTTGCAGGGCCGGGAGGTTGGCATGGAGGTCTTGGAATATACCTATGGTCATATATGTAATATTAAGGTGTTGTGGGGTTGTGTAAAAACTCGTTCCTCGTTTTTACACCCCCCTTAAAATTTTGTTTAGGAGGTCGTTTGAATAAAAAAACGAAGTTTTTTTATTCAAACGACCTCCTAAAAGAATATTATTGGTTGGGGAAAAAGGCCGAAGGACTTTTTACACAACCCCAGAGTGCCCGATAAGAATTCCTTTTTTACCTGCGCATTATTTCGAAATAACATACCTTCTATGCCATTGTTCCGAGCACTTTCGATATTCCTGGGACTGTCATCGATGAGGATCATGTCATTCGATTTATAATCACTCAACTCATTCAATAGCTTTTGAAAAAAAACAGGATTCGATTTATGCATTTTGTAGTCGAAGGAATAGATCTGCTTGAGGGACCAATCAGCAAAATCATACCTTTCCGAAATGTAAGCGATGTTTTCCCTGTAGTTATCACTAACGATCACAATGTCACTTTGAGCACGGATCATTTCGATAAGTTCGGTATTGAACTCCAGGGTATCAAAGACAGATTCCAGGAAGGTTGTTCCGGATAAGGATTGCTGAGTCAGGGCATTGTACTCCGATAGAAAAGCCGGGAATACGTCATCGCCGATATTTAAGTCATGGCCGTATTTTTTATTCAGCCGGCTGATGATGCTCCAGTCAATTCTTCCATTGGAAATACCGGTAGACTGAAAGACGACTCCGCCGAGGTCAAGAAGAATGAGGTTTTTCATTCTTCATCCCTCTTCAAAGCATCCCGAATCCCCTCAACCCCTTCCGTAAACGCGCTCATTTGTGCTATCACCTGACTCATGGGGTCCTGGCCATCCATGCCACGGAAAACCTTGTTTTTGTTAAAGGTCTTCTTGATGTCGGCCCATCTGGATTTTTCATCCTCCGTGATCCAGCCGAGCATTTCCTTTAACTTCAGCAGATTGGCCTCTGCATCGGCGGTGAGGGTTTGAGCCTCACTTTCATAATGATCCAGGACCAAAGTTTTTAACTCCTGCTCGTTCAGGATCGGCTCGATCTTGGCGGCAAGCTTGTTCATGTCGCGGTAAGAGCCTTGGAGCTTGAAAGCCGGCTCGGTCCGGTACTCGTCCGACATGGCGGCCGAGCGGATGTACTCCTGGTTGACGGCCAGGATGATGTCTCGGACCTGGATCAGTTTCTTGAGCACCGACTGGTATTCGTTGATGTCGTCCGCTCCGTACTGGCCCTCAAATTCAATACCTTCGCGCGAGCCGGTCTCAGCCAGCCTGATAAAGGCGTACACGTCCTTCATATTCTTGCCGGCCAGGCGATTCATGCTCGGATTGGAGGTTAGGGCGTTCTCGATGTAACTTTGCTTGAAGGCGCTTTCGGTTTCACCGATGATATCTCCCAGGTTGTAAATGTCGGCCCGGTTGGCAAGCATATCAGGAATGCGGAACTTAGCACCGCTTTCCGTGTAAGGATTACCGGCCATGACAATACAGAAGCGTTTGCCTCGCAGGTCATAAGTCTTGCCTACACCATTGTATACCCCTTCTATCTTTCTTTGCGCATCACATAAGGAAATGAACTTCTGCAAAAACTCCGGATTGCAATGCTGGATGTCGTCCAGGTAGAGCATGATGTTGTCGCCCATTTCAAGGGAAAGGTTCAGCTTGTTTAACTCTTTTCGGGCGGCCATACTTGGCGCATCCTCCGGCGCTAATGAAGTGACCTCATGTCCGATGGCCGGGCCGTTTACCTTCACGAAAATCAAGCCGAGTCGATTGGCGATGTACTCCATCAAGGTGGTTTTACCATAACCCGGAGGAGAGATCAGTAGCAACAAGCCCATCCGGTCGGTACGGGTATCTTCACCCACGGTACCTAATTGCTTGGCGAAGTTGTCCCCAAATAGCGGCAGGTACACCTTGTCGATCAACTGGTTGCGCACAAAAGAACTGAGCACCCTTGGCTGGAACTCGCTAAGTTGCAACTTCTGACGGTAGGCTTCAGTCAACTGCTTTTTCAGTTGGGCATACGCCTCGTATTGAGGCACACTTGCCGTTGTAAATTGCTCCAGTTTGTCCATAAAAAGGTGAAAGTCGAATGGATAAATGCCATCCTGTATGAGGGGATGGTCTCCATGAAAGCCTTCCAAAGAAATGCTTGTGGGGCTGTCTACCACTTTGCTGTCGGTAGCATCACCGGCCATAATAAGCATACTGGCTTCATCCAGGTAAGTCCACTGATTTTCTTCTTCACTTTGCTCGATATAGGCTTGTAACCAGCGACGAATGAGGTTAAACTGGGGTTTAGCTTGTCCGTCCAGTTCTTTGACCGATTGATTGAAAATGGTGGTGGCCTTTTTCTTTTTGAGGAACGCTTTGAAGGCTTTCAACAAGGAAACGGCAGCCTGGCTAGACACGAAATGCTCTGAGCGGGCCAATTCCTTGAATAAATAGTTGGCTACTTTTTCGGACAATCCTTCAGGGAATAGCCTGGTTTGGGAAAGGAATTGGCTAATTTCTTCCTTCAACTCTTCAACCAGATAATCAAATTCATGTGTTTCGGGGAATACTTGTAAAATAATGCCGGCGCTCTTGAGCTGGTTATGCAACAGCTCTTTTTTCTCCTTTTTGGCAAAATACAGCCAGTACAATTTCCCACAGGCCCGAACCCGGGGAGTGAAGTACAGCAGATCCAGTTTGGTTGATAAGTCCACCAACTGATAAAGGATCTTGGCGGCATCTTCATCGTGAATGCCCTTGGTATACCCTTCCTGATAGCGCGTGGCGGAAAAGGCTTGCACCAAAGGAAGTAGGGCTTCTTTTTCTTTTAATAAAAGCTTGCGGTCTTCTTGGTTATAAAGCTGAAAGGCCAAATATTCCGCTCGGTAAACCTGCTTGTTTTCCGACACCAGAGTTTGTTCCCAAACATCTTTGGTGTTCAAAAATCGAGGATCTTTGATGGGCTCATAGAACTCGGTACCCGTTAGGTGGAAATTCATGTCCCCATTGTCGCGGACGATGGTGAGTTCCAGCGCCTGGGTGTTGACTGAAAACCGATGTTTTCCGAGTTTCATGACATTCGCTCCGTCGACGTACAGCTCCTGGCGGTCCCGTAACTGACGGACAGCTTCTTCCCTAAGGGTTTTTAACCTGGTTTGAATGCTATCAGCTTTGTTACTATCCTCTAGTTCGTTCAGGTCTTTAATGATGTCCCGGACCTTGTCGACCATCAGATCGGAAGCAAAGAAGCTGTTGATCTCGTTGGCTTCTTTGAAGGAGGCCGTTCTTTTTTGAATGCCTTCCAGAATTCTATTGGCAGCGTTTTGCAGAGAAGCGGTTCTATTGTTGCGAGCCTCGACCAGGGTATTGCGGCGCGACTCGAAGGCGCTGTACACCTCTTCGCGTTTCTCGGCCAGTTGTTCCGTAAATTCATCGATTTCTACAAAACGGCTTTCCAACTCTTCCAGCTGCACCATCAACTTGGACAAATATTCGTCACACTTCTGGGGGGTATCTGATACTTCCAGATAATTGATGATGCTTTGGTCCAAGAGGCGCATTTGGGCGCTGAATTCGGCTACGCCTTCTGTTTTGGCCAGGCTGTCCTTCTTGCGCTTAATCGCCGCTTTTAATTGGTTTAATCTGGTGAATAGGACTGAGATATGGTCGATGATGCGGGTACTTTGTGTAGCATCTTCGATCTTTAGGTTACTGACGATCTCTATCAATAATTCCAGTTCGCTGCCGATCTGGTTGCCGGCTTCTTCTAAAGCGATCGCTTGCCTGGCTGTTTTTAGATCGCCGATCTCTTTTTCACGAGCTTCTATTTTTTCATTGTAAGGCGCCAGGGCTTCGTCTTGTAATAAAAATGAGACACAACCTTCGGACAAGCGCTGGGTGTTTTCATCGGTTTCTTCTTCCAGGTGGGTGATGATGTCTTCGTTGGTATAAGGTAGCTCCTTTAAACCAATGATCTCTCCTCGCAATTGACGCAATTGAGACAAAGCCAAAACGAACTGATCAACCGAATCGAAGGACTGCCGGCGGATTTGATCAAATAAGTTTTGCGAGCTGGTCTGAACACGATTGATCTCTTCCTGGGTTTCCTTTTGAGTGCGTACTTTTTTCTCGTAAGCATCAATAGCTGAATTGGCCGTTTCTCTAATTTTAGCTAAAGGTTCATTCAACTGAAAAGTACTACTGTCGTTCAGCCAATAATAAGAGTCTATGACATCCGTGGATCTTTTGACCAGATCGCTGTACAAGTCGGCATAATTATCATCTTTGCCGCATAAGACGAGAATCTCTGTACATTCTGCCATAGCGCGAACGATGTCCTTATTGCCGATTTTGTACAAATAGGAATCCGTATGTTCGGAAGGGACTTGCTCGCCGGACACGAAAGGAGTCTGCCAGATCTGCATCACGTGATGTTTGGTAGGATCTTCTTCTCCTCGAAAATAGCAGAGTTCTCCATCAGGGAAAAGCGTAAAGCCGCTACACAGGATGGGTGTAGCTACTTCCTGCTGAATCACATTATAGTGGAGCAGTACATAAATACCTTTTTTCTTATCGTAAAAAACGTAGAGATAATCCTCGCCATTTGGCGAAACGATGCGCTTTTTGAACAGCTTGTTGCGCATATCCGCATCGAAGATCTTGTACTCGCCGGTTTTTAGATAATACCCATTGGCAAAGATCAGGCCGTGCTCATCGGGAAGGAGTACGCCTGAATCCTCCAGAGAATCGATGCGCTGTACTTCCTGCATTTTTTCGTTAAAAATAAAATAGCGGTATTCTTCCTGGTAAGGCCGGATCTTCAAGGCGATCAAGTTACCGAGGTTGGCGTACAGGTATTCGGCATCGTCCAGGGTTTGGTCGCTGTATTCAACTTCTTCACGATAGATACCCCGGCCATCCTCTGTATTATCTTCTACTTTGATGGTCAGGTCTCCGCCGACGGTTTCAACAAATACCCGATCCATCACCGAGACGTGGGGATGTGCACCTTTGCGGTGGTCATCTCTGCCGAGTCTTTTCCATTTAAATTCATGTTGTGCGGGGAAGCGTACTTCATGATCGGAGCGATTATCGATGTATTCGATCCCTTCATCCGTGACCAGCCATTTGAAAGCTTTAAAATCTTCTCCTTTTTCCGTTAAATAAAAGACCATGTAGAGGTAAGCTCCTCTTTGGGAAAAACGGGCGAAGTAGGCATCCTTGTAGTAGCGGTACAAATTGTTGAAGTCCTGCAGGAATTTTTCATCCTGTAGCATGGATAAATTATGTTCTACAAAACCTTGATCCTGGAAGGTGTAAATGCTGAATACATCTTTCAGTTCTATACCGGAGCGCAGGCCTACATGCACATTGTATCCAAAGATGCAATGCTTGCCGAGTGCTACGATATCTCTGGCAATACAGTAATTGGCCGTATTAATGCGGTCGGTAGCGATCAGCTGTGTTTCGATGGCTCCGAAAACGGTTTTACGAGCATCGTTCAGCTGTTGCATGCACCGGCGGAGTTCGTCCGCCTGGGCGTTGAGCCGGTTGCGGATGATCTCGTAAGTGCCGCTTTCGAGGGAAGGGGTAGACTGTTGTATTTTTGATTGAGTATTTGACATAATAGTATTTATTGTTGGGATAAAGTACCAATGGGCGCTTTATCCCACAATATTTTATAACACCTCTCCGGCTTTTTGATTACCAATACCTAATGACTTCACCATTGCACTCAGATTACTGATCGTGGAGCGCTGGCTGTCGTTGGCCTGGTCGCTCAGTTTGAGGAGCAGGGCGGAGATGGTCAGGTTTTTGATGTCATCGGAAGAGACGCCCATCTGCTGGATCAGGCCGCGCAGGCGAGTCATCAGGCCTCCGTTGCCGTTCGAGCCGTTACCGTGGATGAGGGCATTCTTGATGTCGCTCAGTTCCTGGCTGCTACCGATCAGGCCGTCGATGGTTTTGCCTCGATTGACAGCATTCAGGATGCTGTTGACAAACTGCATTTCACCACCGACGATGTCGATATTGGCACTCTTCAAGGCTTCTGCCAGGACGGTAGCCTGTGCTTCCGCCACATGCTTCTGCACATTGATGTGCGCCAGTTCGATCTCTTTCTCTTTCTCTAGGCGCAGCTTGAACTCTTCATGCTCTTTGCCGACGCCGTCCAGTTTTTGCATGGCCACTGCTTTCAGTTCGACGCCTTTTGCTTCGGCAGCGTACTTTTCTTCCATGACCTTAGCTTCGATGAGGCCTTGTTTTTCCATGGCATCTGCCTTGACCTGGATACCAGTCGCTTCCGCTTTGGCTTTTTTCTCCAGAACGTTTGCTTCCAGATTGCCTTCCAGTTCTTTGGCTTTAGCTTTGGCTTCAATTACCTGAGCTTCCGACAGACCTATGGTGGCTTCTTCAGCAGCTTTCGCTTCTGCTGAGATCTTGCGGGCATCTGCTTCTTTTTCGGCCGCATTTTTTTGTGCTTCCGCTTCAATCAGCAGCGTTTCGGCTTTAATGGCAGCAGCCAGTTTTTCCGCTTCAGCAGCTTTCTCCTGCTCGATGACCGTGGATTCGCCCACTGCGGTAGCCTCGATGACCGTCTTTTGTCTTAGACGCTCTGCTTCGGCGATGACGCGAGTATCTTTGATGCGCTCTTCTTCCTCGACCACCTTTTTCTCCACCATAATGCGATCTCTGATAACATCCTGAATATTCTTTTTCTCCTCCTCAATCGCCCGCTGCTTTTCGATCTCTGCAAGGGTAACGATCTTTTCACGTTCGGTTTGCTCCAGGGCGCGATCTTTCTCTACACGTTCTGTTTCCACTGCCTCGGTACGCTCTTTATTTTTAGAGGCGACGACGATCTGGCGTTGTTTATTTTCTTCCATGACGGCCAGTTCTTCTTCTGTTTTGATGCGGACAGATTCAGAACGAAGGCGCTCTTCTTCATTGATTTTGGCAATTTCGGCAGCCTCCCGAGCTTTGATATTGGCAATTTCACGTTTTTGGCGTTCTTCTTTCTCGGCCAGTTGGCGTTCGTATTCGAGGATGGCCTCCCGTGCTTCAACGTTTTGCTCGGTAAGGGTCTTTTCCTCTTCGCGGCGAATGAAGTTAGCTTTGACCTTTTGCTGGGCGGTCAGTTCGGTGATCTTTTTGATACCTTCTGCATCCAGGATGTTGGTTTCTTTAAGGTAGGTAATATCCGTTTGCTCCAGATAATCGATGGAGCAATCGTCTAGTTTGTACCCATTCAGGTACTCACCAATGGTATTTTGGATTTCGGTGTTGAATTTTTCACGATTATCGTACAGTTCTACGAAATCGAAACGTTTACCCACCGTTTTGATGGCCTCGGAAAACTTAGCTTCAAAAAGTTCTCGTAAGGTATCCAGATCGGAGGCTCTTTGGCAGCCGATGGCCTGAGCTACTTTTTTGATGTCATTGGCATCCTTATTGATCCGAACAAAGAAAACGATCTTGATGTCGGCACGGATGTTATCCTTACAGATAAGGCCGTCCTCTTTCATCCGGACGATCTCGATGGTTTTGACGGACAGGTCCATCTGTTCGTGCATTTCCAGCACAGGAATGACAAGCATACCGTTTTCGAAGGCTACTCGGGTGCCTCTAAAACCGGTTGCGATAAGGGCTTTACCTTGGGGTACTTTTTTGTACCAGCGTGCGATGGCAACGGCCAAAGCAAAGAGGATAACTGCAATAATGACCCCTCCAGTTAGAAAGGTTTGGTTAAAAATATCAAGTAATAGCATGACTGTTGTTTGATAGAGTTATATAGTAGGCTTGCTTTCTTTTTGGTGGAGTTGAAAATTTTTGGATTATTCAACTACTCCATCTGAAAACTTTAAAAAATGGTTTTCTTTTCTATGAGATAATAGCGCTCATCATCTGTTTTTCCGATGATGACAGCTTCCTCGCCGGTGCTGAGCGGCGATTCATCGCTTTTGGTTTTTACATTGATCAGGTTAGGAGCACCGTCGACGAGCACTTCGGCCTGTCCGAATTTGCTGGCACTGGCCGGCAACTTTAATTTGCAGTCCATTCCGATATAGTCGACATCCTCTGCGGTAGTGTCCAGGCGTTTGAAGACCGGAATCAGTGGCGTGGTTATGATCTTGGCAACGATCAGACCTGCAAATAAAATTGGGATGAACATGGCCAATGCAAACAGTGGACTTCCATTGCCCCAGTAATAATTGGAAAGAATGGTTAACATCCATCCGCATAATATTACTACCGTCATGATCACCATAAACGGCATTTTTCCAAAATTGAAAAAATGGAGGGCTCCGGCTAACCAGCCTCCGGAAGCACTCATATCACCATCTACATCGGTATCCACCTCAATGTCTGCATCTACATCCACGTCCGCATCAAAATCCAGGTCGAGGTCGACGGAACTCAGATCGATGGCTCCCAGGATGACCGAAAACCAGTACAGGACTACCATGAGGAGTAGAATGGTGTATAAGAGATTGACTGGTAAAAAAGCAACTTGGATTAACTCTTGCATGTTAAACGATTCTTTCGGGTATTTTCTGCTTCATGCCGATGGCCAAATATAAAATAGAGCCGATCAGGGGTAGGAAGATAATCAAAAGCAACCAGATGATCTTGTCATTTTCACCCTTGAAGTTTGCTTTAATAATATCAACCAGGCAATAGATCCAAAGGACGGTACATCCAATACCTATTAAAAATACAAATAAGACAAATAAAAAAGCCATAATCATTTTTTGAATTTTAATTCCGGTGAAATAATTCGCCGGTTGTTTGGTGTGAAAAATTTGGAAAACACAGTAAAGAAAGGAGCATGGGAGCCCTTTCTTACTGGTTGATAATTGCATTCCTCCTTATGAAAGGATTGGGTGCAGATTGTTTTCAGGTTTTTGTTTTCATTAAATTTTTCAGACATCTTAAAAATCATAATCTGGCGGCATCTTCACTACTTTACTCGGCGAAAATCTTTAAAAATCCGACAAAAGTTTAACAATGCCTTAACGTCGATTCCAAGTGCCGGTCAGGTGTTTTGATTCAGTGGTTTATACCCTCAAAAGAATAAAAAGTACCGTATTGCCCAAGTATTATTCATTAAATAGGAAGGAGAATAGTGTTCGTCTGGATGCCTTACAAATCAGTGTGATTAGCGTTACAGAGTTTATTTGTGAAGGCCGATACTTTTGCAGTATTAATCACTAAAAAATGAAAGATCTAAGCGGTGATAACTTGGAGAACTAAGAAATTAGAAGGACGGTGGGAAGATAATGAGCTAGTAGGTTTAATGTTGAGAAACGCTAAACAACATCAATTTAAAACTCAAATATATGAAACGCACAAGGAACGTATTAGTACTGCTTTTTTTAATGATATGGAGTGTATCGAGCTTTGCTCAAATGGCTTCTAAAGATGACGGCCAGTTCTCTTTCCCGACTTTGGCGGAGGAGACCAAACTAGCCAGAGATGTATATGATGCCTTGGGAGATAAATGGGGCCAACAGATTTTCACCAATTTTCAGCAAGCTAAAGAAAAGCAGCTGCAGCAAATCAAAAAACTTATTAATCAGCGTGGATTGGATCTTCCAAAATCAGTTGTGGAGGATGAACACGGTTTTTTCACAGATCCCCAACTTCAAAAATGGTACGGTAACCTGGTAACTGAAGGTTCTACTTCCCTGGAAGCGGCACTTAAGGTGGGCGCCATGATCGGAGAAAGTGAAATATCAAACCTGCAAGCCGGCCTGGAAGTAGAAATCGATGAAAAGGAGACCACTTTACTAAAAAACTTATTGAATGCTTCGCAGAACCATTTGCGGGCACTCCATAAAAACCTGGAAAAGCAGGGAGTCCATTACCAACCCACCATTATGGATAAAGCGGCCTTTGACTCGATCATTCAAGGTGATAAAACCATGAACTGCCAGGGGGGAGGCCAGATGGGTAAAGGAAAAATGGGAGGATGTAAGGGGAAGTGTTGTAAGAGTTCTAGATAGGGTTCCGGGGTTCCAGGGTTCCAGGGTTCCAGGGTTCCAGGGTTCCAGGGTTCCAATTTATCAGTAATCAGGCGATAATACCAGGTTTTTAGGGAGGGTAGAGCTAATTGTTAGAATTTTCTTTAACCACGGAACCACGGAATTTTTCAATAAAAAATAATTTCACATAAAATAATAACAATATGGAAAATAATGGTCATGTAAAAGTGAATCCAATGCCAAGAATAGGAGAGAAAGCTCCTGATTTTGAAACGATCACAACAACAGGAAAATTAAAATTTTCGGAATTTAATAAAGGTAGCTGGGTGGTGTTTTTCTCACACCCCGCAGATTTTACGCCGGTTTGTACCACAGAATTATCAGCCTTTGCCAATGAAAAAGACTTTTTTGCCAGCCGTAATACTAAGCTGATCGGCCTGTCTATCGACAGTATCCATTCACACCTGGCATGGGTGAACAATGTGCGTGATAATACAGGCGTATACATGGATTTTCCCATCATTGCCGACCTGGACATGAGCGTAGGTCAGTTGTACGGAATGATTCACCCCAATGAAGCGACTACCGCTGCCGTTCGGGCTGTCTTCTTTATTGATCCTAAAGGTATCATCAGAATGATCCAGTACTATCCGCTGAATGTAGGACGAAATATGGAAGAGATCAAACGTTCTTTGATCGCTTTACAAACAGCAGATGAGAAAAAAGTGGCGCTGCCAGTCAACTGGAAGCAGGGCGATAAAGCCATCGTTCCTCCTCCCAAAACACTGGAAGAAATGGACGAAAGAATCGCAGGGGTTTATGATGAAAAGGTAGACTTTTACTTAGTGAAAACAACTGTTTAGAAGGTCGAAGGTCGAATAGGAAGGTCGAAGGTCGAATTTTATTCGTCCTTCGCCCTTCGTCCTTCGCCCTTCGAAAAGATATTGGTCAGAATAGTTTGTTCGGGGGCGTCGAAAAAGGCAGTATGGTCTTTTCGACGCCCCTTTTTATTGCGGCACATAGGACAGGCCTCTGACGGAGCTCGCGCTGAAAAAGCCCAAAGCTCCATTCGAAACATTCCCTTGAAGGTTGGCTGGAGTGGAAGGGAAAAGTGTACCCCGCCATTCGGTTTCCATAAACAAGGACCTCAGGTAGGCGTAATAGGATTCAGAAAGATTATATTTTTTCTGGACGACTTTAAAGCCTGTGTTAAATCCGTAAAAATGAGGCACATCAAAGTTCATTAGTCCATTCACTTCAATACTGGGGTGGGTAAAATAGGTGAAGCGATAAGTGAAAGGAGGAAGAATATCGACCCCGACTTGAAGCCCAATCCTGTTAACATCAATATTGTAAGTGATGGTATCAATAGGGTCTCTTATTACAAAGAGTTCCCATTTATGAGGGCTTGGAAAGCCAAATTGATGGCGGCGGTACTCCAGATCCAGGAAATTACCTTGTTTACTGAAAAAAGCAGGTTCAAAAGACTTTGGTAAGGCAGGCATGGTATCGGCGGCCTCAAACATCTGTCCGTCATGAGTGACCAAAAGCCTGTAAACTTTGCCTGGGATACCAGAGAGGCTATCACTTAAGTACCGGCCAGGTGATTCCTCTTGCAGGTAATACCGATGCTGACCTTCTGTAATAATGACTTCCGCACCAGTGATTCTAAGAAAAGAGGTGGTATCGTTAAATTGGCCGCTCGCGGTCAAAAGTACTTCATGCCGTTTAAATTCATTGGTGATCTGCCCTTGTACGACCAAAAAAGTATCGTCCTTTAAAGAAGAGATAGTTACTTCTTCTACACAAGAAAAAAGCGTAATGCCTAGCAAACTTATCAGTAAAAATTGCTTGATTTTCTCCATATTAAAACCTAAAGTTATAGGAAAGTGAAGGAAAAATACCACTGATATAGGTTTTATAAGCTGCCACATCCAGTGGATCCGGAACATTGTCGCTTTCTTTCAACCTTTTTGGAAGGATGTCAATCGATAGGGTATTTTTTCTATTATAAATATTAAAGACAGTCAGTACCCAAAAGGCGCCGCGATCTTTGTTGTGGTTTCTCTTGCTGTTAAGGGTAATGGAAAAGTCAAGTCGGTGAAAAGCCGGCAAGCGATGACCATTTCTTGCTCCGTAAATGGGAACAATGGTTTGCTCATACTGAAAACTGCCGATGGGTAGGGTAGTGGCTCTGCCGCTGATAAACTGCCAGTTAAGGTTCCATTCCCACCTGGATCGAGGGTTAAAATGGAGCCACAGCTTCACTGCATGGGGCTGGTCGTAGTAGGTAGGGAATTCTAAATCCTGATTGAGGCCGGGTACCTGTTTGAGTGAGCGGCTATAGCTGTAACTCAGTGACCCTTTCCAGCGGCCGGCTGTTTTTTGAAGGTAGGTTTCCAGCCCGTAGGCTCTGCCTTTTCCTATTCTTAGCTGCCTTTCTATGTAAGGGTTTTGGAGTAATTGAGCATGATCAATGAAGTCGATTTGATGACGCAACCATTTATAATAGGTTTCCACCGACCATTGGAAAGAGGCATCCTGGTTTTTATGAAAAAACCCCAGGCTGAACTGGTCTGCAGTTTGAGCCGGAATATTCGAATTAGAGGGCATAAAGGTATAAAAGGCATTAAACGCGGTAGTGGTATTTCTTAATTGGAAAAGGTATTGGGCGGTACGACTGTAGCCAACACTCCAACTGGTGAAGGGGCTGGATTGGTATTTCAGCAAAAACCGTGGAGATAGCTGAAACTGAGAGTGAAAAATACCCCCCTGGTGAAGCGTGGAATCAATGATGTTGAAGGCGTCATTATATTGATAGGTTTTTCCTTTTCCCAGGTTGTGTGCGGCTGATAGCCTAAGGCCGTAGTTGATTTCTATGGCAGGATTTAGCTGTACCTGATGGCTGAAATAAAGGGCCTGTTCAAGTGTCTTGCTCTCGGGTATTGGGTTCAAACGCTGTTCACTTTCCTGACCGGGATTGAATTGATGGAGTATCTGGTGAATGCCGTATTCTAGTCGATTATCGGCATTGAGGAAGCTGGTGAAATCGGCTTTTAGGTTATAATCGGTAATTCCTGAATGCCAGTTAAAAGTAGTGACACCGTCGATAATGTTCTCTACTGAATATCGGTACCGACTATAAATGAATGAAAAATTGGCAAATGTCTTTTCATTAAAAAGGTGGTTCCACCTAAAGGTCGCAGTTGTATTACCCCATTGATTCTCATAGGCGTCAAAGTACCTGAATACATCCTGACCTCTGTACATGGAAAAAAAGAGGCGGTTGTTGTCGTTCAGCAGCCAATTCGTTTTCAGGTTGACGTCCATAAAGTTGACTTTATTGCCGCCGTCGTCCTCATCGGCCCTGAGGAAGAGATCTGGGTAAGTTCGTCGGGCCGCCAGCATAAAGGAATGCTTATTTTTTTTGATGGGGCCTTCCACTAAAAGACGGCTGGCCAGCAGTCCAATGCCGCCTTGTACTTTTAAGTTTTCTTTATTGCCTTCTTTCATCCTCAGCTCTACGACTGAAGATAACCTTCCCCCGAAACGTGCCGGGAAGTTACCCTTGTAGACTTCCGCATGTGTGATCGCATCGGGGTGGAAGGTGGAAAAAAAGCCCAGCAGATGACTGGGGTTATAGATAGGTGCTTCATCCAAAATGATCAGGTTTTGGTCAATGTTCCCTCCACGCACATAAAGCCCGGTGGAGCCTTCCCCTGCACTACCGATACCTGGAAGTAGTTGAATACCTTTAAAAATATCCGGCTCTCCGCCGATCGCCGGCAGTTTTTTTAGGGCAGGAAGGTGGAGTTGATGTTGATTGGCTGTAGTATTTGCAACTGAAAGATCCTGAAGGCTTGAAGTGACTATGACTGCTTCTAGCTGTGAGGAGTTCGGGCTTAATTGAAAATCCTTCCTTTGATCCTTCTGGAGCCTCATGGACTGAGTTACATTCTCATACCCCAGATAGCTGATGGTGAATTGATATAAGCCGGTGTCCAGGCTCAAGGAGTAGTATCCATATGCATTGGTGCTGGTGCCGGTGCCGTTATGGAGATAAATGCTTGCTCCGATCAGCATTTCTCCACTGTTTTTGTCTTGAATGTAGCCGTTGATGGTCTTTTTTGATGATGGGGGCGAGAGGTCTTCTTTGATCAGCAAGCGCTTCCCGACCAGTTTGAGTTCAATTTTTTTATCCTCGAAAATTGCCCGGAGGATGTTGTCTAGCCTTTCCTCATTCCAGCTTTTATTGAGTTTGGTATCTTTATCAATTAGCGAGCTGGGGTAGGCGAAATTCAGGCCGGTGATCGATTCGAGTTTTTTCAGTGCTTCTTGTTGGCTTAGGTTAAGGAAAGATACCTTGACGGGGCGCTTCAAGACATCTTCCTGGGCGCTGGAAGAGAGGCAAAGGAGGAGGGAAGAGATGAGGAAAAGGTATTTCATGATGATTTTTTAAAGACATGACATGTTTAGACATGTCATGTCCAGTTTTGAAGTACATGACATGTCTAAGACATGTCATATACCTTCTTCTTTTTATTTTAGGCCTTTTATCGGTAACTACTCAGACATGTCATGTCTAGACATGACATGTCTGAGCTAGCTAACCTAGCCTGCTACCGCACAAACTCCTTCACCGCCTCCCTAAACAATTCAGGCTGATTCAAAAAAGACTCGTGCCCCGCATCGGGCAGCACGACCAACTTCTTCTGTGTCGAGCCGATCTGGTCAAAAGCATAGTAAAATTCCTCTGGCGGAGCAATGTCATCATACCGGCCTGTTATCATTAGTAAAGGCGTGTTAAGCTCACTTACCCTTGATAACACATCAATCCCTTCTTCATCTTCAAATAATAGGTCCGCTAGCTTGTCCAACCGCTCCACCGATAAAAGACTCGGGAAAATATTAAGAGATGAAAAGAAAACCCCCTCAATAATTTTTCCTACAGAAATCGGAACCTCCACTTCATAGGCTGATAGGCCCTCAATGACATAACGATTCCACTGTCTTCTTTGCTCCCGCGTTTCTATTTGAGGATTCTCCTCCGTCCATTGGAGCACCTCTGTCCAAAATTCCGGCTGATGGCCTTGTTCAACAAATTCCTGCGCTACATTGATGAGGAATTGCTGGCGGAAAATCCAGCGGACCTCATTTTTATCCGTCGTAAAGGGGGCATTCGCTGCAATGATCCCGGACACCGGACTTTGGTTTTGATATTCTAATGCGTAGAGGTACCCCAGCCAACCTCCGAAGCTATGCCCAAGCAGGTATACCTCATTATCCGGATACTGATGCTTGAGCAAAAGCACTACCTTGTGAAGGTCCTTCAGGTATTGCTCGATGCTGATGCTTTCCCAGTCAAACTCCCCCTGCGCGTTGCCGGTTCCCCTTTGGTCGTAATAAGCTACGGCATAATCTTTTTCCAGGCCATCTTTCCAGCCCAGATAGTCGACCGTGGCAAGGTCTAGTGTATTTAGTCCCGGGCCTCCTTGTACATAAAGCAATATTTTCCCGGAGGAAGTGTTACCTCGTACCCAGAGTGGGAGGAAGGCGCCCTCTTCTTCAAGGTGAAAAAAATCGTCAGTCTGTGTGCTGATCTCCGCTTTTTCGGAGCAGCTTACTGCCAAAAAAGCAATGGATAAAAATAGAAACAGTCGGTTAATCATGATTATTTTATTTTTAAATTAATTCCCAGTTCGGTGAGTAAATACTTGTTGGTTTTGTCGAAATAAGGTGTTTGGAACATGAGTTGGTTGTTGACAAACCACTCCACATTTCCGGTTCCTTTTTTACTTAGGTCCTTTCCTAATCGGATGCCCGGCATAAAAACAAAGTGTTGGGTACCACTCCCTTTTTGTTGTACGATTCCTTCATTATTAACCGAATAGGTACTGGGAATAAAGGTTTTGAGGTAGCCGGCAGAGAAATTCAGCCCGAATTGGAAGCCTTTAGCCCCAGTTCTGATCCATTCAATATCAGGAGTGAGGTAAACGCCTGTGTGCATGCGCTTGTGGAAGTAAGTACCTAGCTTAAGACCGAGGCGGATTTCCTGGTCAACGTATAGCCCGTTGCTTTTTGCCTTGGACCATTGGCTTAGGGAGTATCCCGCTCCGATACTTACACCTGGATGGGTAATCATCCCTCCTGCATAAGCAATTTTGAGGTAGAATCCCTTGTCAGATTCTTGTGCCTGCAAGGAGAAACTCAGGAAACTCCACAGGCCGATTAAAACAATCAGATTTTTCATTTTGTCGTGGTGATTTAAAAATTAAAAAATAGAATCCCCTCCATTGCAGATGCTGCAATGTTTTTTGGGCGGCCAACATGTGGTCATGTTTGGCCAAAACTTATGGAAGGGAATGTATTAGTTGACTATTGTTACTTCGGACAGCCTTGTCCGCTTAAGGTATATGAATTGCTCTGTTTTTGCGCTGTTTTTATTTCAAAAAGGGTGCTCATCGTTTCGAGAATATTTTCCAAGGGTTCATCATCAAAAGTGGCGCTGAATCGGCAGTTGCCAATGTCGATATTAGCGAGTTCTAAGCGGACCTGGTAGATATCCTGTATCAATGGAATGGCTTCGGCAATGCTTGTATTATTAAATTCCAGTATTCTGGTTTTCCAGGCAATTCGATTCGCTTGTAAAATGTTTGCTTTTTCCAATCGCCTTTCATTTTTTTCATAAAACCCTTCTTCCCCCTTACTTAAGATAAGACTGTCTTGCTCGGCCTCAATCGAAGAAAGGGCTACTCTGCCGCTATTCACCTGTACCCGTACTATTGAGCTATCCGGGTAAGCCATCACATCAAAGGAGGTACCGAGTACCTTTACCTGCGCTTCGGCAGTTTTAATGCTGAATGGCTTGGATTCATTCCTTTGTACGTCAAAAAAAGCTTCTCCGCTCAATTCAACCACTCGTTCCCGGCCTTTGAATTTTTTCGGGAAAACCAATTTCGAGTGTTTATTTAGCCAGACGGAACTCCCATCTGGTAAACTTACCTGAGTGGGAATGCCCTCATTTTGAGTGATCACTTCCTCCATTTTCACCGGTATCCACCAGGGTTGACTTAGGTAGGCAACCAGCCCAAGTAGCAACACGGCCGCTATTCCGGATATCCGTCGGCTCCAATTGATCTTTTTTATTTGCTTTCCGGTCGTTTGACTTCGTACCTGCTTCCAGGCCTGGCCTATATCCGGGTTTTCCGATTCAACTTTTTGAATGGAGGCCTCCCATACTTGCCGGATATTATTGAACATCCGTTCATTGTCGGCATTAGCTGACCTCCATTGTTCGACCGCTTCTTTTTCTTGCGGTGTACAATCATCATTCAAATAAGCTATGATCTCCGGATAATCCATTTTTTATGCTTTTCAATTATTTAGACAACAAAAAAATCAAAGAGGGGGAAAAGACTGAATTAATTTTTCTATTGCATCTGATAAAATAGGTTGCGGCGGCCGCCGCAACCTATTTTATCAGATGTAATAGAAAAGGGCGTAACATCAGTTAATTATTTAGAAAAAAGATCAGCCAAATCTCCCAATATTCCTTCAAATAGGCCCTAAGTTTTTGTAGGGCGATTTTTATTTGACTTTTTACCGACTCTTTGGAAATGGACAATTCTTCGGCAATTTCGTCGTAGGTTAGCCCCCCCTGCCGGCTTAGGGTGAAGATAATCCGGCATCGTTCGGGAAGTTGCTGGATACCTTGTTGGACAAGTTGGTGTAATTGGTGCTGATCCAGGCTGCTTTCTTCAGTCTCACTAAGGGAAGTAATGAGACCTTCCTCCAGCGGTTGTGGTTTTTCGCGGGCGTACTTACTTTTGAGATAGTTTAAAGCTCTGTTTTTAACAGCGGTATGCAAATAGGCGGACAAGGAACGGGAAATAATAAGGGATCGGCGATTTTCCCAAATGTAGATAAAGACGTCTTGAACCAATTCTTCGGCTATTTCTTTTTCAAAAATATATTGTCGGCAAAAACGATATAACTTGTGATAATGTTCATAAAAGAGCTTCTCAAAAGCTTTTTCGTCTCCCAATTGGATGGCTTTTATGAGCTTTTCTGGTTCTTCCATTTTGACAGTTGAAGCTGAAAATAATATAAGGATTTGGGCATAAAATTATAAAGCTTGGTCTATAATCTCTATAGGAAATCTCTATATGCGACCAAGATCACTTGAATTTTTTTTATTAAACTATATCTTTGTAAGAAATAAAGCTAAAAAATTGAAAGCCTTTTCATTCATCATGGCCATATATTTTACCTTGGGAAGCTTTTTCCCGGCTACTGACTTTTCTCAGCTAGCAAAGGTACCTAATATGTGGAGCCATTATACCCAACACAGGGAGATGGCCATCCAAAATGGAGAGGAAGTTGGCTTTGTAGATTTTTTGCGCTTTCATTTTTACACTCCTTCAGAACATCAGGGTGAGCACGAACATGATGATTTGCCCTATCACTCTCTTAATTCAGGTACCAATAATTTACTGGTTGTAGATTTACCCTTTCAGCGGAGCCAAACGATGGAGGTTTGTAATACCAAAACGGAGTTTTTCTACTTACTTAATTATCATTTCAACTACTCCGCTACGCTGTTCCAACCACCTGTCTATTTTCTTGGGTAGCTAAGTACAACTTAAATTTTCTTGTTTTCCAAGCCGTAAACAGCAAACGTTTACCGGAGACTGCGTAAAAAGTCCTTTGTTCCTTCGGCCTTTTTCGCCAGCCAATACAATTCTTTTAGGAGGTTGTTTGGTTTGGGTGAAAACCTGATAGCTGTCAGGCAAGCGAGGAACGCCTGTCTACCGGCAGGTAGAAGTTTTTTACACAAATCCGTGGTTTTACTTGCTACTCTTTACCCAATACTCAATACTCAGTACCCAATACTCAATACTCAATTAAAATGATTGAAACATTAATCCGCTTTGCAGTTAAGCAAAAGCTTATCATATTTTTATTTTTGGCAGGGATGGTCGGAATGGGGATCTGGTCTCTTCAGCAATTGCCCATAGATGCCGTCCCGGATATCACCAATAACCAGGTGCAGGTCGTAACCGTATCCAATTCTTTGGCGCCTCAGGAAGTAGAACAATTTATTACGTATCCGGTGGAGGTAGCCATGGCTAACATTCCTAATGTGATAGAGATCCGCTCGATCTCTCGCTTCGGCTTGTCCGTAGTGACCATTGTTTTTGAAGATTTTGTACCCATTCTTGAAGCCCGGCAATTTGTGAAAGAACAGATCGGTATTGCTGAGCAGGAGATCCCGGCCGAACTAGGGCGCCCGGAATTAATGCCGATTACTACCGGCCTGGGAGAGATATATCAATATGTGCTGCGCGTCAAGCCCGGCTATGAACACGAATACGATGCCATGAAATTGCGTACGATCCAGGATTGGATCGTCAAGCGGCAGCTGGCCGGTATTTCAGGTATTATCGAGGTCAGTAGCTTCGGAGGCTATTTGAAACAGTATGAGGTCGCCATTGATCCATTTACACTCCAAAGTTATCGGCTTTCCATTCAGGATGTTTTTGATGCATTGGCGAAAAACAATCAGAACAGCGGAGGGAGCTATATAGAAAAAAATACAAATGCCTATTACATCCGAACAGAGGGCCTGGTTCGTTCAGAAGAGGATATCGGCAATATTGTACTGGATAATCGGGAAGGTATTCCCGTTATGATCAGTGATGTAGCCAAAGTACAATTAGGAAGTCCTAAACGTTTCGGTGCTATGACGATGGACGGACTAGGAGAAGCGGTCGGGGGTATTACGCTGATGTTAAAAGGGGCTAACTCTTCTGAGGCGATCGCCAATGTACGGGAGCGAGTGGAAGAAGTGAAAAAATCTTTACCGGAAGGTATTGAACTCTATCCTTATCTGGATAGGGCAGATCTGGTCGGCAAAACGATTAAGACCGTTGAGCACAATCTGCTGGAAGGGGGGCTGATCGTAATCGCAGTACTTATCCTTTTACTCGGGAATTGGAGGGCAGGCGTCATAGTAGCTTCTATTGTGCCCCTTGCGATGCTGTTTGCCCTTATTATGATGCGCATTTTTGGTGTTTCCGCTAACCTGATGTCTTTGGGTGCCATCGACTTTGGGATCGTGGTGGATGGTGCAGTTATTATAGTAGAAGGAGTGCTTTTTGCATTGACCTCGAAATATGCCGGACAACAGCTAAGTCAGGAACAATTAGATGGAGAGATCGTCGATGCCTCGGCGAAGTTATTCCGATCTGCTGTATTCGGCGTTTTTATTATCCTGGTAGTTTTTATTCCGATCATGACGCTGACCGGTATTGAAGGGAAGATGTTCCGTCCGATGGCCTACACCTTTTCTTTTGTGGTTTTGGGAGCTTTGATCCTTTCTTTGACCTATGTGCCTGCTATGTCCGCTTTGATCCTTCCTCGGAAAATCAAAGAAGAAAACACCTGGTCGGACAAACTGATCAACGGGATCAAAAAACTCTATAGTCCAACCTTGAAAGCCGCGCTAAGGCTTCCTTATGTAATTCTGGGACTTGCTTTAGCTACCTTCATCGGAGCTGCAGTCCTGTTTCGGTCTATGGGGGCCGAATTCATTCCCACACTGGAAGAAGGCGATTTGGCCATGCAAATGACCATACAGCCGGGAAGTTCGCTGGAAGAAAGTGTCCGTACCGCTACCAAGGCAGAAGCGGTTTTACTGGAACATTTCCCTGAAGTAGAACATGTCGTTTCCAAAATTGGTACGGCCGAAGTTCCTACGGACCCTATGGCCATCGAAGATGGAGACATCATGATCATTTTAAAAGAAAAAGAAGATTGGACGAGTGCCCGGACACGGGAAGAACTGGTAGAAAAAATGAAAGAAAAATTGGAGGTTATAGCAGGCGCCAGCTTTGAATTTACTCAGCCTATTCAGTTGCGCTTTAATGAATTAATGACGGGGGCAAAGACGGACATTGCGGTAAAGATCTTTGGAGAGGATACCGAGGTGTTAAAATCGGTGGCCGACCGGGCCGCTTTAATTATCAAAGGCATTCAGGGAGCTGCGGATGTGAAGGTAGATCAAACGGAAGGTTTGCCGCAATTAAAGATTGATTTCAATCGCATGAAGATTGCAGAGTATGATCTGGATATTGAAAAACTGAACACCCTGGTCAGAATGGCCTATGCCGGGGAATCGGCCGGGATCGTTTTCGAAAATGAACGGAAGTTCGATCTGGTGGTGAGGCTGGATTCCGTCTACCGTGAGGACGTAGATCTGGCGCGCCTGTTTGTTCCCTTACCGGATGGTCGATCCATTCCCATGAGTGAGGTGGCTGAAGTACGATATACAGAAGGCCCTATGCAAATATCCAGAGAAGATGCCCGTCGGCGAATCAATATAGGTGTGAACGTCCGAAATCGGGATGTGGCGAGCCTGGTGGAGGAGATCCGACAAAAGTTGGACACTCGCCTGGATGTTCCTCCTGGTTATTCGATCCGATATGGCGGGCAGTTTGAGAACCTGGAAAAAGCACAGGCTCGGCTGATGGTAGCCGTACCGCTTGCCTTAGGCCTGATCTTCATTCTCTTGTATTTCACCTTTGGCCAGCTCAAGTATGCTCTAATGATCTTTACCGCCGTACCACTTTCAGCTATTGGAGGGATCTCGGCCTTGGCTTTACGTGGAATGCCTTTTAGTATTTCGGCAGGTGTGGGCTTTATCGCCTTATTTGGGGTAGCTGTTCTGAATGGTATTGTGCTGATCAGTTATTTCAATCGCCTGAGGCAGGAAGATAACAGCCTTGATTTGATGGAGGTCGTGGTGAAAGGAAGCCTCGACCGGCTCCGCCCGGTACTTATGACGGCTACGGTTGCTGCGCTGGGTTTCTTACCGATGGCTTTGTCAACCTCTAATGGGGCCGAAGTACAAAAGCCATTAGCCACGGTGGTCATTGGCGGATTAATAACGGCTACTTTGCTTACTCTTTTGTTGATGCCGATCCTCTATTTCATTTTTAACAGACCCTCTCGAAAAATGAAGAATGCCATGAAAAGCATGCCGGTAATTTTAATCCTGATGCTCGGCTTTAATATCCTGCAAGCCCAAATAAATATAATCGGGCCACAGGATGCCATTGATGCTGCCTTGAGCAACCATCCGGACCTGAAAATGGCCGATTTGCAGTTTAATTTGGCGGAGCAAAAATTCGACCAGGCGCGGAAAGTGCCCGCTACTGATTTTTTGCTTTCGATCGGGCAGACGAATACCAGCCTGATCGATTATAACTTTTCGGTCACTCAAGGACTGGGAGCCATAGGAGCGGATAAAAAGCGGAAAAACCTGGCTTTGCAGGAAATTGTGCTGGCCAATCAGCAAAAAGATGTAGTTGAATTACAACTTGTTGCTCGGGTACAAAGGCGCTGGTTTGCCTGGTCGCATGAAGCGGCTCGACTGAGAAGTCTGCTAGCCCAGGAACAACAGTATGAGTCTTTACGCCGGAAAGCTCAGCTACAATTCGATCAGGGGGAAATTGATCGCCTGCAGTTGTCGGTGGCTGAAAGCAAGGTCATGCAAATCAAGCAGCAGCTAAATCAGCAACAAGTGGCTGAAGAAAAAGCAAAGAAAGAGCTGGCCATCGCCGCCTGGATTTCTGAAAGTGATATTCAAGTGGACACCAATCTGGTGGTTTTGCCCTTCCCGCCCAATCTCGAAGTGAACCAGCAATTGCTTCAACCTTTTGAACAACAACAGCTCATTGCAGAAACTCAGATCCAGGTCAGCGAAAAGGAATTAGCTCCTCAGTGGAGTTTCGGGTATTTTAATCAAAGTATCCGTCCGGATTATGCCTTTCAGGGATTGAGTGTAGGGACTTCGGTACCTCTGGTAAAAAAGGCCGGCAGAGCTAAAATAGAAGAAGATCGCGTTCGGAGGCTGATGGCTGATCAGCGACTGGAGCAGGTCAGCCAGGAACTGAGTTGGGAGAGAGATAAAATGGAGCAGATGGCCCGGCAATACAACGACTATTTAAGAGGAGCTGCTTCTGAGCTGCTTTCTCAGGCTAGCCTGCTGAGAAGCCTGGCTTCCATGCAATTACAAGCCGGCGAAATTGACTTTTTTCAATATTTACAGAGTATCGATGTGGCTCTGCAGAACGAATTGGAGTATCTGAATGCTGTGAATCAATATAACCAGACCATCATTGACCTGAGGTTCCTGGTGGAGTAAGCGAGGAACTATAATCCAACAACAAAAAAATAAAATAGAATAAAATGAAAAAGCTAATTTATATAATAACGATCTTCACTGTTTTCCTGTTAATGACGGCTTGTAACAACCAGGTCGAAGAACCCCCAATAGAAGAAAGCGCGATAGAAGAAGCGCCTTCCGTAACAGCAGTGTCTTTGTCCAGTGATCAGATGCAGTTGGCCGATATTGAAACCGGTTATCCGGAAGAATACCTGATGGGAGGCTTTATTCAGTGTAATGGAGTGGCCGAAATCCCGCCTAGCAATATGCAATCGGTTCATAGTAAAACCAAGGGCTTTGTGGGAACCGTATCACAAATCATTGGAGATTATGTTAGAAAGGGGCAGGTACTTACTACTATTTCGCATCCGGAATTGGTAAAATTACAACGAGAATATTTGGAAATCAGGGCTGGTTTGGATGCCTTAAAAAAGGATTTTGAGCGCAAGAAAGAGCTGGCCTCTGAAGATGCCGCTTCTCTGAAGGCCGTAGAAAAAGCCGAAGCGGACTATAATACCGCCCTTGCACATCATAATGGATTGAAAGTAGAATTGGAGCTACTCGGTTTTTCCATAAAAAAACTGGATGAGGGGCAAATCCAGTCACGCCTGAATATTTATGCTCCGATCAGCGGCTATATCCACAAGGTTGGTATTAATCCGGGTAAACTGATTATGGAGGAAGATAAGTTATATGATATTTTGGATGTGGATCACATGCACCTGGAGCTGCAAATCTTTGCCAAAGACCTCGAAAAGGTGAAGGAGGGCCAGCATCTGGAAGCAATGGTTCCCGGCACAGGAAAAACTTTTAAAGGGGAAGTACATCGCATCGGCCGCATGATTGATATTGAGAAAAAAACGGCTCTGGTACATGGTCATTTTGAAAAGGATCCTGTAGATGTTTTCCCCGGGACTTATGTACAGGCCAAAATCTATGTAGAAGAAGAAACCGTAGAGGCACTTCCTTTGTCGGCCATAGTGAGAACCGGCGAAAAATCCTTTATATTCGTTGAAGAGCCCGGCGGATTCCAAAAAGTGGAAGTTGGCCTGGGCAGAGAAGACGGGAAATATGCCGAAGTACTTATTCCGGAAGCGGAAAAAGGAAAAAAGGTTGTGACGAAAGGAGCGTATTATTTGAATGGTATGGGGGAATAAAATAAATACATGATAATTGGCGGGCGGATAGCCCGCCAATTATCATTCAAAAATCTAAAACATGAAAGCAATTGTAAAAAAAATCCTGATTGGATTGTTGATCATCCTGGTAGCGATCCAGTTTGTCAGAATTGACAAGGACAATCCTCCCGTTGAGGAAAGCCAGGAGTTTATGACGATCATGTCACCTCCGGCAGAAATTGCCACATTAATGAAGGCTTCTTGCTATGATTGTCACTCTCACGAAACCAAGTATCCCTGGTATACGAATGTGGCTCCGGTATCCTGGTGGATCAAAAAGCATATCAACGAAGGACGAGGACATTTGAACTTCTCGATTTGGGGGACTTACTCTGCTAAAAAAGCGGCTCACAAACTGGAGGAATGTTATGAAGAAGTAGAAGAGGGTAAAATGCCATTGACGTCTTATTTACCTATGCATCCGGAAGCCAAGTTGAGCGATGAACAAGTTAATCTTCTTGTGAATTGGTTTAAGGAGAAGGAGAAAGAAATTGCACCGCAGGAGTAGTGGTCATATTTTGTGAGTGTAAGTTATTTTATTGAATTTTTTTATGAGCTTTTCACTTATTTAAAGTAGGAACCACGGATTGAAATACAATCCTTTTTGATCCCCGGAACACAAATAAAAAAGACCCAGCATAGATGTCATCCATAAATCAAAATATAACCAATCAACATCAAGAGGAGAGCCTCCACAACAAACAATCCTTCCTCAACCGCTATCAGGCATATTTAGGGGAATTTGTTTATGGAGGCATTGACGGAAGCGTTACGACTTTTGCGGTGGTAGCCGGTTCGGTAGGGGCTGGTTTGGACAGCTCAGTGATCATTATCTTGGGTTTTGCGAATTTATTGGCTGACGGCTTTTCGATGTCGGTGGGAGCTTATTTGTCGACGAAATCGGAGCGAGATAACTTTGAGAAACATAAAGCTGTGGAATACTGGGAGGTAGAAAACCTGCCGGAACTGGAAAGACAAGAGATTCGGGATATTTATGCGGCCAAGGGCTTTGAAGGCGAATTACTCGAGCAAGTCGTGGACGTGATCACAGCTGACAAAGACCGCTGGGTAGACGTCATGATGAAAGAGGAATTGGAGATGATCAAGGATGGGAAGTCGCCATTTGCGATCGGAGCGGTTACTTACCTGGCCTTCATTACGGTTGGTCTGGTACCCTTGGTTATGTATGTATGGGATTACATCTTTGGTTTTGACGGCAATATGTTCCTGGTGACCTGTATCCTGACCGGCCTGGCCTTTACGATCATCGGTTTTCTGAAAACCTATGTAACGGAAACGACTAAGTGGAAGGGGATTTTAGAGACGCTTGTTTTGGGCGCTATTGCTGCTGCTGTGGCCTATTTTGTGGGAGATGTGCTGGAGGGTTTGTTGAGATAAATAATTGAGGACGCGGGGTTGTGTAAAAAGTCCTTCGGCCTTTTCACACAACCAATAATATTCTTTTAGGAGGTCTTTTTAAGGCATGTTTCACATGCTGCCAAAAGTAGTTGACACTTTTTTTAACTCTCAAACACAAAAAGCCCATTTATCCCAAGGGATAAAACAAAGTTCTTTGACAGATCAAAA
>JAUIKE010000053.1 GCA_030430845.1 Bacteroidia bacterium | reverse complement strand
TAGGCGATCTTTGTGATGAAGATATAGACGGTGACGGCTTGCCCAATTCAATGGATAACTGCCCGGATATTCCGAATCCCAGCCAGTTGGATGGGAATGGAGACAATACCGGTGATGCCTGTGAAAACCTTACGAATACAGAGCAGCTGGAGTTGGGGCTGACGAACTTCGTTCTATATCCGAATCCCGCATCTCAGAAAGTCTGGCTGGAATGGACAATAGAGGAAAAGACTAATCTGATGGTCAGTTTATCGAACCTAAATGGTCAGGAGTTTCTTCGCAAAGAATGGTCGGCCGTAGCTCCCGGCGATCACCGGATGGATTTGGATATCTCTTTGGTTCCGCAGGGGATGTATGTATTGAAGATTTCTTCTGACAGAGGGATATTGAGTCGTAAGCTCATAATACATTGATTGTAATCAGGAGAAAACTTTGTTTTTCTCCTGATTCAAATTTATTCCTATCCTCTTTACCTGGTATTCCGTATCTTAGAAGGCATGAAAAGAATCATCACTTTTATGCTGTTAACCGCCCTACTCATTGCGTGCCAATCTGAGCTCGAACGTCTGGGGAATACCTACCAGGAAACGCAGGATTATGAAAGCTTGTCCAGGGCTGTAGACCTCATTGAGCTCGGCAGCGATACGGCCTTCGTGCGGTCTATCCTGGGCGAGCCCATCGACATGGGCTTTGATTTTCGTTATTTGGTGGACTCCACCGGGCCGAACGGCTGTGTGATCGGCGCCGTTTTCCATATTGACGATAATGGGAAGGTCGATCAGAAATGGATAGATGAGGTCTGTGAGTAAGACTTTGTTCCGGTGTGGGTGATTCACATCACTGAAATTTTAGTTCCTGTTATGTAATTAGGGAAGTGTTTTTGTAAGATTAATAACTTAGTTGCATAATATGGCATCAGAAAAAAGCACCCTCATCACTCGTGATTGGCTGGCTATCGAACGTACCCGCCTGGCCAATGAACGCACCTTCCTGGCTTACTTTCGCACCTTTATGGTCTTCCTGGGAGGCGGGATCAGTTTAATTGAAATGGAGGTATTTGCAGAAATAAGATATTTGGGTTTTGTTCTGTTATTCCTGGCCCCTGTTATCCTGGTGATTGGTGCGGGCAGGCTTATCAAAGTAAGGAATACCATTAAAAAATATTATCAGGAATGAAGATGAATCATACGAATCAGGGGTTAAAATGGGGTCTTAAAAAATCTATTAAAACCTAATCAATCATTATTTTTTCACGTCGACCGGCCTCCTGATTATCGATTTGTTAGTTAGGTTCCGTAGGAACGATATATCAATAGCCCCATGCTTTAGCTTGGGGACGGTAGGTGGCACCCTAATTTATTAGCCCCAGCGGGGCGGTAAGCCCGCCCCTACAGGGCTTCAATGATGCTTATCCTCTTTTTCCCCAGTCTGAAGCCTGGGGTTATTAAAGCATCCTGCCTATGGCAGGTTTAGGATCTAAATATGGTACAAATTATTTCTAAATTGAACCATCCTCTTTTATCTATTACCCCTGATTCGTATGAATCATCCCTGGTACCCAAACCCTTTTAACGACCGCTCGTTATTCCGCCAGTTATCCTGGATTTTAACATGTAGTTCAAGGAAAACCTTGGATTCAAGGAAGGTTTCGATGGATTTCCGGGCTTCGGTGCCTAATTTTTTGATAGCACTGCCTTCCTTGCCGATAATGATCCCTTTCTGGGTTTTGCGCATGACATAGATCAGCGCAGATATGCGAATGAGTGGCTCCCCTCTTTTGGTGGTTCCTTCTTTAAAGGACTCCACTACGACTTCGGTAGAGTAGGGGACCTCCTGCTCATACAACTCCAGGATCTTTTCACGAATGATTTCACTTACAAAAAATCGTTCGGGTCGGTCGGTCAGTTGATCTTTCGGATAGTAGGCCGGGCCTTCCGGCAGATTATCCAGGATCAGCTCCAAAAGTTTTTCTGTGTTGGATTTGTGTAAAGCTGCGATGGGGATGGTTTCCTTAAACTCGATCCAGTTGTTCCACTGCTGGATCAATTCAAGGATTCGTTCAGGCTTGACCAGGTCGGTTTTATTGATCACCAAAAACTTGGGTACATCTAACTGCTTTAGCTTTTGCACAATGGGATCATCCTCCTCGTATTGTTCGTTCACATCGGTCACAAAAAGCACTAAGTCGGCATCCTCAAAAGAAGCGTTGACGAATTTATTCATCGCCTCATGCATTTTGTAAGCAGGATCTTCGATATAACCCGGGGTGTCAGAAAATACGATCTGGAAGTCGTCACCACTCAATAAGCCTATGATCCGGTGGCGGGTGGTTTGGGGTTTGTTGGTAATGATGGACATGCGTTCCCCGACCAACGCATTCATGAGTGTTGATTTGCCTACATTTGGCTTACCGATAATGTTTACGAAACCTGATTTATGCATAAAGAAAGATTGTTTTGACTGATACGTCTGCCCGCGGGCAGATGTATCAGTCAATATTTTCCATGGGCAGCTGCCTCCTCACTTCCCCATTCACTAAAGCATCAATAGTCTTAAAAATGGCCTTGGGTTTGTGAGGCCGCCAGTTAATGTCGTTAAACTCCACCCCAAAGTTAATCTGATATTGCAATTGTGTGTTTTTCATTTCTTCGGCTACATGATCGAGCGTATTGATCAGACAGATCCATCCACCTTCTTCCTTCACGTCCTCATACCATTCTTCGTAGTAACAATCATCCGAACCATGGAAATTCAGTACATTCTCACAAATTAGGATAAATTTATAGATACCCTGCTCAAAAAGCTGATCCGCTACTTCTCTTTTCAGGAACATGATATCATTCGACAGGCAATCATTCCATTCTCCGATCAGCTCGATGATGGCAAAATGATCTTCATAACTCGCATACAAGATTTTCATGTAAAGGGTCGCAGACCCAAATTCATCCCACTGTGGATGTATGAAGTAGTTATATACTTTTTTAGTAAAATAAAATTCATCGTACACCCGTCCGTAAAAGGGAGAGCGCTCATCTTCTGATGCTATATAGTGATCCCGCCAATTGTAATGTGGCTCTATATCGTGCATATTTTTTCCTCCGTTTTTTATAAAAATACAAATTACCTTTAGATATAGTTGTGGTGGGTACCTCTAGTCTCGAACATTGAGATTTAAAAAATTGTCCCCGGCGGAGCGCCATATAAACGATTAGGAAAGCCAGTATATGTCACTCCGCCGGAGCTTTTTAGATAAAACTTAACAGTCCTGCCGGCCTCCACGACAACCATATCTAAAACATTTAATCTTCAGCAAATATAACCGCAAAACACCTCCCAATCCAGGGTAAATGCACGGATAGTTATTATCCGACGCTTCGGCATTTTTCAGGCTGCTATGGAAACGAATACGAATCGGATTTTGTTTGATAAGCTGGATTCATTCAACAATATAAGTGGGCGCGTCGAGCCGACGCGCCCACTTATTACATAAACCCATTTTTCACCGGAGGAAAATCAGGCTTATCAGGATTCCTGAAATGCCACTAAATAAGCTAAACAGAATAAAGCCGAAAAACAAAACCAGGCCGCTGCGTAGTAGCGTGCCGATCCATTTGTAGGAGAAAAGGTGTTTGACAGTCCAGCAATAATAGGCATAATTGATCAGGGTAGTAAACATTAAGCCTTTGAATACCGGAATGGAGAACCCCCAGAAAAATAACAAATACACCACACCTAAAATACTGGTAAAACCAGATAGGTAAGCATTCATGACCAAATGTTCGGCATAGTTCATTCCCCTTTTTCTCAATAACCATTTAGACATGAGGGAATTGAAAGGAATGATCAAAAGAGGAACAATGTTGGCATATTTTTTGAAAAAATCACTGATCTTTTGCTGCTGGGCTCGTAACTCTTCATCTCCTGGATCCATAAAAAACTTGGTCATAGTGGACTGCTGTTGATCAAACAAGCCAAGCGAAATATTGACTACCACAGATACCGTTACCCAAAGAATTAAAAAGCGCAAAGGGCCGTAATAGGGTTTGGTTTTTCCCGAAATGAACTCGTTTATTACCTTGTATGGGTGTAAAGCCAATTCCCTTACCGTAAAGAACAAGCCTCTTTCCAGGTTGGTGATAATATGGAGCAGGTCCGTCAAGATTTGCTTTAAGGATAAACGTTGACGAATGACTTGCTGGCCACAACGACTACAAAACTGGTCGCCTTCATTTAACTTTTGATCACAGTTTTTGCACTCCATTAAAAATTAGTCAACTGTTTTGGGTAAAAAGATGTTACGAACTTAATGAAAAAAATTATCATAACCGGTCCGGAAGCTTCCGGAAAGTCGACCCTGGCCGCCGCCCTGGCCGATTTTTATCAAACACAATTCGTTCCCGAGTTTGCTCGCTCCTACCTTCCTACCTTGGGCCGGCCTTATGAGGAAAAAGACCTCCTTCACATTGCCAAAGGCCAATACCAATTAGAAAGCGAATATGCCCGGCAAGCCCACCCCTTACTGATTTGTGATACCTCTTTGCTGGTGATGAAAGTCTGGTCGGATTATCGCTATGGGCAAACGCATCCCTGGATACTGGATCAGCTACGCGAAAATAAGGACGCCCTTTATTTACTCTGCTCGCCGGACATCCCCTGGGAGCCCGATCCCTTACGCGAAAATCCGCACGACCGGGACCATCTGTTTGAGATTTATCATCAGGAATTGAAAACACTTCGTAATCCTTATGTCATTATTCAAGGTACAGACCACCCTATACGCCTGGAGCAGGCCATCCAGGCTACTCAGAATCTCTTCCGGGTTTGATGCTTTCCCATTCTCTTTTTATATTTGCGGCAATCATTTGGGGTGTCCAAAAAATAGATTTAGATTTTTGAAAAAAATCGATCTCTATAAAAAAGGGCTGAGATCATACCCATGGAACCTGCCCGGGTAATGCCGGGAAGGGAAATGTCACATCTCTTTGTGATGACAAGGTATGCAGATAGAAAACGTCTTCCGAACCCCATGGAAAGACGGATTTTATCAGAGATAGATAGGTTATTTTAGGAGATTCCCCCGCGCTAGGCCCGTACATAGAAAATTAAATTTATCCCCCCGGCGGGGGGGGATAAATTTTTAAACTTCAATGTTCGGATCTACTGTGGGGAATCACCTAACACAAGCTATTTCCAAATTTTTTTTCATGTTACAAAAATGGTTTTTGGCAGCCGCATTGCTGCTTATGTCTCAAGTCGCCTGGACACAGGCAACGATCGTTGGACGTGTTACCGGGGTAGGTGGGACTACCCTGGAAGGGGCCAACATTTGGCTCCAGGAGTTAAAAACAGGCGCTTCCACTGATTCGGGAGGTAATTTTCAGATCCCGGATGTGCCTGCCGGCACTTACACACTGGATGTGTCATTTATCGGTTATCAGCAACGGGAAATTCAGGTGGTGGTCAGAGCAGGCCAGAGCGAAGTAAAAGTGAACATCAATCTTCGCGAACGGTCCACTACCCTGGAAGAATTGATCGTCAAAGCTACCCGGGCCAATGAAAAAACGCCTGTGGCTTACCAGGATCTCTCCAAAGAAGAGATTCAAAAGGCGAATGTCGGACAGGATGTCCCTTTCCTGCTACGCTGGACGCCTTCGGCCGTGGTAACCTCTGATGCCGGTACGGGCATCGGCTATACAGGTATACGCATCCGGGGCTCCGACCCCACCAGGATCAATGTAACCATCAACGGAATTCCCTTGAATGACTCAGAATCCCAGGGCGTATTCTGGGTCAACCTGCCCGACTTTCTCACTTCCTCCAGTTCTATTCAGATACAGCGAGGAGTGGGGACCTCTACAAACGGAGCCGGAGCTTTCGGCGCATCTATCAACCTCAGCACGGTAGAAACGCGTGAGGAAGCTTATGCCATTGTCGGAGGGTCGGTCGGTAGTTTCAATACCTGGAAGGGCAATGTCCAGCTGGGTTCAGGCCTGCTCAACGATCGATTTTTGATCAGCGGCCGCTTGTCTACTATCCAGTCGGATGGCTTCATCGATCGGGCTACAGCTGACCTGAACTCTTATGCCGTGACGGCCAAATACCTGGGCAATTCCAGTTCCCTGCAATTTAATCTGTTCTCGGGCCATGAGATCACCTATCAGGCTTGGTACGGCATACCGCCGGATTTTCTGGACGATCCGGAATTGAGGACCTTCAATCCCTCCGGAACCGAAAAAGAAGGCGAGCCGTACGAAGATGAGGTAGATAATTATCGCCAAACGCATTACCAACTCCTTTACAGCAATCAGTTGAGTCCCAACTGGTACCTCAACCTCAATGCGCATTACACCCGCGGGATGGGCTATTTTGAGCAGTACAAAGCCGGTGAGGCGCTGGCCGATTACGGCATTGTACCCGTTCTGTCGGAAGATCCTGCTACATCCGACCTCATTCGTCGCTTATGGCTGGATAACGATTTTTATGGAACAGTGTTTTCCCTAAACTTTACACCTGATAGTAAAAAAATAGACTGGACGCTTGGAGGAGCCTTCAATATTTATGAAGGCTTCCATTTCGGAGAGATCGTCTGGGCGCGTTTTTCAGGAAACAGTGAAAAGGGAGACCATTACTACGAAAATGATGCCCGGAAAACAGACTTTAATATCTATTCCAAGATCAATCTCGCTTTGAGCGAGGACCTTAATGCCTTTCTGGATCTGCAATACAGAAGGGTGGGGTACGAATTTCTGGGGCCGACGCAAAACTTTGATTTTATCGACCAAAACGTCGACCTCAACTTTTTTAATCCTAAAGTAGGGCTGACTTACAGCCTCAATGAGCAAACGAACTTGTACGCCTCTTTTGGTATCGGTCAGCGAGAGCCCAACCGGAATGATTACGTCGCTTCAACGCCCAATAACCGGCCCAGAGTAGAGAAGTTGTACGATACGGAAGTGGGTTTGCGCTACCGCGGTCGCACGGCAGGGATTGAGTTGAACGGCTACTACATGAGCTACACCGATCAGCTGGCTTTGAACGGACAACTCAATCAGGTGGGAGAAGCCATTCGGGTGAATATCGATCAGAGTTACCGGCTTGGCCTTGAATTGGCAGGTGCCTGGGCCATTAGCTCGCGCTTTCGTTTGGAAGGGAATGCCACCTTTAGTCAGAATAAGGTGGATAGGTTTGTGGAGTTTGTGGATCAATACGATCAGGACTTCAATTACCTGGGCCAGGAGCAGGTCGTGCATGAAAATACGGACCTTGCCTTTTCGCCAAACCTGATCTCAGGACTGGAGCTCAGCTATCAGTTGCTGGATGAGGCCGATCAAAATTCACTGGACATCAGCTTATTGAGCAAATATGTCGGCCGACAGTATATTGATAACACCTCCGATGAAAGTAATATCCTGGAGGCTTATTCTTTTTCGGATGTGCGTTTGAGATATGTCTGGAAGCCGGGCTGGGTAAAGCAGCTGGACTTCTCGCTTCTGCTGAGGAATATATTCGATCAGCAATTTGAGACCAATGCCTGGTCGTATCGTTATATTTTTGATGGGAGTACGGCCGTGGATCAGGGCTTTTTCCCGCAGGCCGGCACGAACTTTTTACTAGGCGTTAATGTACATTTTTAAAGGAAAAGGGAGGGCGGCCGCCCTCCCTTTTCCTTTAAAAATGTTTAAAAATTATAAGTGAACCCAAGCCGAATTTCAATCGGGTTTTCGATCCCGAACTGTACATCCCGCTGATTCAGATTGTATAGTCCATAAATCTCATACGCGAAAGGAAAGCCCGCCGAATAGCCCCCTCCAATATAAAAGTTCCCCACCTCTCGGCGGAACACCTCCAGGTCATTGCCGACAAACTGCACGAAGGCCTCGTTTTCCAACTCTGCTTCGATGTGAGCAAAAATACTGCCACGCGTATTCAAAGGCACCTTATAACGGCCGAATAGGCCGACAGCCCAGGAAATAGGAGAGGCGTTGGCATTGTCGCCGCCGTTAAAACCACGAATGGTATAATTGGTGTAAAGCAAGGCTACTCTTGGCCCAACTGAAAACTGGTCGAACAAGCGATAGCCCACCATGGGAGACAAGCCAAAGTTGAAGACGGTTTGTCCATTGCCGCCGGAGAAGCCCAGGTTAAAACCTCCACCGAACCAGAAAGGGCTCAGTTCTTCTGTGTCGCCCGAACGCTGGGCCTGGATCTCATTCACAGCCATTAACATCAGGCTGCTTAGCAGTAAAGCATGAATTAGTCTTTTCATCGATTTGATATTGTTTTATGTTGGAAAGCTTGGTTAGGCTCCAACCTATTTTGCACAAATTTTTGACTAAATAACAGTTTTTTCCCTAATTGACCAGTTAATGAAATAAAAAGGTTGCTGTTAAAGCCCTATTAAATGAAAGCTATCTGACAATACGCGACCAATATATTGCCGCCGCGTTCGTGCATTTTCCGCAATTGTACTAATTTTAGCCTGGGATAAATGTATGAATTTTGTTTTTTTAACGTTGTAACTTACAAATAAAAGAAAGCGGCTGAAGCCTTTTCCTTTTATAGGCCTATTTAATCCCTGAACCGAAGAACATATCAATGAGAAGAACCTTATACTTATTTGTACTTTTTTTCTTTCCTGTTGTTGCTTTTTCCCAGTTTTGCGGGTTGCCCGATACGGTAGGCGTAGAAAATAGAATTCGCCAAACCATACCGATCGATATTACTTCTTTTGTCAATAACGACCTGTCAGACCCCGGCCAGGGATTGTGCGAGGTGAAGCTTAATTTCAGGCACCTGAACATCAAGACACTTGAGGTATGGGTGATTTCTCCAAATAACGATTCGATTCAATTGATCGGGCCCCTGATCCCAAATATGTTTCCTTCCTTTAATTCCAAAAACTTTGATATTTCTTTTGTTTTATGCTCTGACCCTGCAGATCCTGATGTTTTTCAAACCGATCAGTGGAATAATAATAATGATTTCAGCTTTTCCAGTATGTATACGGGTAAATATTATCCGTTCAATGGCTGTTTGGAAGACTTTAATACAGGCCCAGTGAACGGCCAATGGAAAATAGTTTTTGAAACGCAGGATAATGCCTTCGTTGCAGGCCCGCTGGTTAACTCCTTTTTTGCAGATGTTGAACTCATCTTTTGCGATGATGAGGGCAATCCCTGCTGTGACGCCAATGCCGGCACTTTTCAGGATGCTCCGATCACACTCTGTGAAGGAGATCCCGGACTGGTGGTCATGCCGGAGCCGGTCTTCGCCGGGGCGGAACCTGACTCAACAGAATATGGCTTCACCTACCTGATCTTCAAAGATGGTGTACTGGACAGCCTGACCGATAACCCGGACCTGACCGGATACGAGGGGGGCTTTTATGAAGTATGCGGCCTCTCGTACCGCCTAAGCGATAGCCTGGATCTACCCGATCCGGCAAATAACATTGCTCAATCCGATCTTCGCTCGGATCTGGCTTCCAACAGCGCCTCGATTTGTGCCGATATTTCTACCAACTGTCTTGAAATAACAATAGTAGGGCCGTCCGAGACTATGCTGAATGAAACCATTTGTGCCGGCGAGACCTTTACGGTTGGAAGCAGTACCTATGATACCAGCGACACTTTCAGGGATACCCTGCAGAATGTCATTGGTTGTGACAGTATCATTATCCTAAACTTAACGGTCATTGATACCCTTCGGGAAAATATAGACGCCACTATATGTAATGGCGACTCCTTTACATTCGGTGGGGAGACCTTAACTATGGAGGGCATTTACCGGGACACACTTATATCAGCTGGCGGCTGCGACAGTATCGCCATCTTAAATCTCTTGGTGGACGATATTATTGTAATGGACAGCCTGGCCACCATTTGCGAGGGAGATGTTTTTATCATAGGCGACAGTACTTTTTCCAGCCAGGACATTTATGACATTCCATTTCAGACAGCTTCCGGCTGCGATAGTATCGTCCGGCTGGACTTGCGTGTGCTGAATCCACAAGTCGTATTTGCAGACCCGGATATGATCAGTTGTGATAACCCAGTGGTCACACTGGATGGATCAGCTTCTACTCCGGTAATGCAGGTAGGCTTTACCTGGTTTGATGAGGCAGAAGTAATGATCGGAAACACGCCCACGGTAGATATTGACCGGGGAGGGGTCTATTACCTGGTTGTTACCCAAAATGTGGGTTCCGCTTTTTGCACCAATCGGGATACTCTCATTGTTCCGGCTGATACCATTCGGCCGATTTCTGATGCAGGGCCCGCTGATACGCTTACATGTGCGCGACCTCAGCTTGCGGTTGGATCTTTTAATTCTTCCCAGGAATCAGATATTGAGTATGAGTGGTCAACGGCCGATGGAAATATTGTTTTGGGTGCTGATCAGATACAGGCACTCGTGGACGCTCCCGGCACTTACACTTTATTGGTCCGAAAAACCAGCAATGGCTGTACCGCAGAAAGCACTGTGGCAATTGCCGTAGATGCTAATACGCCCTCTGCAGTTATTGCAGCTCCGCCTGCCCTGGGATGCCTGGCAGATAGTCTGACGTTGGATGCAACGGCTTCTTCCATCGGGACTAATTTTATATATGAATGGACGGCCGCCATGGGAAGTCGCATTTCGGACAGCACCAGCTTGCAGCCGACGGTTTATACGGCCGACACCTATCAGTTGGTCGTGACAGACACCCTGGCCGGATGTGCCGATACGGCCGTGGTGACGGTTATGGAAAGTATGGGCGGCCCTAACGTCCAGATTGCTCCGGTTAATGACACCTTATCATGTGTCCTGGATCAGATTACCTTGGACGCTAGTGGTTCCGACTCCGGCCCCGGCTTTGCCTTTCAATGGCGAAGCCTGAACGGCGGTCGAATTATTGCTGGAGCAGGGACCCTCACTCCAACGGTAGACACGGCAGGCTTGTACCGTTTAGTTGTGCAAGATCTCATCAGTGGCTGTTCCGATTCGATAGAAGTGGAAGTAGCGGAAAAAATTAATACGGTCGTAGCAGCGATCACCAAATCAAATGATCTGACGTGTACACTTAACACCGCAACGCTCGATGCACGCGGAGCCATCCCTCAGGCAGGAGTGACCTACAACTGGTCTACTGCTGATGGGAATATCCTCGGAGCCCTGGATGGAGATATGATTGAGGTTGATCAAACAGGGACCTATCAACTGGTCGTTACTGAAACCTCTTCCGGCTGCCGGGATTCCGTCACCCTAATGGTCGTGTATGACACCATCCCTCCGGTAGCAGAAGCAGGCCCTGGTTTTGAGTTGACTTGTACCATTTCAGAGGCGCCACTCAACAGCGCCGGTTCTTCTTTCGGCCCCGAGTTTGAATATGCCTGGACGGGGCCTTGTATTGTTAGTGGAGAAAACAGCGGGGCGCCGATTGTAAATTGCGGTGGCACCTATATTTTAACCATTACGGACCTAAGTAACGGTTGCACGGCACAAGACAGTGTGCTGATATTAGATAATACTACCCCTCCGCTGGCCAGTGCAGGTCCGGATACGATTATTAACTGTCAAAATAGGAATATCCGACTAGATGGTACAGCCTCCGTCTCTGGTTCCGGGATTAATTATCAGTGGAGTGGTCCCGGCTTTTTAGACGGAGAAAATACGCGCAGACCTCTGGTCAACCAGGCTGGTACTTATATCCTTGACATTGTTAATACCACCACAGGCTGTACCAACAGTGACACGGTAGAAGTAAGCATCGATACCTTAATGCCATTTGCCAGCCCAGGGATTGACCTGGAGGTAAACTGTAGCAACCCCATTGCTACATTGGGGGGAAGTGCCAGCAGTAGAGGCCCCGATATCATTTATGAATGGACCGCTCTGGACGGCCGCCTCACCGGGCCGACGGATTCGATCTTCACTTTCACCGATTCGGCCGGCTTTTTCCAGTTAAAAGTAATTGACCAAAGCAATTTCTGTGCGGACTCGGCTACCGTTACAACCACCTTTGACCAAACCATCCCAATTGCAGATGCCGGGCCCGACCAGGAACTGAGTTGCCTGGCCGAATCAGCCCTACTTGGAATACCGGTTTCTGAAAACGATGTGGTGTACAGTTGGCAGGGCCCCAATTGCTTCATTGATAACTCCGATGAGGCCCAGGTGGAGGTAGATTGTGAAGGTACCTACATCCTCGAAGCCAGAAATATTAGCAATGGCTGCATCGCCACCGATACAGTGGAAGTAACAGGAACAGTTGTCATCCCTGTAGCTATTCTTCCCTCTAGTGCTGACATCAGTTGTGAGGATGGGACCGCCTTGCTGGATGCTTCGGCTTCTTCAGGAGGGCAATTGAGCTGGTTTAGAGAAAACATACTGATAGCCCAGGACACCAATCGCCTACTAGTCAGAGAGCCTGGACAGTATACCTTATTCGTAACGGATACTGCACAGGGATGCCTGGATAGCGCTATGGTAGACGTAACCTTAGACTGCTCCGTGACGGCCTCAATCGCCTCGCCACAGACGCTCACCTGCGAACGTGAATTGATCGTGCTGGATGCCAGTGGCTCCATGCCGGGTACCGATTCGGTCCGCTATGAGTGGCGAGGTCCTTCCAATGCCTGTATCCTGGAAGGCCGGGACAGTGTGATCGCTGAGGTAGCTTGTGCAGGTGAATACACCGTTTTTGTCACCAACCTGGCCCTAGGCATAACCGATTCGCAAACAGTAAGGGTTGCTATTGATACCATTTCGCCCAGGGCGGATGCAGGCCCCGGCTTTTTGCTGACTTGTGACGAACCGACGGCTGTTTTGGATGCCGGCGGCTCTTCGCCCTTGAACGGAACCAGTTTTTTATGGTATACCTTTGAGGATGATACCTTATCCAACAGCCTAACGACCACGGTAGACAGCGCCGGAATCTATATTTTTGAAATAACTAACCTAAGCAACGGCTGTACTTCCACATCATCTGTAGAGATTTTGGAGGATAAAAACGTGCCGGACATCACTTTTGCCAATGCTATTTTCCCTTGTGAACCGGACACCCTGCGCCTGGAAGCCTTTCTGGACCCGCCCTCTGGGGATTACAGCTGGACCTGGAGCGGCCCTTCCATCCTGGATAACCAGGACAGCCTGGCTTTGATCATAGGTAGCGAGGGAACTTACACGCTGGAAGTAGAAAACAATGAGAATGGCTGTATTGCCCAGAATAGCATAAGCGTACCGGCAGAGCCCTGCCCGCCTTGTGTAGAGGTGGCCATGCCGGATACCATCAGTTGTATCAATCCAATTATTACTTTGTCCGCTACGCTTTGTGAAACATGTACGAATTGCACTTTTGCCTGGACAACTACTAATGGAAACTTCGTGAACGGGGTCAATACGGCCAATCCGGAAGTAGATGCCCCGGGAATCTATACACTGGTGGTTAGCAATAATGATAACGGTTTGTCCACCACAGTACGGGTGACGGTACGGGGCGATACGGAGGCCCCTACGGTTAATGCCGGGCCCAATCGCAACCTGACTTGTGCCGATCCGCAACTACTATTAAGCGGTACGGCAAGTCCGAATAATCTGAGCTTTAGTTACCGCTGGTTTGAAACATCGAATAGCGGCCTTACGCTTTCTAGCACTCAGGAGGTCACCGTAGATCAGCCCGGGACTTATATCCTGGAAGTAACGAATGTTCGAAACGGCTGTATCAGCTCTGACCAGGTCGTTATTGGAGAGGACTTTGCCGCGCCCTTTTCCGAAGCCGGGCCGACTATGACGATCACCTGCGATGAGACCTTCGCACGTCTGGAAGGGGAAAGCTCGACCAGCGGACTCAACTTCCAGTATGAATGGACGGCCGGGCCAGGCGGGAACATACAGACGGGGCGTAACTCCGCGAACCCCATTGTGAACAGCGCCGGTATTTATTATCTGACCATCATAAATACCCTCAATGGATGTACGGCGATTGATAGCGTAGAAGTAGTGGAAAACACTGCTCCGCCTGTTATCCTGCCGATAGCCGATCAATCGATTAATTGCAATCAATCCAGTGTTTTATTAGAAGGAAATATACCGAACGGAGGTAATTTTATACCGCAATGGTGTTTGATCAATGAAATGGGAGATACGGTTTTTTGCCAAAATACCATAGACTTCCAGGCGGATGCTCCCGGAACCTATCGTTTTTCCATTGAAAATGACGATACCGGCTGTATCGCGGAAACTTTGGTGAATGTAGATGCCGACTTTGCGGCTCCGATACCGGATGCGGGCGCTACGGACCAGCTTACCTGTACTGTCACTTCTTTGACCCTGGAAGGCTTCTTGTTGTCAGGCGAAGCGAATATCGAGATACAATGGTCGGCTCAAAACGGATCGAGCATCACCAATGCCGATACCCTCCAGCCGACCATCAGCAGCCCGGATCTGTATTATCTGCAGATCACCAATCCGGATAATGGATGTGTGGGCCTCGACAGTGTATTGATCACCCTGGATGACCGCCTGCCGAGCCTGAGTATTGACCCGCCGGCAGAGTTAAACTGCGAGAATCCGTCCATCCAGCTCAATGCGACGGCCACCACCGCGACGAACCGCCTGGGGGCTTTATGGTCGACTTCGGACGGCCAGTTTATCGGCTCCTTTGACGTGCTCAACCCGCGCGTTCGGGCGCCGGGCACGTATACGCTTACGGTAACCGACCTGGGCAACGGCTGTGAAAGCCAGGAATCAGTGGTGGTTACCCAGGACCTACGTCCGCCTGGTCTGCAGATAGACACACTGGACGGTACCACCATCACCTGCGATAATGAAATCATCGATTTCAGCTTTGATGCCTCGGTTTCTGCCACCGGAGCAGGCTTGGAATTTATCAATAAGCTAAACGGTGTGGCTTTACCGGGGAATCAGCCGCTCACCAACACGAATATTCCCGGCAACTTTGAAATTGTAGCCATAGATCAGGGAAATGGATGCCGGGACACGCTGCGTTTCCAGATTAGAAAAAACACAGAACCTCCCTTACTGGTAATGGGCCCTGTCAACAGCCTGCGATGCAACCGCAGTTCGGTCGTGCTCAGCGCGGCTAATTCGGCCCGAGGCGGACAGTATCAATATGACTGGACCGGTTCGGGATTGATCCTGCCGACTTCTGATCCTTTGGAAGTGGAAGTAACTCAGGCCGGTACCTATCAGCTGGAAATACAAAATACCATCAATGGTTGTATCAGCACACAAGAAGTGGAAGTTGTGCTGGACACCTTCAGCCCGGTAGTAAACATAGGCGAGCCGCAGCTACTCGATTGTCAGGACGTCTTGTTTGAATTAGACGGCCAGGTACCGGGCACTAACGGAGGATTGAGCTATGAGTGGACAACTGTACTGGGCGGCAACATTGTATCGGGAGCGAACAGCCCCGTCGCAAGAGTAGACAGCGCCGGAGTATACATGCTACGAATCACCGACAGTCGGAACGGATGTACCGGCACCGGCTCCATAACGGTAAGCAACAACGCTCAGCCCATCGAAAATGTAGACTTTAACATCCTGCCGCCGGATTGTCGGGGAGACGGAACGGGCGCTATCGAAATTGGGGCAGTCAGTGGGGGAGTAGGGCCTTTCTCTTTCGCAGTCAACAGCAATGTGTTCCTGACACAGAATTTTTTCCGTAACCTCACGCCTGATACCGTTCATACCTTAAAAATTATGGACTCGAGGGGATGTATGATCGAATACAGCTTTAGCTTTCCCGACGTGACACCCCTGGAAGTCGAGCTCGGCCCCGATCAGAATATTGAACTGGGTGACAGCATCCGTATCGAAGCATTGGTCAACCGTGGATATGATTCGCTGCGCTGGACGCCGGTCGGCCAGTCGGGCGATCCTTCTCAGGCTACCCAGATCCTGAAGCCCTTGAAAACGACGGTTTACAGGGTGAATGTCCAGGATTCTCTGGGTTGCACGGCCGAGGAGTCAGTGGTCATAACCGTCAATACACCAGAGAGCTTGTTTTTCCCAACTGCCTTTTCACCCGACGGAAACGGTCTGAACGATGTTTACTACATCTATGCGGATGATGATGTGGAGCAAATCAAGAGTTTTTACATTTTCGACCGATGGGGAACGCTCGTCTTCGAGCAGGAAAACTTTCAGCCGAATGACCCGAATTTTGGCTGGGACGGAAAATTTAGAGGTAAGGAAATGAGGCCGGCCGTGTTTGTGTTTACGGCTGAGGTGGAATATATTGATGGAAGGGTGGAGTTGGTGAAAGGAGATTTTGTTCTTTTAAATAAGTAAAGCGGCTAGTCGCTTTACTTATTTTGCCAAATTTAAAAGGAGGTCCATGGCTGCGCCATGGACCTCCTTTTAATTAAAAAAGGGGCGACCTAACGGCCGCCCCTAAAAAACACCTAAAACCCATATTCATATCATGAAAACCTTCTTTCGTATATTATAACACCGTAAACACGGTGATAAGTTGCAATTTCTTTTAAAATTAAGGCTTATTTAACAAGGTGTTTGCGAAATTTTAAAAAGCAGGAGGATTTTTAAAAATCCTCCTGAATATTAACACCTAAAACCCATATTCATATCATGAAAACCTTCTTTCAATCTATTATAAGAACATAACTTTACCTCGAATTTGTTCCCTTGTTTTCGGTTTTTTTAATTTTTTAACCAAAGTCTTGCGATTTTGTTAAAAAACAGGGAGCATGGTTAGCTCCCTATCAATCATTACCTAAAACCTATTTATGTCATGTTCCTTTAAGAGGATGAAATCATTTTTCCATCCTTTTTGCTTTTGTGTCTATTATGGGTTTGAAAAAGAGGAGAGCACTGGGCTCTCCTCAAAAACACCTAAAACCCATATTCATATTTTAAATGCTTCTTTTAGAAAGCAATATTTTCTTGTTTAAAAAAGCAGTAATTTCTTTTAATTACACCCTTTTGACGCACTTTTTTGAGGAGGTCACTTTTGAAATAAAAAAAAGTGACTTTTTTTCTATAAGGAAATGTTAAAGAGTGCTAATGGTATAGGAGAGCGCCTTCCGGCGGCCTCCTATACCTTTCACATAGGTACGTGAAGTTTAAACCAATCGGATTGCCCGCCGTTAAAATTTAAAAAGAAAATGAACCGTTTCGGAACCCTTGATCGTTTTCACCTCCAATCCTGGGATTTACTCCTCCGCGCTGCCCAGAGCAGCAATGATCCAATGCGTACACCGATGATGGCGACCATGCGGAAGGGCATCAGCGAGGGCGTTTTGTGTGGGAGGAAGGAGAATGGAGAAATAATTGGTTAATTCCATAAAAAAGGCCCGTGAAAACGGGCCTTTTTTATGGAATTAACTTGAAGCATCTAAAATAATCGGCACCTCCATCTTCCGTTCATCCCGAATCACCGTGAGGGTCACCTGATCACCGGGATTGTATTTCTCTAAGGATAGGAACAGATCATTGTAATCGCTGACCTTTTCGCCGTTGATGGCTACGATGATGTCGCCGATGCGTTCAAACTGTCCGCTTTGGTTGTTGTAAGTAGGGCGCAGGCCGGCTTTTTCGGCGGCTCCTCTGGGCGTGACGGTAATCACGAGGATACCATCCGATATCTGCAGTCGCCGGGCAATGTCCGAGCGGATGGCGATGCCGAGCGACGGTCTTTTGATCTCTCCGTATTTGATCAATTCGGGTACGACCCATTTCACCGCATCCACCGGAATGGAAAAGCCTATACCGGCGGAAGCGCCGGAAGGACTGTAAATGGCTGTGTTCACGCCGATTAACTTGCCGGAAGAGTCGAGCAGCGGCCCACCGGAGTTGCCGGGGTTAATAGCCGCGTCCGTCTGGATGGCCTCCCGGATCGGGATGCCGGCTACCGATTCGATTTCCCGGCCCAGGGCGCTGACGATACCGGTGGTGAGGGTCTGGTCGAGCCCGAAAGGATTTCCGATGGCGTAGACAGACTGGCCCACTTTAAGGTCGCTGGAATTACCGAGCGGGATGGCGCGTAGCTTGTTTCTCGGGGCCTCAATCTTCAATACGGCCAGGTCTTTCTCGGGGGCGACGCCTACGGCCTTTGCCTGATAGGTTGATCCGTCAGAAAGAGTCACCGTAGCCCGGTCCGCTCCCTGGATGACATGGTAATTGGTGATGATGTGCCCCGCATTATCCCATACAAAACCCGAGCCGCTACCTCTGGGTACCTCCGTAACATTGCGCCGGAAAAAGTCGCTGCGCAAATTCGTGGTGGTGATGTAACAGACGGAGGGTGCCGCACTTTGAAATAAGTTGATAGTCGCTTTTTCCTCCGGGTTCAGCCCTGCCGCAGGGCTGGTATTTTCGGAAGTAGCCGCATCTGAATAGCTGTTATCCGAGGTGACGATCGCTTTCGGTCGCTCCTCCTCGCTGATCAATTTTTGTTGTTGTTTGGAATTCCAGGCTACGCCTGCTGCAAAGCCGGCCGCTATAAGGACCAGCCACAAGAGGATTCGTGCACTCTTGAAAGATCCGTTTGACATGGTTAATTTTTTTGATTCCTAAAAAATGCTTCTACTTTTTTTCCAACAGCTGAAAAAAAGTAGCAAAAAAAAGCCGCTGCTGTCGAGTCTCCGCCTAAAATTTTCTTTCATTTCGCTGTGCAAAATAAACTCAGGCTCCTTCGTCGCCCTCAAACAATATTTTGCATGGCCGCTTCATTCCAGTAAATTTTTTAACGGCGGATCCTCTAAGGCAGATTGTTTTGAAAATCAAATTTTTATGTTGAACGCATTAGATGCGAACCTTGATGGTTAATAATTATCATTAAACGTTCAGCTATTAGCATCGCTACTCTCTGGCAGATCGTATACTCAGAAATTAAGTTTTTCTCTTCTTTTTCTTGGCTGCTGGGAATAGGATATTATTCAAAATTAAGCGATACCCTGGTGACATTGGGTGCAGGTTCAGATCTGTTTCCGGGTCATACACAAAATGGCGGTAATCCTCCGGATCGTGGCCGCCGTAGAAAGTCCAGAAACCTTTTCCTTCCGTGCCGTGAATGTAGCGAGCCTCGTTAGCAGGCTTGTTGTCGCCCATGATCAGGACATCCGACTTGATGTGTGCCTTTCTGAAGGCGGTCGTCTGGCCCATAAAACCTTTAACCGTTCTGGTGTGGCACTGGGTCAGCATGGTCGGTACGGGGTCCCACTTGGCGGAGAAGTCGAACAGCGTGAAGTAATCCTGCTCGGCGATGACATTGCGGCCGCGGTTGTTATCGATGGAAGAGTGCTCATATTCGAGCGAGTTTCTGGATAATTGGAAGTCCTTAAAGGCAAAGGTTTTGGAATAATCCAGTTGTGATTGTGCGTTGGGCGTCATGCCGTCTCCATCGTACATTTTGTCGCAAATATCGAGCCCTTCGGCAGCTAATGCGATATCATAGGTATCGGTAGCAGAGCACATGGCGAACATAAAGCCGCCTCCGACCACATATTCCTTAATTTTTTTCACTACGGCCAGCTTCAGTTGGGAGACTTTTTGGAAACCCAGTTCTTGTGCCAGGCCTTCCATGCGGCGTACGTTTTCGCGATACCAGGGTTGGTTGCTGTAAGAACGATAGAAGCGCCCGAACTGACCGGTAAAATCTTCGTGGTGCAGGTGCAGCCAGTCGTATTCAACCAGGCGGTCGCCGATCACATCGGTATCATAAACCGTTTCATAGGGGATCTCAGCATAGGTCAAAACCATGGTAACGGCATCGTCCCAGGGTTGTACTTTTTCTCCTCGGGCATTAAAGTCTGGGGTATAAACCGCTATTTTAGGGGCTTTCTCCAGCTTCATTACCTCCATATTGACCTCCGGGTCGGCAATCTCGCGCTGGATGCGAGCAAATTCCGCATCGGCGATGATCTCGTAGCTGACCCCGCGGGTGAGGCATTCTTTTTCAAAAATTCGGTTGTTTTGAAAAACAAAGCTACCGCCTCTGTAATTTAAAAGCCAGTAAGCTTCCTGTCCGTTGTTCAGCACCCAGTAGGTAATCCCGTAAGCCTTAAGGTGGTTTTTCTGGCTATCGTGATCCATGGGAATTAATATATAGGAGGCCTGCAGTTGTATGGCCGTCATGACGCTCAGGGCGAGAAACAATATCAATCTTTTAATGTGCATAATCCTCTTTTTTATCCGATAAATTAACTGATACGAGTATGGTAGAAGGTAAAAAGCAGAAGGTAGAAAGAAAAAAGTGAATTAGGTTCTTAAGGCATTCCCTGCCATCCAATTTCATCCTTCTACTTTCTACTTTTTACTTTCTACAGACAGCTATGTTACAGCTGTCTAACTTAAACAATTGAAAAATAGAAAAATTGTCGTGCTCTCACTAGGATTTAACAAAATTGTAACAGCAAAGCAAAGTTTTTCAGCCATAAAAAGATTATAATTGCGGACTATGAATGAATTAAGTTTTCAATATCCTAGCTGGTATATTCTCTTGTGCGTACTGCTTGGGCTGTTGTATGCGGTGGGTTTGTATTACAACGACCGTACTTTTCGGGAGCAATCCGGCCGACTCAACTGGCTGCTGGGAGGATTGCGATTCCTGTTGGCTACTTTTTTGAGTATTTTACTGCTTTCGCCTTTCCTGAAATCTTTTACCTCTCAAACACAGAAGCCGATCGTCATCCTGGCTCAGGATGCTTCTGAATCAGTTGCCTCCGGCTTGTCCGAAGATCAGCGCGCGGCTTTTGAAAACGATATGACCGAATTAGCAGAGGACCTCAGCAAAGACTATGAAGTACAGCGCCTGGCATTCGGCGAACGCGTACGCGAAGAATTCGACTTCAATTTTGAAGATAAAATCAGCAATACTTCCGATGTTTTTAATTATATCAACGACCTGTACAGCAACGAAAATGTAGGGGCGGTATTAATCGCGTCCGACGGGATCTATAATGAGGGGAGCAATCCGCTGTACGTCAACTCTAACATATCTGCCCCGATCTTTACCATCGCCCTGGGAGATACGACCATCAAAAAAGATGTGTACCTGAAACGCACCTTCCTCAACCGGATCGCCTATCTGAACGATCGTTTTGTCGTACAGGCGGATGTGGCTGCATCTAATGCTGTCGGGACCAGAACGACTCTGTCTGTTTTTAAAGTCTCGGGTTCGGGTACCCAAAAATTGGACGAGCGCATCATCCCCATTACTTCTGATGACTTTTTCAAAACCGAAGAATTCATTCTCGATGCCAATCAGGCCGGCGTGCAACGCTACCGACTGGTGTTGAGTACGGTACCGGATGAGGCCACTACAGCTAATAACGTTAAGGACATCTTCATCGATGTACTGGACGCGCGCCAAAAAATCTTGTTGCTGGCCAATTCGCCGCATCCGGATTTGTCGGCCCTGAAGCAAAGCATCACCGACAATAAGAACTATGAGGTAGAAATTGCTTTTGCGGACAAGTTCACCGGCGGGCTTAAGGAATTCGACTTTGTCATCCTTCACCAGTTGCCAAGTTCCAGTCATAATATTGCTCCTGTTTTGAATACGCTCAAGCAGGATAAAATCCCACACTTTTTCATCATCGGATCCCAAACGGACCTAAATCGTTTCAATACTGCGCAAGGAATCCTGAGCATTCGTGGTGACGGCCGGAATTACGATGAGGTAGTCGGAAAGACGAATCCACTGTTTAGCCTGTTTACGATAGAAGAGGAAATAAGCCGCGATCTGCTCAATTTTGCGCCCATGTCTGCGCCTTTTGGAGAGTATTCCCTTAATGAATCGGCAGAGGTTTTAATGTATCAGCGCATCGGGCGCATCGATATGAACAGTCGCCCGCTCTTATTATTTGGAGAGGAAAACAATACCAAGATCGGTATTCTTTGTGCGGAAGGCGTTTGGAAATGGCGCTTGTTCGATTACCTGCAAAACCAAAACCACGATATCATCAATGAGTTGATCGGTAAGTCCGTTCAATATGTAAGTGTGAAGGAAGATAAGCGACGCTTTCGGGTAACGCCTGAAAAGAACATCTTCAACGAAAATGAGAACATCCTTTTCGATGCCGAATTGTACAACAACAGTTACGAACTCATCAACGAGCCAGACGTCAACATGACGATCATCGACAGCGAAGGCAAGGAATTTGACTTTGTTTTCAACAAAACGGACCGGGCCTATACACTCGATGCGAATAAACTTCCAGAAGGTAATTATACGTTCCGTTCTTCTGTCAATGTTGGTGGGGAGCAACTCAGTTACAACGGACAGTTTAGTATTCAACCCATCCAGTTAGAGCTGTTTCAGACCACGGCTGACCACCGACTGCTGCGCCTCATCAGCGAAAAGTATGGTGGGCAATTCGTGCGCCCCGATCAGATCAGCGGTCTGCCGCAGGTATTGGAAGAGCTCGGCACTGTAAAGCCAGTCATTTACCAGACGGCCCAGACCCGCTCAGTGATCAACCTCAGATGGATCTTTTTCCTACTCTTGCTTTTGTTAGCGACAGAGTGGGGATTGAGAAGGTATTTCGGGGGGTATTAACTTTCAATTTTTAATGAGCCGCCGGTCGGCGGCTCATTAAAAAGGCTTTCTAAGTTTTTGTCCATTCAAATTTCTGTTCAATCACTTTTCTTCCAAAAGTTAAGGATGCCATTTCTTCGGTTTTATTAAATCCATGGCGAGTATAAAGGCCAATGGCAGCATCCAATTCACCTGCAGTCCATAAAAAGCAGTGTGGATAATTTCTTTCATATACTTCTTCCATAAAAAAATTCATCAGCTTTTTTCCCAGCCCCATTCCCCTGTAGGTAGGATCAAGAATGAAAAAGCGAAGCTGGGCAGAGTTCGGATGATGTTTCAGGGAGATGTACACAGCCTTTTTAAAAAATGAAAATTTGCATAAAAATTTTTTTGTGGCTGATTCGTTTGGATTGAATGCTGGAAGTTTTAAAAACACTGTTCCTGATATTTATCCTGACCTTACTAACACAGGTCGGAGGGGTGGTTTATCTTCTTTATAAACCGCTCAGTATTTTTATAAAAAAAAGGATAAAGCAGCCATTTTGGAGTTGGGGCCTAAGAGTTGTTTCTTTTTTTATTTTCCTATCGATGTTTTCTTTATTGATTATTCCGCCTATAGCCAAAAAATATGGGGTTGTGTAAAAACTCGTTCCTCGTTTTTACCCACCCCAGATAATTTTGTTTTGGAGGTGGTTTAAAGAAAAAAACAAAGTTTTTTTCTTTAAACCACCTCCAAAAAACATATTATTGGTTGTGTGAAAAGGCCGACCATACGGTCCGTACGGAAGGACTTTTTACACAACCCCTGTTACAAGCTCAGAATCTATTCCACTTAAGCCTGCAAATATACTGACGGTGTTAGCCAACCGGCATTATGTGAAGCCTGCCTTGAAGGCATCTATTAGTGAAGCATCAAAGTCCATCCATAAAACCTATCCAGGAACGCAACTGATCTATCTGGATGCCAACTTTCCCTTCTGGGATGAATTTCCCTTACTTCCTCATCGAAGCCATGGCGATGGGGAAAAACTGGATATCTGTTTTTTATATAAAAACCGTAAATCCGGAAAGCGAATAAACCGTCGGCCTACTTTCCTGGGGTATGGATTGGTAGAAAAGCCAAAAGCAGGGGAGTGGGATCAGCCGGCGGCTTGCGAAGAAAAGGGCAATTGGCAGTACAGTCTGGTCTCAAAATTGATCTTACCTAACTGACCTTACGCACTTTTAAAAAAATGTACAATGTGTCGCTGCGCCCAGACGGGCTGTATAGCTGCAGCTTTACTGGACGCCCATTTTTCAGCCTACGGTTCGCACCGTAGGCTGTGAGCTTTCGCCGTCCTGCGGCTAATAGGATAGCATCGGAAAGCCGCAGGGCGGCGAAAGCTCACAAAGCTCGGGTGTCAACCCGAGCATTAAAAACGCAGCTTCCTGAAAGCTGCAGGGCAGCGACACTTTGGTCAAGGTGCGTAAGGTCAGTTACCTAAAAAGAACTGTCAGTTTGATGCCTCTGCTAATCAACGATTACTGCAATTGCTTTCAAACGATGCCCGCATCCGAAAGATCTTTATCGAACCTCATCTGAAGCAGCGTTTGGGACTGGGTGGAGTGAACAAGATCCGTTTTCACGGATGTCAAGCGGTTCGCCATGATGATCATATTCATGTGCAGTTGTAACCTTTCTTTTTTGTTTTAGTACCCAATAAAATTATTGAAAGTTTCAGTTGGTCGCCTAAAGCGACCAACTGAAACTTATTGCTCACTCATTTAAACACCCGACCATGCTCAAGCATTACCTTCTCATCGCCATTCGCCATCTATTCTGGAACAAACTCTACACCGGCATCAATCTATTGGGCCTCTCCATCGGAATGGCCTGTTTTATCCTGATTTCCCTATTTGTTTGGGACGAAACTCGCTATGATGCCTTTCACGAAAAAGCGGATCGGATCTTTCGTATCTCACCGCCTGATTACGCGCGTACGGCTCCCAAACTAGCTGCTACTTTGGCGGCGGAGATTCCCGAAATACAACATGCTGTTCAGTTGAAGGGCGGCAGCGGCGTGATGAGCTATGAGGATAAACGCTTTTTTGAAGATGAATATATGTTTGTAAAACCTGATATCTTTGAGGTGTTTTCCTTTGATTTTAAACAGGGCAAAGCGGAAGAAGCCCTTAAACAGCCCAATTCTATTGTCATTAATGAGCACATGGCCATTAAATACTTTGGGCGAACAGATGTGCTGGGCCAAAACCTTACCTATCAGGATACGATTCCTCTGACGGTTACCGGAGTAGTGGCCGACTGGCCCGAGCAGTCTCACTTTTATAATGACGGCTGGATCTCATTTGAAACTTATGAAAACCTATATGATCCCAATCTCGATACCTGGAGTAACAACATTTATTATACCTATGTCCTACTGAAAGAAAATGCGAGTCCAGGTGCCTTTAATGAGAAACTGCAGGCCTTCACAGCTTCTACGATTAATACCTTACCCAATCGGGAAGACTACGCCCTGGCATCGCAAAACCTACGAGACATCCACCTGCAATCGGATAAAGCTATGGAGTTAGAGGTAAACGGTAGTTTATCTCAAATCTATATTTTCTCATCCGTAGCTTTTTTCATTCTTTTAATAGCCGGAATTAATTACGTCAACTTATCAACGGCTCGGGCCAAGCGGCATGCCAAGGAAATTGGGGTGAGAAAAACGATGGGAGCTGAGTTCAAACAGTTGATGACACAATTCATGAGCGAATCTATAGTACTGAGCCTTTTGGCACTATTTTTAGCTTTGGGGATTGTTGTGCTTAGTTTACCTGCTTTTAATCAGTTGGCAGGAAAAACATTTGACTGGATGGTCGTATTCAATGGACCTGTACTTCTGGGCTTATTGGGTTTTGCAGCTTTAACAGGTCTGCTGGCAGGGGCTTATCCGGCTTTGGTATTGTCTTCTTTCCGACCGATAGAGGTGTTGAAAGGCAAGCTTAGCCAGGCAGGACGCCAGAAAGGGGCGTTCCGGCACGGACTGGTGATCTTTCAGTTTGCTATTTCCCTGATTTTGTTAGTTGGTACCCTGGTGGTTTTCCAACAGATTAAATTCATGAAAGATCAGCCATTGGGTTTTGCTAAAGAACAAATTATGGTAGTACCGTTTTATTATGATTCAGAAGTGATCAATCAATTTGACCTGATCAAAAATGAGTGGGAGAAGCATTCACAAATAGAAAAGGTAACGGCTTCAGGAGATATTCCCGGCCGGATGGCTACCAAAATGGGCTACTGGGTGGAAGGAATGGATCAAGATGAATGGGAGGGGATTGATGCTTTGTATGTACACGACGATTTTCTACAAACCTACGATATGGAAATGGTGGCCGGAAGGGCATTTGATCCGGACATCCAATCAGATGCCGAAACAGGCTTTATCCTGAACGAGTCAGCCGTCCAATCACTCGGTTGGACGCCCGAAGAAGCGATCGGCAAGCGCTTCGATGTGCATAAAACAGGCCGGGTGCTGGGTGTGGTCCAGGATTTTCACTTTAATTCCCTACATCAGCAAATTCGTCCTTTAGTCATTGGCATACGGCCGGAGTGGTGCGGTTATCTTTCTTTAAAGGCCAAAGTTGAGGGACTTCCATCGACCCTTAAAGGTGTAGAAGAAAGCTGGCAACAGGTATTTCCGACTCGGCCGTTTGAGTATATGTTTTTGGATGAAGACTTTGAGCGTCATTATCTGGCGGAAGCCAAGCTGAGCAAGGTAGCCTCCGTATTTGCATTGCTGGCCATTTTGATTGCCTGTATCGGCTTGTTTGGTTTGGCCACTTATACTTGCTCCCAACGCAAAAAAGAGATTGCCGTCAGGAAGGTATTAGGTGCCGGGATAATGGATGTGGTGAGTTTGTTATCTGCTTCCTTTGTTCGACCTGTGCTACTGGCCTTCGTTATAGCAGTGCCACTGGGATACTATTTAATGAATCAATGGCTGAATGGATTTGCCTATCAGATCGGGATCCCGTGGTGGTGGTTTGCGGTTTGTTGTTTGTTGCTGATGGGGATCGCGGCTTTTTCGATAAGCATACAGTCCATGAGAGCGGCCTTGGATAATCCGGTGAAGGCTTTGAAGTCGGAGTGAAATAAGGGGATCTTTTTGAGCAATGAGTGATGCTTAGCCCTCCTTCGTCGGGCTGATGCTGTGATGCTTTTCACGCCTCCGGCGTGATGATGCTGACGTCTTATTTTACTAATGAATAGCAATTCACTCTTCATTTCAGAAAGCACAAACGTCCAGCATCCTGCCGCTGCAGGCGGCAAGAGCATCACAGCATCAGCCCGACGAAGGAGGGCTAAGCATCACTCATTGTTTAGTAACAATCAAAATTGACAGGATAGAGAACATCTGGCTGTTCGGCGTATAACAGTCCTTATGGGCATGCTTGGGTCGTAAATAAAAGCAAATAAGAGAGATAGCTACTGGTTGTCTTTCTTTTTTTTTATATTAAATGGAAATTATTGTATTGAAAAATATGCTGAAACCCAGGCAAATACATTTCAATTATAGCTGCGCACAAAAGCCAAATATTTTTCTCCTGCTGAGCCTGATTTGCTGTCTAGGCATCAGCCCTATTTGCTTGTGTGCTCAGGAAAGCATCCCTTCTTCCTCTTTCAAAATTATCCATTACGGTGTAGAAGACGGCCTTTCCCAAGGTTCTGTTTACGCCATGCTGAAGGATAGCCGAAACTTTATGTGGTTCACTTCATTGGAAGGCTTGAATCGTTTTGACGGGCATGACTTCAAAATATATGCTCAGAATGAACAAGATTCCACAGCCCTCCGGGGGACGGCGACCTTTGGGCTGGTAGAAGATCCCTATGGCAATATGTGGACCGGAACGGAGGTTTGTTTGAATCGCTACCGTCGCCTGTCAGATGATTTCGATTTCATTTATTCTGAAGATGAACAAGGAAAGCCGGCACCTGCTACCCATTATCCTTTTTATGTTGATAGTACAGAAGTCTGGTATGCCAATAGTAGAGAAGGTATTGTAGCGTTTAATTTTATCAAAAAGGAAAAACGCATTGTGAGCGATACTTTTCTGTATCAGGGTACTAGTTCCATCATCAATTCGACCCTGATGGGAGCGGACGGAAAGATCTGGATAAGGAATTGGCAGGGGCTGATTCGCCTGGATCCTTCTGGTGGGCAATTTGATTATTATTTTACAGACGAGGTTGCTGAGGCACTTGGCCCTCCTATGGCCTTCACCTGCCATCGTCCGGCATCAGATGGGACGATCTGGCTGGGGGGCAATGGTGAATTGATACACCTGGACCCTCGTTCTGAAGAATGGACTTCCTACCCACTTGATTCCTCTATTTCGATTTCTGATATCCAGGAAGCGCCGAATGCTTTGTTATACCTCGGTACTAACTATTCCGGTTTGTACCTCTTTCGGCCCGGAGCAGGGGTGTTGGGACATTTAGATACCCAGAATACCCTACTTAGTGGAACTTCAGTTCCTACCATTTATATAGATGATGAAGGCTTGGTTTGGGTCAATACGGACCCGAATGGGATCGACTTATTATTTCCGGATTTTAATGGTTTTCAGCGTTATGGGGAGTTGTTTTTTGAATCTTTAGGACTCAGCTCTGCCGGCATTCGTTGTTTTGCGGAATCCCCCAGCGGTGATATTTGGATTGGGACCAATAAAGACGGAGTAATTATTTTTGACCCGGTACAAAAACGACTGATTCGGCAGATCTCTCCATTTGGCGCGGATGGGCTTTCTGAAAACCATGCTTCGTTTATCCATTTTGATAAGAAGGGCCGGATTTGGGCCGGAACCTATTACGGGCTGTTCTTTTCTGAAGATGGAAAGGATTTCCGAAGGGTAGAAAATGGCATTCCATTTAGTTTAAATAACCCTGCACACGAATTCTGGGATATGAAGGAGACCCCGGAGGGGTTCTTATTTGTTACGACCTCTGCCGGCTTGTTTTATATTCCTCCCGGAGAAACACGGGCCTACTCGGTGAATGGTTTTGAAGGCTTATCTCTGGGGGATATAGAACAGTATGGCGACTTCCTACTTGTATCGGAGTACATTCGTGGGTGCAGTGTATTCAATTATCGAGAATGGCTGAACAATGGACAGTCTAAGGCCAGGCCATCCCAGTTCATTGACTACCTTTACGTCAAACATTTTGCTCCTGAGGGAGATAGTTTGCTGTGGTTGGCGACTAATAAGGGGGTGTTAAAAACAAAACCATCTGCTGATTTTTCAGAGGTGGAAGTTTTAGGCAGATACACCCGAAACGAAGGGCTCCCCAGCGATTATATTTACGGGCTTCTTTGGGATAAAACCGGAAAAATCTGGATGAGCACCAATCGGGGAATTGCTCAATTAGATCCGAAAACTGGGTTGATAAAAACTTATGGCCTGGAGGACAACATACAGGGGTATGAATTCAACACGAATGCCTACTTAAGAACCAGCCGTGGGGAATTTTTCTTTGGTGGCACCAAGGGCTTTAATCAATTTAATCTTCCCTTAGATGGGAATCCTTCTCTGCCATCCGTTCATTTGACAGGGCTAGACATAGAGGGGCAGGACGGGTACGATGGTTCCTATATTGGAGAACTCAGCCGCATTAAGCTTAAATCGTGGGAAAACACTTTCGAGTTACAATTTGTAGCGACTGATTACTGGAGCAAAGGGCGTAATCGATATCGGGTGAGGCTGCGTGAGTATGAGCAAGACTGGGTAGATCTCGAGGAAGGCCGTATTCGTTATACCCAGGTGCCTCCAGGTCAATATGTTTTTGAAGTGCTGGCCACGAATGGGCAAGGGGAATGGACCAAAGAGCCCAAGAGGCTTCAAATTAGCATTGCGCCTCCCTGGTATCGCACCATCTGGGCTTATCTGGCGTATATCTTAATAGCCTTATTCATTTTGTATCAAATTTACCAATTCCGAAAGCGCCGAAGGGCTTTACAGCAAAAACTGTTGATGGAGCAACTAGAGGCCGAGCGACTGAAAGAGTTGGATGAAGTTAAAAACCGCTTTTTTACGAATATTACTCATGAATTTAGAACGCCACTGACCGTTTTGTTGGGACTGACCGATGAAATTGAACGGGATGCCACAGTGAATCTAACACAGCGGCTGCAACTGATCCGTAAAAATGGAAAGGATCTGCTGGAACTGGTCAATCAACTGCTTGATCTGGCAAGGGTAGATGTCGGCCAATTGCAGATCAAGATGGTCAAAGACGATGTGATTGGATTTATGCGAATGCTGGTAGACAGTTTCCATTCTTTTGCGCTGACGCAAAAAACAGGCCTTCAATTTTATTCAGAATCGGATCATTTTGAGATGGATTTTGACCCTGATCTATTACAACGTATTCTCACTAACCTCTTATCAAACGCCTTTCGCTTCACGCCTGAATATGGGAAGATATTGGTGGTGGCCAAGGTCATAGAAGAAAAAGATAAGAAACAATTGGAAATAAAGGTCAAAGATAATGGAGAAGGCATCGTTCCGGAAAAACTGCCTCATGTTTTTGACCGTTTTTATGCGTCCTCTCCACAACATAAAAAAACGAATACTCAATTTATGCAGCAGGGAGCCGGTATTGGTTTGGCACTTGTAAAAGAGCTGGTTGAATTGATGGATGGCCATGTTAAGGTAAAAAGCCAACCGGGGAAAGGAACGACTTTTATTTTTACATTACCTGTAAGCCGCCAGGCGGCAACTCCGGAAGTACCTGCGTATCCGGACATTCAAACAGCCTGGATATCCACGGGGAGGCAGGATGCCGGCTGGTCATCAATGATAGAGCATGAAAACGACGAGCTGCCGCTGGCTTTGCTCATCGAAGATAACGTGGATGTATTGTATTACTTGCAAACCTGTTTGGGGGAAGGATGGAGGATCGAGACTTGTCAGAATGGTCAGTCGGGTGTGGACAAAGCCATTGAACTGATCCCGGATGTCATTGTTTCTGATGTGATGATGCCAGGCATGGATGGTTTTGAGGTTGTTAAAACACTGAAGGCCGATGAACGGACCAGCCATATACCCATTTTAATGCTTACGGCTAAGGCTACACAGGCTGATAAACTAAAAGGCTTGGCCACCGGGGCAGATGCGTACCTGATCAAACCCTTCGACAAAAAGGAACTATTGCTCCGGCTCGATAATTTTCTCCAGATGCGAAGTCGCCTGCAGACCCACTTCCAGGGAGCCATTCAGCCCAACCCTACAGATCCGGAACAACTGTTTCTGGAGAAGATTAACCAGATCATATTGCGGCATCTGGATGAAAGTGGGTTTAACACTCACCACCTTGCCCGGGAAGCCGGCTTGAGCCGCTCTCAGTTGTATCGCAAGCTGAAGGCCCTTACGGGTCAGTCTCTGTCCAGATATATGCGTTCCTTCCGTCTGAAGCAGGCCAGGGAAATGCTTCAAACTACAGGATTACCCGTCTCAGAAGTAGCTTGGATGAGCGGTTTTGAGAGCCTCTCCTGGTTTGACCAGGCTTACCTGGAGGAATTTGGCGAATCACCTAGTGAGACACGTAATTGATTGATTGTTAGTTAATTAAATTTATCTGTTTGTTTTGCTTGCACACATAGCTAAAGTGAGTTTTTCCTAAATTGTTCATTCTACTAAAACACTTGAGTAGGTAACTAAAACATTAATCTGTTTTTATTCATATCCTTATACGGTCTGAACAAGCATAAAAATTACAGAATGAAATCACACGCTAGCGTACAATTGGACCAAAGTAAAATTTAAACACAAAAACATCTTTTCGAGATGGTACGAATAAAACCACTCGAATAACACCTAGAACCCATTTTCTTGCGCAATACCTAATATTTAAGTATTGCGCAAGCTTTTTACAAACTAAACCCTAGTAGCTTTTTCTTAGAACGGTACCGTTTTGTGCATTTGTTCTAACGCCCTTATCTATCGTAGTCTCTCCATTGACCACTACATAATGAAAACCTTCCGATAAGGTATGAGGTGAAGAGAATGCTGCTTTTGCTTTTACCTCTTCCGGCTGGAAAATAACGATATCTGCTTTTTTTCCAACAGATAAGCCTCCTCGGTCAGTCAGGCCGTATACGCGAGCCGTTTGCACACTCATTTTGTAAATGGCTTCGGGAAGTGTTAGTAAACTGTCACGGACCACCATTTCCTCAATGATCTTGGAGAAGCTTCCGTAGCCACGCGGGTGATTCATGGTAGGACTGCCATCAGAGCAGATCATCACAAGGCTGTCCCGGATCAAACGGTTTTGGAGGGCCTCATCCATGACAAAGTAAGCGCCGGAGGCTCCTCTTGGCCCGATATCTAGCAGGATCTCTTCAAAAGGACGGTTTTGCTCTTTACTGAGCTGGGCCAGGGTCTTACCCCGGTAATCGCCAGTACCGAGCAAAGTTGCTTCCGGTCCGTTACGAGCCATGACCTTGGCACGGAGAAAATCGAGTAATTCCCGGCGACGTTGTTTTTTCACCTGCTCGTAATTATTCGGCCCTTTCGCCCAGTCGGGGAAAACGATGCCGATGCCTGTAAAACTGGCGGTGTAGGGATAAACGTCGGCCGTGATACGGTAATTGGCGGGCGTGTGCAGGAGTTGGAGGAGTTCTTCTGCTCGTTTGCTCCCTTTACCATAGACCGATTTCATGTGTGATACATTGACTGGACAAAATTCTGCTTGTTGGATCAGCTCTTTGATGGATGCTTCCAGAGCGTCGTCATCCTCGTTGCGTACATGGCTGGTGATGAGGCCATCATATTGACCGACGACCCTGGCCAGGCGGTTCAGTTCATCAGTCTGGGCAAAAGAACCGGGATTATATTCCAGCCCCATACTCATTCCGTAAGCTCCATCCTTAAGTCCGCTCTCGAGCAATTGTTCCATTTTTTGCATGCCTTCAGCACTGGGTACAGAGTCGAAGTTCACACCGGATATTCGTCTTAAGGAACCATGACCTACGAAGGTAGCAATATTGACACCCAAAGCCAGGGAATCTACTTTGTCCATCCATTGAGAGAGGGGATCATTGCTAGGACTGGAGCCATCCTGCCCGAGGAAGATGGTAGTGACGCCCATCGCCAGGAAGTTGTCGAATTCGGGGGTTCGCATCGGGTTCCCGTGTGCATGTGGATCGATGAAGCCCGGGCTGACGACGGCCCCAGCAGCATCGATGATTTGGGCAGGCTGAAGGAGGCTTGAATCTACCCAGCCTTTGTAAACGATCGTGCCGTCTTTGATCAGGAGATCTATATTTTCCAGAGGAGCTTGTAATCCGGAGAAAACCTGGCCGTTGGTGATCCAGAGGTCTACCTGAGGGCCGTTTTGGTCAACAAAAGATTGAAAGGCTTGGGAATCTGTTGAATTTTGGCAAGAAGAAAATAACAGAAATAAGGCCAGCAGTTGAATGATTGATCGCATATAACTTTTTTTTTCAAAATAAAGCTAAATGCAAAGAATCCTGATATATGGCAAGGCTTTTTTTGACATTCCTGCCTGCCGAATCCGCCTCAAGGCGAGAAGGCAGGGACGGCAACTGACTACGACTGAGTCAATATATTTTTTAGGTATGGCAAAAGAATTGGAAGCTGTTTAAAACTCGCGTGGGCTTTAAACAGATTCCAAAAAGAAAATCATTTACCAGGACATATCGTCTTCCGTCTTGATCTCGGGCTCCTCGTCAGCGTCAGCTATGTCGTCTGATGCTTCGATATCGGAGATGTCATCTTCACTGTTCAGTCTGGCCTCATACTCCTCATGGCGGCGAGTGTACTCGTCATAATCGTAATCAGGCATCAATTCTGTTTTTACATGTTCGATCACTTCTTCGAGCCCAGCCAGGAAACGGTTGAAATCTTCTTTGTACAGGAAGAGTTTGTGGCGCTCATAGCCATCACCGTTGAATTTTTTAGTACTCTCCGTTAGGGTCAGGTAGTAGTCATCTCCCTTGGTTTTGCGCACGTCAAAAAAGTAGGTCCTTCTTTTCCCGGCACGAACTTTAACAGAATGCACACTCTCGAATCTTCTTTGGTTTCTCTCGTTATCCACTTCTTGAAGAATTTTGGTAAAAAAATTTTAACCCAAGTATCACAAAAGTAATTATTTGCGGATAAATTCAAAAAAAACAAGAAAACAATTGATAGAGAAGAGGCGGTATAGCTATGAACGATAAAATTTAATAATATTTTCACCCCTGCCAGGGGTGAAAATATTAATTTTACACGTCTGGTCAGTTCCAGCTCCTTCTCTATCAGTTATTTTCTTCTTCCAGAGTCTGTTTTTCGTAGAGGTCAGCGTAGTAACCAGGCCGGCTAATCAATTCGAGGTGGGTACCTTGCTGGGCAATGCGGCCATCTTCGACCACCAGAATTTTATCGAATTGCAGATGGGAATAAATTCGGTGAGTAATGATAATGGCTGTTTTATCGGCCAGGGCTTCATCAAAGTAGCTCAGGATCTGCTTTTCGGTTTTGGTGTCGACAGCTGAGAGGCAATCATCGAGGATGATCATATCGGGTTGTTTGATGAGGGCACGGGCGATGGAGACGCGCTGTTTTTGCCCGCCGGAGAGGGTGACGCCACGTTCACCGACCATCGTTTGAAACCCATCCTGTAGTTCGGAAATGTCTTCATAGATAGATGCATATTTTGCATATTTTTCAACTTCCTCCTTTTCGGCATCTAATTTACCGAAGGCAATATTTTTGAAAATGGTGTCTGAGAAAAGAAAAATATCCTGAGGCACATAGCCGACCCGTCTTCGGATATTGGCCAGATCATGTTCCCGGAGGTCTTTCCCATCCAGGTAAATGTGTCCGCTGCTGATATCATACATTCGTACGAGCAGGTCGGCAATAGTAGATTTGCCGGAGCCGGTTTTCCCGACAATGGCCATTTTCTGGCCAGGTTTCAATTCAAAGGAAACATCTTTCAGGGCTTGGATACCGGTATCCGGATAGGTGAAGGACACCTTGTCAAAATGGATATGACCTTTGAGGGGTTGATCCTCCTGAACCTTGTTTACGAGACTGGGTTTGGTATCCAGAAATTCGTTGATTCTTTTCTGGGAGGCAGCAGCCTGCTGGATAATGGAGGCGATCCAGCCGATGGCGGTTACAGGCCAGGTGAGCATATTGACGTAGATGACAAATTCGGCAATATTTCCTGGTGTAATAGTACCCTTTACAACTTGAAGACCGCCGACATAAACCGTCAGTAGGGTACTGATACCGATTAGCAGGATCATGAGAGGGAAAAAAAAGGCATTCACCTGAATCAAATTAAGAGATTTTTGCTTGTAGTCTTCGCTTTGGGCAGAAAAATGCCGAACCATGGCCCATTCCTGAACATAGGCTTTTACTACCCGGATGCCGGAATATACTTCCTGAGCGGTACTGTTCAGGGTAGAGAGCTGTTGTTGAATGATGGTACTGCGTTTGTTGATCAGGTTGCTGACGTAGTAGATAGAAACAGATAGAATAGGCAAGGGAGCCAGGCAGTATAAGGTTAGTTCGACACTTACATTCAGCATAGAATAGATCACCATGATGAATAAGGATACGAGGTTGATGCCGTACAGCACAGCGGGCCCAAGGTACATTCGTACTTTCGTTACATCTTCAGTGATCCGGGCCATGAGGTCGCCGGTATTGTTTCTTTTGTAAAAAGCAATGTCCAAAGATTCATAATGATCGAAGATCTCCTTGCGCATATCATACTCGATCAGGCGCGACATGACAATGATGGTTTGCCGCATCAGGTACATAAAAACCCCCATGATCAGGGCCAACAACAGAACAAGCCCTCCGAAGAACAGTAGGTTGCCGCTGATGATGCGGATGAAATCCTTTTGCAGGTCAAAGCCTTCCATCCTATGATACATACCCAGGTTTTCGATGACCAGGTCAAGTGCTTCCCGGATCATTTGAGGCTGTAAGACTCGGAAGTAGTTGGACAGAGATACGAAAATGATGCCCAGCAGGAAATGCCAGCGATATGTAATGAAAAATTTATTGAGGACGGCCAGTTCTTTCACGGAAGGTAATTAATTTGTTCAGATACTCATATTAACCAATTCGGGCAAAATTAGTTGAATCTGGCAAAAAGAAGTCCTATTTTTAAAAAACCTTGTTCAATATAGCAAAGATCATTGGATGGGCATTTTCAAAATATTATTTTGTGGCTTTATTTTTGACAAGTTAAGCGACCCAAAATTTTTCCTACTGTGCCTGGTCACTTAAGCCAAACCAAATTATAAGCAAACCTTTAACTTAAAAAGAATGAAAAACAGAATTGTCACGCTTGATGAGTTCATTATCCGCCGTCAAAAAGATTTCCCTTTTGCATCCGGAGAACTGACTGGATTATTGCGCGATATTGGAGTAGCCGCCAAGATCGTGAACCGGGAAGTCAATAAAGCAGGCCTCGTCAATATACTCGGCACGGCCGAACACCAGGAAGGTAATGCCTCAGGAGATCAAGTGCAAAAGCTGGATCTGTATGCCAACGATAAGCTAATTGATTGTTTAAAAAATAGTGGTGAATGCGCAGGAGTAGCTTCTGAAGAAAACGAGGATTTTATTCCCATCCCCAATGTTGGCAGCAAAACCTCGAAATATGTAGTCGTATTTGATCCGCTGGACGGTTCTTCTAATATTGATGTCAATGTTTCGGTTGGAACCATCTTTGGTATTTACCGGCGTCATAGCGACCCTAAAGGGCCTTGTGAATTGGGCGACTTTCTCCAGAAAGGGGGAGACCTGGTGGCAGCCGGATATGTACTATATGGTACTTCCACTTTATTGGTTTACACGACCGGCCGTGGGGTAAACGGATTTACCCTGGACCCGTCGATCGGCGAGTTCTGTTTGTCTCATACCGATATTCAAATTCCCAAAAGAGGCAATTACTATTCTGTCAACCAGGGCTATTATCTGAAGTTTGATGTGGAGATGAGGCGCTATATTGATCAATGCTCGGATATGAACCTCCGTTTGAGATATATCGGCTCCATGGTAGCCGATGTTCACCGGATCTTATTCCAGGGAGGGATTTTCTTATATCCCAATACTCGAAAATATCCGCAAGGAAAGCTTCGCCTGGTGTACGAATGTAACCCATTGTCCTATATCGTAGAACAAGCAGGAGGCAAAGCTATGACGGTCCAGTTGAAAAGAATTCTAGACCTGGAAGTAAAACATTTGCACCAAAGAGCGACCATTGCGATCGGCTCGCCGGAGATGGTAGATGAGATGAAGGAGTTCGTGGAGCGGTATAGTGCTGCACCCAGCTTTAATTAAAGCTAAAAAAGGGGCTGCTTCATCCGCCAGAGGCGGATGAAGCAGCCCCTTTTTTAGCTATTCAACCATGCTATCTAGCCGCCAATCACAATAAAAATTCCAATAGCAATTAGTGGAGCCAGGATCGATACGATCATCGTAGTGAAGTACCAACGAGGCACCTTAGAGGGTTCTATCAACTCTACGATGATGGAAATGATGAGCACCAGCAGGCACATCGATCCAAAAATAAGGCTTAAAATGGTAGCGAGGTAGTCATCATATAACCAAAGTAAAAAATACATGATGACCTCTACCAGTAATACTTCCACCCATCTAGATTTATTCATACTGTTCAAGACTTATTCTTCCTGTAAGGCCTTCGCTAATCTAAAACGGAAGGAGTATCCTCTTAATTCGGTAGCTAGCACCATGACCGAATCTGTCAGGTCCTGGATCTCGTAAGTAACATCGAACTGACTGTCCGACTGACGGATCTCATTGTCGAGCAACGCATAGGATGCGTTTTCGGTGGCGCCGCCAATGTTGGTTGTCATTTTACCATCCAGGAAAAACTCGAAGTACAGATCAGTTAAGGATTCTGTCGGACGTCCATTACGCGTAGCGTTGGACAGCTCCCAGCGGCCTAAGATCCTGTCGGGGCTGGTTTCGGAAGTTTCTTCCGGGCCACAGGCTTGAAACACAGTAGTTAATGCCAAGAGCGATATAATGGAAAGGTGATTAGTCCACTTCATAATGTTCACTTGCTTTATTTTACCAATTTTTTTGCAGAATTAATATTGATGTATTGATGTTGTTTAAAGAGTATTTGGGGCCTGCAATAGACCGTAAAAGTACCAATAATTAAAAAATTAAAGAGTAAAAAATCGAAAAACAGCTGCTTGTCCTATTTTAGACGAAACGATCTTTTCAATAGTCACAGTTTGCTTTAAAGGTAAATATACGGTCAGTTAAAATACTTTTTTTCAATGACTTCGCTTCGCTGCTGCTCTGCTTAGGCGATCGTTAATAGCCCGGCCGAGATGTTCTTCGGGAGCCCAATTAGCAATAATGACATCCAGGGACTGCTCGTCCAGCCAACGCATTCCCGAAAACAGGTTTTTGGCCGCCTCGCTGTAATCTCCACGTTCTGATAAAATAACTCTGGCGGATACGGCGAGGTTCGGATAGGGGTTCTGAAAACTGATGATCCCTATTTTTTTTCCGACATAAGATTTATATAATTCGGGAATATCGCCTAATACGATCGGAGTAGCCGGGGCATAATGACTTTCCAATCGTCCCGGAGAACTAGGGTTAGATGAAGAGTGGGTTTGAACGATGGCTTGTCCGGCAACCGATTCAATGGCTTCTATCGGAATACCTCCTTTACGAAACACAACGACTTGCTCATCCTCAAAACCTACGATCGTACTTTCGAGGCCTACTTCACAAGGCCCGCCCTCCAGAATGTAGGGAATGAGCTCGCCTAATTGCTGCTCGACATGTTGGGCAGTCGTTGGGCTGATGTACCCGAAGGGGTTAGCGCTAGGCGCTGCTAGTGGAAACGAAAGTTGTTCCAGCAGTGCCTGGCTAACAGGATGACGGGGAATTCTGATGGCTACCAGGGGAGAGCCGGCTGTTACCAGATCTGGTATGATGTCTTTCTTTTTCAGTAAAAGTGTTAAAGGACCAGGCATGAAATGCCGGGCCAGCAGATGGGCTTTTTCCGGAATATTCCGGGTATAATCGCTGATTTGGTCAACGGAAGCCAGGTGAATGATGAGGGGGTCAAAAAACGGCCGGTTTTTGACTTCAAAGATCTTGACCACCGCTGATTCATTCAATGCGTTCGCTGCAAGTCCGTATACCGTTTCGGTTGGGATGGCCACTAATTCTCCGGATTCGAGCAGTTGCGTGGCTTTATAGATGTCTGTTCCTATCACAAAGAGTGTTTTTAAGGTCGAAGGCCGAAGGTCCAAGGTCGAAACCATTCGGCCTTCTGCTTATTCAAGTTTCATTCTGATTAGGGTCGTTTTTTCTTCTTCCAGGGCTTCTGATTTTTTTTCTTCTTTTTCGAGTTCCCTGCGCAATACTTCCATGGTTGACTCCAGGATACGAATAATCCGGGTAATCTCTTGATGGAGCTGATTGATGCGGTCCCTGAAACGCCAGTCGGCAATATAACTCTCGAAGAAATAATCGGAAAATCGCTTAAACTCGTGGGACTTGATACCCAGGAAGGTCTCGGGGTCTGAGTAAACATCTCCCAATTGTTCGATAAACCATTTGAGGCGTTTGGAGGCTTCCGGTAATTTGCTTCGGGCTTTTTCCAGGCGGCCGATCTGCGAAAAATATTCGATTGGGTTCCAGCCGGGCGGCACAAAGCCGTGGTCAGGGGCATATTCGGGACGGAATTTAGAATTGAGATGCTGTTCGATGAGCCAAAAGGTTTCCAGGCATTTTTTACCAGCGGTATGTGCCTCTAATATTTCCTTTTTTTTGAGATGAATGTTTACTATCTGTTGATCTATCTTTCGTAGGGCTTCTCCGAGCTTGGAGTCCTCCTCTTTGAGGGAGGCTTCGTATACTTTTAGCTCCTTTTTGTATTTTTTTTCGATTTCGGGCCGCTTTAGCAGCTTGTCGAGCAGCACATTGCGTTCAAATTCAAGCAATTCTATTTCTTTTACGGCTTGGTTATACCGAAGTACGGCATCCAGGTATTCTTGTTTTTCCTTTTCAAGCTTTTCTTCCTTCTCTCTTTTATGTTTTTTGAGGAAGCCGACTACTTTTTTTTCTTCCAATTCTTGTACGTCCAGGTACTCTTTATCGACGGTGTTAGCCAGCATCTCCAGGCCCTGATTAGAGCGATAAATTTCTTCATTCAGAAACTTGAGTCGTCGCTGCGCCTGATCCATACTGTTTTTGGCTTCCAGAGCCTGCTTGAAAGAGTCTTGCATACTCATGTAATTAATACAAAGAGGAAGTGAAAAAGGCTTTGCCTTTTTCACTTCCTCTTTGTATTTAACGTTCTAGACAATATCGTCTTTATAATCATAAGGAGGCAGATCCTCCTCCATCGGTTTTTCCAAAATGATCTCATAATACCGATGGCTCATTTGTCCGCTTTTCATAGGGGCAAATAATTGCACCAGTCTCCATCCCTGTTCGGCATGTTCTCTTACCACCTGCCGGTAATCGATACTGGGCTTACCAGTCCAGAAATTAATGTCAATACGTATGAATTTATACTGGTACATTTAAAAATTGTTTGATTTTCTTTAAGCAAAGATAGGTAGATATCAGCTTAAAATGGCTAATAAATCCGGCTTGCCGGGTTTATTGACCAAATACTTCATCAATATCTTTTTTCAGTTCTTCGAGCTCTCCATCCTGCAAATTTTGATCCGGCGTTTCGGGGAAGGATAGGGGGGGATTTCCTGCCTGTTCGTGCAGATCGATGATTTTGCGCAAAGTAGCGAGTAAATCAGGGTCGTCGATTTCAAGTATCTTGTTGACCAGCTGCATTTTAAAATGTTGAATTTTCATGGCTCATTGTTTAAGTCGGTCCTCGAGGTCTGAGGTGATGGTCTCTGCTACGTTTTGAAATGCCTTAACGGTCGCTTGTTCATAGGTGCCGCCCCCGCCTTTGACACTCTCGAAAGTATTGCTATAGACTTCTTCACCAGACTTTAAGTCCACTACAGAAATAGTAGCGTCAATGTATGAAAAATACAAACCACCAAAGCTTTTTCCTTCCTTGGCGATAGCTTGAATATTTATGTATAGGTCGGCCTGGCTATAATCTTCCGTAAAGGAATATCCATTTTTTAACAGGGTGTTTTTTATTTTTGGCCCCAGAAAGGGTGTTTGCATTTCCCGGCCATTCGCATCCAGTTCGTTGGCTTCCAATTGAACGGCCAGGCCGCCGATCTTTAGCATGAACCGCACTTTTTCTGTTGGTATGGCTGCGATTAACTGATCAAGCCGGGGATCTTCAGGTGATAATAGCAGGAAGCCGGGGATATCAATCATGGCCTCTACAAATTGGATCTTATTGGAAGCTCCCAATTGGTGAAGAATACCGGAAGCTATTCCTTCCTGATTCGTTCTGGCGCGGGCCAGTACCTGACCACTTGAAGGTATGACATAGACGAGGGGAATATCTGTAAAACGCAAGGCTCCTTCGCTTTGGGTCAACTGAACCTTTGCGGGAAAGCGCTCCATTTGCCTAAGCTTCCCTTCTATTCTTGGATTCAGAGCCTTCAGCCGTATACTTTGTAGCTGCTCAACTTTTTGGATGACCGCAGGGATAATGCCTTGTTCGCTCTGTGAAACTTGCTGTAAGGGCAGGGCTGCTTCTGCACTTGCCTTAATGACTCCGTCTTGTGCCTCTTCTGCCAGGGCTACTATGCGAATTTTTGATCCATCCACCCAGTACGAGCCTTTTATCTGCAACTGGTCTTCGACATGCTCTTCTCCGTTATTTTCGCGAACGGCGTACTGGCCGGCTTCGACCAATTGATTTTTTACCAGGGTACTTAACTGAAGAGAGAAAGGACTTTCAAAGCCTTTGTTTTGATATGTAAAAGGCTCTACTATAAACGTCTGATCTGTTTTTCCCAGTTGTAACAAAAGGCCGTAGGCCAGGAAATAGGCGGCATCATCCAGTTTGAGGTGGTTACTTTTCTGTAAATTTTCAATTTCCTGAGTTATGCTGACGGCGTACTGATTGAAACTTTCGCGGTGGGGCAACTGAGCAATATCTACATTGAGGGCCAGCAGGACGGATTGAGCCGTTTCGACATTTCTTAGCAAGGTAAGGCCCTCATAATAAGCTTTGAGGGCTTGTTGGACATTGCCGGCAGTCTTAAAACTTTGGCCGCGCTGGATGGCTGCTTCGATCTTGGTTTTATTTTCGTCGATAAGCCTTCGGTTATAGTCTGCTACTTCTGCTTTGCGTGCAAAGGCAAAAGCATAGGCCGTTTTATTGGCCGTATCGTAATGTTTTTTAATTTCCAAGCCACTCAAACTTGCCTTGGAAAAAGAGGCTGTTTTCAGGCGGTATACTTCATTAGTGCGGGTATTTTTATTTTCAATGTTGAGGGACGACAAGCTCTGCAAATTGGTATAGATGGAGTTAATGAGCTCTGTTCGGGCCACTTCTACCAGCTTGTTCATAAACTCATCACCAGCCTCGTTTAATGTGTTTTTAGCTACCGAAAATCCGGTCAGATAGGTGCCGGAGGGATATCTGAGATTCCGCTGGCTTTCCTGCACCCAAACCGGGGCCTGGGCTTGTGCTGAAAAACAGGACAGAAATAGGATCAGCCCGGCCAGATTTTTAAATAAATTTGCTTTCATTGGTTGTTTGATTTTATTTTTCTTTTCCATCCTTTTCCGGAAGGTAGCCTTCTGCTCCGGTAATCATTCGTACTTTATACCATCCCTTCATTTTTTCGATAATGGGCAGATCGACTCCTCCGGGAACCTTGGCCAGAACCTCTGATTTGTTATCCGGAGCACTGAAGATGGCAATTCTAGAACTACTGGATCCTTTTACTTCTACCTGATCTGCCAGCGTTTTTTCTGATTTATCAAATTCATAAGGCTCGATGTTTATACCGACGGCCTCGAAATCTGCCATCATATCGGCATATTCTTGTGCATCTTGGCTGGCTTTTTCAAAAGCCTTGGTATCACTTTCCAATTGATAAGCAATATCGTAATATTTTTTGGCCTCCTTAAAATTGCCGACGGCCTCATGTATGGCTCCCAGATTATAGGCGGCGATGGGGTTATAGCTGTCAGCGTCATAAATGGTTTTATACATCGCATATCCCTTGTCTATATCTCCTTGCTGGAGCAGTTTGTTGGCTTCTTTAGCATCTTTTTTGAAGTCCTTAAATTTTACCTTTCGAAGGTTGATGGCGGTGGTTTCGTAATAGGGAGCGAAATAATTCACCAGTTTCAGGGCGATGTCCTTATAAGCATTTTCGGCCAGGGATTCAGGGGATTTGACTGCTGAAGTACCCGGGTATCCTTTCTTGCTGCTGGCCAGGTCTGTTTTGGAGACTCTTTCATTCGTGGTTCCGAGAATCTCGCCGGTTTGGACAGATACGATCTTCATACTGGCAGAGGCATTTAACTTTCGGTTGCGATAATAAGTAACCTCAACTGTGCCATCTTTCTTTTTGGAATCGCGGGTATAGGTTTCATCTTCATAATTATAGGATAAGGCTCCAAGGACCATGGCATCTACGCCCAGCAGTTTCCCGATGTCCACTGCTTTAGATTCATCGATGGCTCCGCTTACGGAAAGGCCCTGTTCTTGAAGGATGATATCGATTTGGTTTCTCTCCACCACGCTGAAAACGTTGGTGGGGATTTTGTTCATATAGATCTTACGTTCGACGGCACCGCGATAATCTTTAATTAGCTCTGCGGTCATAAAATCAGGCAGGCGGTCGCCAAAGTCGGCCCCTAATTTTCTGATAATGAAATTGCTTTCGTTATCAAATTTGAGGATCGCTATTTTTTGAACATCTTCCAGGCGCTTGGTCGGTGCTTTTAGCACACAAGCGGAAAAGGAAGGGCCAAATAACTGGCATTGCCCTAATCGAGGAAGCAGGAAGAACGTAAGTAGTAGGAAAAGGGATAAATGGCTGGTTTTCATAACGAATATTTTGGGTTTTTCTGAAAATCTATTTAGCATCGGTGGAAAATCAACTCACCATGGCAGAAAAAATTTGCATTCAATTAAAATTAACGGAGATTACATCTGGAATCAGACTTGACAGATAGTTAGGTAACGATAACAAAGGTAAGAAAAAATGAGGTTTGAAGGAAGAGAACCACCTTCGTTAAAACTTCGGTGGTGAGGGAAGGTCGAAGGTCGAAGGTCGAGTGGGGAAGGATGCTAGTTAGGTTTGTTTAGGAAGTAGGGGTGTTAACTGGCTGAGGGCATCTTGATAGCCCAATTCGATTTGTTGGGTAGCAATTGAGGAAGAGAAGGTCATGGGAGTGCCGATGGTTTTAGAAGGGCGGATAAGCGTTAAGTTTTTTTTATGCTGGAGTACTTTCAGGAGTTGTTTGGGGCGGTATTTCAGAAAGGTAGCTACATCGACGGCGATGACATGGTTGATGGAAGATTTATCAAAGGGAATATCAATGGGTAGGTTGAGGTCGATGCCACCGTCGAGATAATGTTGACCTTCTATTTCATGGGGCCAAAAGAAGGGGAAGCTGGCGCTGGCCAGGATATAATCGACTAATTGCCCGTCCGGGATTTCGCTGATCAGGTATTGTTCACCTTTGAACTTGAATACATTCCACACGTTTAGGGCAAATTCAATGGGAGCTTTCCGGATTCGGTTTTCGTCGATGGTAGACCTTAATAGAGTTTTGAATGGGCTGATATCGATTCGGCCTTTGGTGATTAATTCTTTGACTAGTTGCCAATAATGGGTGGTCGTCATCTCCTTAGAGTTGGAAAGCGACTGGAAGGATTGGAAAATATTATGGGGAGCCATTTCTCTCCACATCTGTTCTAATTCTTCGAAGTCTCCCTGAACGATCAGGGCTCCGTTGATGGCACCGATGGAAGTACCGGCGATGATTTGGATATATTGAGTAAGGTTCAATTCCTGTAAGGCTTTCCAGACGCCGACTTGGTAGGCGCCGAGGGCGCCGCCGCCTGAGAAGGCGAGGCCGAGTTGGGGTGTGCTTGCAAGACATGTCATGTCTAGACATGACATGTCCTTTCCTTGCTTTTTTAACATTTTGTAAGTATATTGTTATAAATAATTATTGACTCTAATAAAAACCAACTTTAATGAAAGCACATCACGAGTTGCCACTCCATAGTGGTGGTATTTACCATGTTTATAACCGAACGAATAACGGTGAGAAATTGTTCTTGGATGATGAAAACAGGCAGTTCTTTTTAAGTAGGTATCAGCAATATATGTCTCCAATGGTAGATACCTATGCTTATTGTTTACTTTCCAATCACTTCCATTTTTTAATTAAGGTGAAGCCTGTCGAAGAGCTTGTCAAAATTTCAGTGGATGTTGATAAGATTACGAATGGAACCATTGTAAGTGAGTACTTTAGAAGGTTTTTTATTTCATACACAAAGGCATTCAATAAGGCAAATGGCCGTTATGGGAATCTATTTCAACGTCCTTTTAAAAGAAAGAAGATAATAGATGATGATTATTTTCGCCGGGCAGTATTTTATGTGAATTATAATCCACAAAAGCACGGATTGGTAGAGGCATTTCCTGATTATGAATGGAGTTCTTACTATGAATTAGTTAATGGACATTCGCCTTTACTAGATACTAAGACAGTGATGGAAGCTTTTGGAGGGGGATTATTTTTTTTGGCGTATCACGAGAAGGCAGCACATGACATGACTAGATATGACATGTCTTGGGCAAAGGGACATGTCATGTCTAAACATGTCATGTCTCTTAGCCCCAAAATCACCGACCCAATTAAGCTATCGTAGACATGGCAGTTAGTAAGGCACTCACGAAAATGACGGTATAGATCAGGACCAAAAAAGTACTGGGCTTTTGCTCACCTGCCCTTTCGGCTCTTCCTCCGCTCATTTCATAAAGCCCCTGAGGAGAATGAGCAGATCGTCGAACGGTGCGGGGGGTGATAGCAATAAAAGTCAGAACCATTGCTCCTGCGAAAAGAAATACGAAAATATTCATGATCATAGTAAGTTTATGGGTTATTAAAATTAGGTTCGCAGTAGTAAGTCCTTTTGAATAATTCAATTATCATGCCATAATGACTTTACTATAACTGGCTGGAGACCGAATAAATTATAATCAAAAGCTGAAATCTTGTTTTTTCACTTATACAAAAAAAGTAATTTTGTCTTATAAAGGGTTGTCATTGAGTATTTTAGAGGAAAATAAAAATTGGCTGCTTATTAATAAACCTGCCGGCCTGATCGTAGAGCGAAATCCTTTTGAGTCACCTACGGTA